>DASYQV010000197.1:0-13736 GCA_036005125.1 Vicinamibacterales bacterium
TCGAGGCCGACGTGCGGTTCCCAGCCGAGGATCGTCCGCGCTCGCGTGATGTCCGGCCGGCGCTGCTTCGGGTCGTCCACCGGCAGCGGCTTGTAGACGATCCGGCTCCGGGATCCGGTGAGCGTGATGATCGTGCGCGCGATCTGCTCGATGGTCACCTCGTGAGGATTGCCGATGTTGACCGGCTCGTTCGTGTCGGACTCCGTCAGACGGAGCACGCCGTCGACGAGGTCGCTGACGTAGGTGAAGCTGCGTGTCTGGGAGCCGTTGCCGAACACCGTCACGTCCTCGTTCTTCAGCGCCTGCGACATGAACGCCGGAACGGCACGGCCGTCGCGCAGGCGCATGCGCGGACCATAGGTGTTGAAGATGCGGGCGATCTTGGTGTTGACGCCGTGATAGCGATGGTAGGCGAGCGTCATGGCCTCGGCGAATCGTTTCGCCTCGTCGTACACGCCGCGAGGACCGATCGGGTTCACGTGACCCCAGTAGGTTTCCTTCTGAGGGTGCTCGAGGGGATCGCCGTACACCTCGGAGGTCGAGGCGAGCACGAACGTCGCGTTCTTCGCCTTGGCCAGGCCCAGCGCGTTGTGGGTGCCGAGCGAGCCGACCTTCAAGGTCTGGATGGGCAGCTCCAGGTAATCGATCGGGCTGGCCGGACTCGCCCAGTGCAGAACGTAGTCGACCCGACCGTCCACGTCGATGTACCGCGTGACGTCGTGGCGGATGAACTGGAAATCGCGGTCACGAAGGTGAGCGACGTTGGTCATGTCGCCGGTGAGCAGGTTGTCGATGCCCACGACGGCATGCCCGCGGTCGAGCAGCGCTTCAGCAAGATGCGAGCCGATGAAGCCGGCGGCTCCGGTGACGACGGTTCGGGGCATGCTTCGCAAGGTCAAAGGTCAAAGGTCAAAGGTCAAAAGTTAGGTCAAAGGTTTAGGTGCCAAGTGCTAAGTGCCAGGTGCTAGGTGCCAGGTTCTAGGTGCTAGGTGTCAGGTGCTAAGTGCCAGGTGCTAAGTGCCAGGTGTAGGTCTGAGATGTAGGCCTACAGCCTTGACCTAGCCCTATGACCTACCCCTACCCCTATGACCTACACCGGTGACCTTATACCTTTGACCTCACTTTTGACCTTTGACCTTTGACCTTTGCCTGACGTTAGTCATCCGATGTATGCGTGCCTTTGGAAGAGGCCGCGGACGATCGTGAGCCACATAATCTTCAGGTCGAGCGAGACCGACCAGTTTTCGATGTAGTAGAGGTCGTACTCGATCCGCTTTTCGAGCGACGTGTTGCCGCGCCAGCCGTTGACCTGCGCCCAGCCGGTGATTCCGGCCTTCACCTTGTGACGGAGCATGTACTGCGGGATGCGGTGCTTGAACTGCGCGACGAAGAACGGGCGCTCCGGACGCGGTCCCACGATCGACATATCGCCCTTCAGCACGTTCCAGAACTGGGGCAGCTCGTCGAGATCCAGCTTGCGAAGCCACCGGCCGATGCGCGTGGCGCGCGGGTCGTCGTCGCGCGCCCATATCGGGCCGCTCACATCCTCGGCATGCTCGTACATCGATCGGAATTTGTAGACGGTAAAGCCCTTGCCGTCGAGCCCCATCCGCTCCTGCCGAAAGAAGATCGTGCCGCGCGACGTGAGCTTCACGAGCAGCGCGATGATGCCGAAGGGAATGGCCAGCGCGACCAGCGCCGCGCACCCCAGCACGATGTCGATGACGCGCTTCACCCAAGCGTTGAGGCCCTGCAGCGGCACCTCGTTGACGTTGATCACGGGCAGCCCGTCGAGGTCCTCCATGCGGGCGCGCAGCGCGATGAACTGCAGGAGGTCGGGCACGACCTTCACGTCGAAGCATTCGCGGCTCGTGAGCTCGATGAGGTCGAGGAGCTTCGAATGTTCCTCGAGCGGCAAGGCGACGTACAGATGATCGATCCGCTCGCGCTGCGCAATCTCGCCGACCTCGGCAAGCGTGCCGAGCAGCGGAAGGCCGCGATAGCCGATGTGATCGCCCCCTGCGCGGTCGTCCACGAAGCCGATGACCTGGAACCCCAGCTCACGATGGTGGACGATGCGGTCGGCGACGAGCCGGCCGAGGTCGCTCGCGCCGGCGATGAGGATCCGCTTCAGCCCGATGCCGGCGCGCCATCGGCGTTCGAAGAGCTCGCGGACCCCCTCGCGCGACCCGTAGGTGACGGCCACGGTCAGCAGGAGGAAGATCAGCCACACGAGCTGTGAGACCTCGTATGCGCCGCGCGCCTTTGCCTCCTCCGAGAGGTAATAGGTCTGCACGTACAGAGTCGAGACGACGACGAAGACCACGGCGAGCACGCTGCCGACGAGGACGCCAAAGAAATCGTCGATGCGGGATCGACCCCGGCGCAGGCGATAGACGCCCTGAAGGTGAAAGGCGAGCGGCGTGAGGATCCCGATGAACGGCAGCAGGTTGATGTACTGGTGGATCGGTGGGTATCCCTTGGTCACCGGAATCAGGCCGCTCTCGAATCGGATGCCGTAGGCAAAGATGAACGCCCACATCGCGAGGAGCGCGTCCGTGATGACGTAGAACGCGACGAGCAGCCGGTTGTAGCGTCTTACCATCGTTGGCCAGCGGGCGCGGCGACCGTATCGTCGAGCACGTCCGCAATCTCTCTCGCGAAGCGCTCGCGTGAGAAACGTTCCGCATGCGTCCGGATGCGAGCGCCGTCGACCCGCATGCGCCCTACCCGCTCCAGTCCCCCGGCGAACGCCGCCGCCGTCGGCAACGGTACCAGTACTCCGGTGTCGCCGTCGATGATGGTTTCGAGCGCCCCGCCGCGGGCGAGCGCCACGACGGGACGCCCGCAGGCCTGCGCCTCCACGGGCACGATTCCGAAGTCCTCCTCGCCCGGGAGAAGCACGGCGGCAGCGCGGCGGTATTCGTCGCGAAGCTCCGCGTCCGACAAGCGGCCGAGGAACGTGACATCCGGTCCGGCACGCCGCTCGAGAGAGGCGCGCTCGGGTCCATCCCCGACAATACGCAGGGGAGCTCCCGCGCGACGGCATGCCTCAATCGCCAGGTCGATCCGCTTGTAGGGGACGAGCGCCGACACGACGAGAAAGTGGCTGGCCGGGACGGTAGCGTCGGGATGGTAGAAGACCGTGTCGATGGGCGGATACACGATCGTCGAGTCGCGATTATAGTATCGGCGGATCCGCCCCGCAACATGGCCTGAGTTGGCGAGGAACCGATCGACCCGCGAGGCCGTCGCCGCGTCCCATCGCGCGAGCCGCGCGAGGAGAGGACGGTAGATCCAGCGGCTCGCGAACGCGCCGACCCGCTCGGGCCCGAAATACGCGTCGAACTGATCCCACGCATAGCGCATCGGTGAATGGCAATAGCTCACATGCCGCGTGCGCGCGGACGTCGGCGCGCCCTTCGCCGCGCAGTGCGATGAGCTGATGACCAGATCGTACCCCTCGAGGTCGAATTGCTCGACGGCCAGCGGAAAGAGCGGCAGATAGCGACGGTAGTGACGGGCCGCGAACGGCAGATGCTGGACGAGGGAGGTCCGGATCCGGTGCCGCTCGATCGTGGGCGACACGGACCCGCGAGCGTGGAACAGCGTGAACAGGTCGGCGTCCGGATAGCGCTCGCACAGTACCTCGAGCACCTTCTCGCCGCCGCGCATCCCGGTGAGCCAGTCGTGGACGATGGCGACGGTCATGACTCCCGGGCCGCCTCCAGGTAAATCTGCCTCGTGCGCGCGACTGACCGTTCCCAGGAGAAGTCGCGCGCCCGCACCAGTCCCCGCGCTCGGAGCTGTTCGCGCAGCCCCTGGTCGCTCAGCACGCGACTCATGCCGTCCTTGATCGAGTGCGGATCGTAGGGGTCCACGAGGACAGCGGCATCGCCCGCCACCTCCGGCATCGACGAGAGATTCGACGTGACCACCGGCGTGCCGCTCGCCATCGCCTCGAGCGGAGGCAGGCCGAATCCTTCGTAGAGCGACGGAAACACGAACACCGCGGCAAGCCGGTACAGGATCGCGAGCGTGTCGTCCTTCACGAACCCGAGAAACCGCACGTACTTGTGGAGCTTGTACCTGTGCACGGCCCGCCGGAGGGCAGGGAGCTTCGAGATCTCGTCACCGATGATCAGCAGCTTCAGATCGTCGAAGCCCTCCTTGCGCAGGCCTTCGAACGCCTCGATCAGCCGCACCAGATTCTTGTGCGGTTTGATGTTGCCCGTGTAGAGGACGAAGGCGTGATCGAGCTGGTAGCGTTCGCGCACGCGCGCGAGATCGTCCTCGCTCGGCTCCACGGCGAAGCGCTCGTCAATGGCGTTGTAGACGACCACGATCTTCTCGGGTGAGACGTTGAAATAGTGAAGGATGTCCCGCTTGGACGACTCCGAAACCGTCAGGATCCGATCGGAGCGCCGGGCGGCGCTCCACATCAGCGCTTTGGCGTACGCGTACGCCGCGCGGTTCGGGAGGTACTGCGGGAACATCAGATGGATGCAGTCGTGGATCGTCACGACCGAACGGCACGGGACGGCCGGCGGTAGCACGTAGTGCGGGGCGTGATAGATGTCGGGCCGCTCGCGCAGCAGCACGAAGGGAACGTGGAGCTGCTCGCGCAGCGAATAGTTGGGTGATTTCTCGAGCACGGCCCGGAAGTTGGGGCCGAGCTGCTCGGTAATCTTCAGGTCGGGCTCGTGGCAGAGGATCACGTACTCCGTGTCGTGGTCGGCGCGCGCCAGATATCGGAGGAGATTGCGGATATAGGTGCCGATCCCGAAATCGTGCAGTTTGCGCGCGTCAATGGCCACCCGCATCGTAGGGGATCATACAGGCTTCGGGCTCACAGCCGCCGTACATAGGCCGGATTCTCAGATCCGGCGCTGATGTCGCATCTGAACGCGGATGCCGCATCTAAAGATGAGGCCTACCCTTCAGTAGTTATCGGGCAATCGGCCCCGGACCCTTAAGTACGCCCGGAGGAGCGGCGTCCAGGCCGGGTGGTGCTTGGCATAAAAGGCAAGCTGGCTCCTCCGGTAGGCGACTTCCGTGGCGCGCGGGGCTGACGCGACGGATCGACCTCGCAGGTGGACGACCCGCGCGATCGGCGTGAAGAGCACCTTTCGTCCGCGCGCCCGGATCGCCGCGCAGAAGTCGACGTCCTCCGCGTACATGAAATATCGCTCGTCGAGGAGGCCCGCTTCCTCGGCGTCGGCTCGTCGAACCAGGAGGCACGCTCCGCTCACCCAGTCGACCTCACGCTCCCGCGCGGTCGCGCGCTCCACGTAGGCAACGGCCGGACCAAACCCGCGAGCGTTGCCGCCAACCAGCGTCTTCTGCCAGAGCTCCGCGAACGGTGCGATCATCGGCCCGAACGACAACTCTGCGCGGCCGTTTGCGTCCACCAGCCGCGGCCCCACGACCGCGACGTCTGCCCGCTGGTCGAGCACGCTCACGAGGGCATCGAGTGCGCCCGGTGCAACGATCGTGTCGCCGTTGAGCAGTAGAACGAGCTCCCCGAACGTCTGCCGGATCCCCATGTTGTTCGCCCGCGCAAAGCCGATGTTGGCGCCGGCCTCGATCAGCCGGACGCCAGGCCATCGCTCGCGGATAGCTGCGGGCGTGCCATCGATGGAGGCGTTGTCCACGACCACAATCTCGTGGTCCACCGATGGCGGCTGTGCGACGAGCGACGCGAGACAGGCCTCCAGCTCCGCGCAGGCGTTGTAGCTGACGATGATGATTGAGAGTCGGGGCATGGGCAGCATCATCGGTCCGTGCCCGCGGCTGTCAGGATGCCGAGCACCTGCCCGGCGCATGTCCGCCAGGAGTAGCGCGCCAGCACGCCGGCTGCATGCTCGAGGACCCGCGCGCGGGCGGGCTCGTCGAACAGCGCCCGCTCGAGTGCCGCATCAATCAGTGCCGGATCGGGACGCTCGACGTAGATCGCGGCCGGACCGTAGACCTCCCGCGCCACCGCGGTGTCGAGCACGACAATCGGCACGCCGGCCGACAGCGCCTCGAGCGGCGTCATTCCGAATCCTTCGTACTCTGACAGGAACGCGAACGCGTGCGTTCCGGCATACAGCTGCCCGAGCGTGGTGTCGTCGACGTACGGCCGTATGCGTATGCGATCGGCGGCGTGGGAGTCGCGAGCCAGGCGTTCGATGTCGATGTGCGGGAACGTGCGATTGTCGCCGACGATATCGAGCCGTACGTCCGGGTGCCGCGCCGCGAGCGAGGAGAACCCGGCCATCAGTTCCGGGATATGTCGGCGGTTGAACAGGGAGCCGACATAGAGGACCGTCGCTTCTGGTTCGCCCGACCGGCGCCTCTCCATCTGTGCAGGCCTGGTGACGCCGGGATAGACGACGTCGATCCGGGATTCGAGCACGCCGAGGTGCTCCGCAATTTCCCGGCGCGAGAATTCAGAGATCGTAATCACCCGGGCGGCGCGCTGCGCAGCATTTCGCGTGATGAAGCGTCGTCGCAACCCTTCGCGCCAGCGGAACCACTCCGGGTGCGCTGCGAACGACACGTCGTGCACGGCGACGACCATCGGCGTATCGGCGAAGAGCGGTCCCGAGTAGCCTGGCGCCAGCAGTACCGACGCGTCGAGACGTCGAAGCATGCGGGGAAGCACGATCTGCTCCCAGTACGTGCCGCCTCCAGGGGCGACGTCCACGCGCACGTTGAGCTTCCGGATCGAGATAGGTAATTCGACAGGATCAGGCGCGCAGAAACAAAACTCGTGCGCCCGGGCAGCGGGGAGGTCCACCCACTCACGCACGATCTCGGACAGGAATCGCCCGACCCCGGTTGGCTTGCCCGCGAGCTCTCGCGCGTCGATCGCAATTCGCACATTCGTACGTGGGCCGGGTGTTCAGACCCGGTATGGGCCGCATCTAAAAATGCGGCCTACGAAACACCGCGCGCGCGCCGCCGGGCAACGGCGTCGACATACGCGCGTCGCGCCGTCTCCGCAGCGCGCGACCAGGAGAACTCGCTCGCGCGCCGAAGACCCCGATCGGCGCACGCCCGCGCGTAAGCCTCGTCGTTGACCATCCGATCGATTGCCCCCGCCAGACCCTCGACATCCGACGGCTCGACGAGCGCCCCCGCGTCGCCGAGCACTTCGGGCAGGGATCCCCCGGTCGAGGCAACGACCGGAATGCCCGCCGACATCGCTTCGAGCACCGGCAGGCCGAACCCCTCGTCGAAGGACGGCATCACGAACAACCGCGCGCCGGCATAGAGCCGCTCGCGCTCGGCAGCCGGCACATATCCCCGGTGCTCGACGTGACCTGCCAGCGGCGGCCGTTGGATTTCGTCGAGCAGGTCGCGCGCATCCGGCGTGGCGCGTCCAGCCAGCACGAGGTCAGGCACGGGTCTGCCGGCGTTGACGAGGCGCCTGTAGGCATCAATCAGCGCGCCCACATTCTTGCGCGGCTCGAGCGTCCCGACGAACAGGACGTAACCGCCGCGTGGCACGTGCGCTTCGCGACCGAGCGTCTGCCATTCGGGCGCGCCTGGCGAGCACAGGTAAATCCGCTTCGATTCCACGCCCAGCTTCTGTTGAAGCAATCCCGCCGTGTGGCGCGACGGTGTGACAACCGCATCTGCCCGCCGGGCATGGTCACCCGCGAGCGCCGGATAGTCCCGTCGGATTTCCGCGCGCGTCCGCTCGGGCTCGAGGAGAAAAAAGAGGTCGTGAATGGTCACGACCTGCGCCGCGCGCCGGGCCGGGATTAGAAGGGGGTGCGCCGCGTGCACGACGTCGAATGAGCCGGCGAGCCTTTCGACCGGCGGCCACTCGAGCCGATGCCACATGTAGTTGAGCCAGCGCACCGGCACGCGTCGGTCCACGACGCGGCTCCCCAGCTCGACCGGCAGATGAGGCGCCGGCCGGTCCTTCCATGAGCTCGTGAAGACCGTGACCTGGTCGTTCGCGGCCGCCGGGATTCTCGTGTACGCGCGAACCAGTTCGTGGACGAACTCGCCAGCCCCCGTCCGCTCGCGCAGAGCAGGGCGGTAGTCGACGAGGATGCGCACGGGCATGAGCGTACCACGGCCTCAGGCTGAACGCGGCGCACGGCCCGGTGCGCGCACAGCGTGCGCGCACCGTAAGCCAACGCTGCGAGACAAGTCCTTGCTACTCAACATATAGACAGCATTCTCAGCGTTATGGTACCGTCAACGGTTTCGGACCGGTGCGGAGGGCGGATGAAAATCGCAGTCATCGGAACCGGATACGTGGGGCTGGTGGCCGGTGCGTGTTTCGCGGAAAGCGGCAACGACGTTATCTGCGTGGACAAAGACGAGGCGAAAATCCGAATGCTCCGCCGCGGCCGCATGCCCATCTACGAACCGGGGCTCGAGGAGATGGTGCGCCGCAATCGACTCGAGAAGCGGCTCACGTTCACGACGATGCTTCCCAAGGCGGTGCGGGATTCGACGCTCGTGTTCGTCGCGGTCGGCACGCCGCAAGGCGAGGATGGGGCGGCCGACCTTCAGCACGTGCTCACCGTGGCGAAGGACATAGCGAAGGCGATGAACGGCTACAAGGTGATCGTCGACAAGAGCACCGTGCCGGTCGGCACCTCGGTGAAGGTACGGGAGGTCATCCGCCGCGAGACAACGCATCCGTTCAGCGTTGTGAGCAATCCCGAATTCCTGAAGCAGGGCGCGGCCATCGAAGACTTCATGAAGCCGGACCGCGTGATCGTGGGGGCAGAGGACCCCCGCGGCGCCGAGCTGATGCTCGAGCTCTACGCGCCGTTCACGCGCACCGGTGCGCCGATCATGGTGATGGACTGCGCGAGCGCGGAGCTCACCAAGTACGCCGCCAACGCCATGCTCGCGACACGCATCTCGTTCATGAACGAGGTGGCGAACGTGTGCGAGCTGGTGGGCGCCGACGTCGATCAGGTGCGGCGCGCGATCGGCTCCGATCGGCGCATCGGCAGCTCATTCCTCTTTCCCGGCGTCGGCTACGGCGGGAGCTGCTTTCCGAAGGACGTCAAGGCGATGATCCACTTCGCCGCCGAGAAGTCGTACGACTTCAAGATTCTCCACGCGGTGCAGGCGGTGAACCAGCTTCAGAAAGTGCGTCTGATTGCGAAGATGCAGGCGCATTTCGGCTCGCTCAAGGGAAAGACGATTGCCGTGTGGGGCCTGGCGTTCAAGCCGAGGACCGACGACATGCGCGAGGCGCCGTCCATCGCGCTGATTGGCGCGCTGCTCGAGGCCGGCGCGAAGGTGCAGGCCTTCGACCCCGAGGCCGTGAAGGTGGCCCGCAGCATCCTCGGCTCGAAGGTGACCTACGCCGCCAAGAGCTATGATGCCCTGAAAGGCGCCGATGCGCTGGCCATCATCACGGAATGGAACGAGTTCCGCCGACCCGACTTTCCGCGCATGCGCGCGCTGATGCGGTCCCCGGTGATCTTCGACGGCCGCAATCTGTTCACGCCCGATCAGATGAAGACCCACGGCTTCACCTACTATTCCATTGGCCGGTAGCGTGACGACCGTTCTCGTTACCGGCGGCGCCGGCTACATCGGCAGTCACGCGGCGAAGGCGCTGCGCAGCGCGGGCTACGAGGTCGTGATCTACGACAACCTCTCGGCTGGCCACCGCGAGGCGGCGCGCGGGTCACCGCTCGTGCAGGGCGATATCGGCGACGTCGCCGAGGTCCGCCGGGCCATCCGCGAGAGCGGCGCCAGCGCCGTGATGCACTTTGCCGCGTGGCTCATCGTTCCCGATTCCGTGCGGGATCCGCTGGGTTACTATCGCAACAACGTGTCGGGAACGATGGGGACGCTCGAGGCGATGGTGGCCGAGGGCGTGCAGCGGTTCGTCTTCTCGTCGACGTGCGCGGTCTACGGCGAGCCGCGCGAGACGCCGATCGACGAGACGCACCCGACGGCGCCGATCAACGCCTATGGTCAGACGAAGCTGGCCATCGAGCACGCGCTGCCGCATCTGGAGAGGGCGCACGGCCTCCGGTCGGTCAGGTTGCGCTACTTCAACGCGGCCGGCGCGGATCCCGACGGCGAGCTTGGAGAGGATCACACGCCGGAGATTCACGTGAGTCCGCGGGCGCTCGACGCGGCCAGGGGCGGGCCGCCGCTCGAAGTGTTCGGCGAGGACTACCCGACGCCGGACGGCACCTGCCTGCGCGATTACGTGCACGTGACCGACCTGGCAGACGCGCACGTCCGGGCGCTCGGGTATCTCGAGGAGGGCGGCGCCTCGGCTACCTTCAACGTGGGCACCGAGCGCCCGTCATCGGTCCGTGAGGTCATCGCGGCCGTCGAGCGGGTCACGGGCCGGCCCGTCGCATGGCGCTCCGCGCCGCGGCGTCCGGGAGATCCGGCGGCGTTGTATGCATCCGCAGGGAAGATCCGCAGTGAGCTCGCTTGGCATCCGCGGCGCGCGGATCTGACGACCATCGTCGCCGACGCCTGGAACTGGCACACGAAGCATCCAACGGGCTTCGGCCGGCAGGCTCGCTGATGTCCGCCTCCGTCAAGGCTGCGGCGGCACCTGATCAACGCTCGAAGAGCAGAGGCCGGTCGGGGATCCGGGGCCAGCTTGTCGATCCTGTCCTGTCCGTCGTGATGCCGGCGTTCAACGAGCTCAACACGATCGAGGAAATCGTCCGCCGCGTGCTGGCCGTGCCGCTGCGGATCGAGCTCATCGTGGTGGATGACTGCTCGACCGACGGCACGCGAAATACGCTCGTCGAATTGCAGCGCGAGCTCGGCTTCACGCTGCTGCTGCAGCCGCGCAATCTCGGAAAGGGCGCGGCGCTGCGACGCGGCTTCGAGGCCGTCCGTGGCGACATGGTAGTCGTGCAGGACGCGGATCTCGAATATTCACCCGAAGAGTTCCCGCAGTTGATCGAGCTCATCTGTCAGGGCCGGGCGGATGTCGTCTACGGGTCGCGCTTCCTCGGAAGGCATCGAGTCTTCCTGTTCACGCACTACGCAGGCAATCGCATACTGACGCTGCTCACCAACGTGCTCTACAACACCATGCTGACGGACATGGAGACCTGCTACAAGGTGATGCGGACGGACGTGCTGCGCTCGATGACGCTGCGGTCCGACGGCTTCGGGATCGAGCCCGAGCTCACCGCGAAGATCTTCAAGCGCGGGTACCGGGTGTACGAGGTGCCGATCACCTACGACGGCCGTGGATACGACGAAGGAAAGAAAATCTCGTGGCGCGATGGAGTCGTCGCGCTGTGGGTGCTGCTCCGCTATCGTTTCACCGAGTGAATCCCTTCCTCCGCCTCCTCGAGTACGCGCGCCCCCATCGGGCGCGGCTGGCCAGCGCGGTGGCTGCCATGGTGTTGTACGGCGTCGCCTCGGCCGGCGTCGCGGCGCTCATCAAGCCGATTTTCGACGAGGTGCTGCCGAGCCGCGAGAACCTGCGTCTGGTCTCGACGGCGATCATCGTCGTGTACCTCGTCAAAGGGCTCGCAGCCTATCTGTCCTCGTACTGGATGGCGGATGTCGGGCAGCGCGTTGTCCGGGATCTGCGCAACGTCCTGTTCCGCCATATCCTGGGACAATCCGCCGCGTTCTTCTCGGCGAGCACGAGCGGGAAGCTGATCTCGCGGATCACCAATGACGTCGGCCAGATCCAGCAGGCTGTCTCGGAGACGATTGGCGATCTCGCGCGCGAGTCGCTGGCGCTCATCGGGTACGCCGTCCTGCTCTTCTACTACGATGCCGGACTGGCCATTGTCTGCCTGACGGGGGCGCCTCTGGTCGTTTATCCGCTCGTCCGCCTCGGGCAGCGTGTGCGCCGCACCACGCGGCGAAGTCAGGAGGCCCTGGCGCAAATCACCCATGTCAGCGCCGAGGCCTTCACGGGCCACCGCATCGTCAAGGCCTTCGGCGCCGAAGCGCGCGAGGCGGGCAAGTTCGAGCGCGCGTCCCAGCACTTGTATCGCACGACCATGAAGGTGACCAGCGTGCTGTCGGCGCTCCCGCCGATGATGGAGTTCATCGGCGGCCTCGCCCTCGCCGCGGCCCTCTGGTACGGCAGCCAGGAAATTTCTTCGAAACGTCTGACGACCGGCGATTTCGTCGCATTCATCGCGGCGCTGTTCCTGATGTACGGGCCGGCCAAGAAGCTGAGCCGGGTCAATGCCAATCTGCAGCAGGCCATCGCAGCCTCCGAGCGCATCTTCGAGATGCTCGATGCGCACAGCGAGGTGGCCGAGCGGCCGGACGCGGCGCCGATTCCAACGTTCCGCGCCACGATAGAGTTCCGCGACGTGCACTTTGCGTACGCGGATGGAAACGGGGAATCGACACTCCGGGGCGTCAGCTTTACCGTTCGCGCGGGCCAGATGCTTGCGATCGTGGGACGCAGCGGCGCCGGCAAGACGACGCTGGTCAATCTCATTCCGCGGTTCTACGACGTCACGGAGGGCGCGATTCTCGTGGACGGCCGCGACGTGCGCGACGTCACGCTGGCCTCACTGCGCGCGCAGATCGGTATCGTCACGCAGGAGACCGTGTTGTTCGACGATACGGTCGCCGCCAACATCGCATACGGCCGGCCGGAGGCAACACGCGCGGACGTCGAGGCGGCCGGTCGCGCCGCGCACGCACACGAATTCGTCCGCGCCATGCCGCAGGGCTACGACACCATGATCGGGGAGCGCGGCCAGCGGCTCTCAGGCGGGCAGCGCCAGCGGCTGGCCATCGCGCGGGCCATCCTGCGGGATTCGCCCATCCTCATCCTGGACGAGGCAACCTCATCACTGGACGCCGAGTCGGAGATGCTCGTGCAGGACGCCCTGTCCAACCTCATGCTCAACCGGACCGCGTTCGTCATCGCCCACCGCCTGTCGACCGTGCGGCGGGCCGACGCCATTGTCGTCCTCGAGCGCGGCCGCATCGTCGAGGTGGGAACGCACGACGAACTGCTGACCCGCGGCGGTGCCTATGCCAAACTGTATGAGCTGCAGTTGCAAGAGGAGCCATCGGATGAGGCAGAACCGGGCCCGCGCGTCCCAGTCTAGCCACGACGGCCACGGAGAGATGGGGCCACGACGCGCACGAAGATATGGCCACGAAGGTCACGAAGGCCACGAAGCCTTTTCTCCTTTTCCCTTCGCGATCGTCGTGTCCTTCGTGGCTGCAGATTATTTCGTGTCCTTCGTGGCTGAGCCTTTTCGCGCGCTTCGCGGCTCGTCGTCTGGCCTCGTCGTCGGCGTCGCGGGATCGGCGTCATGATCAAGTCGATGACCGGCTTCGCGTCGCTGACCCACGAAGACGACCGGGCGACAATTGGCGTGACGGTGCGGGCCGTCAATCACCGCTTTCTGGACGTGCAGCTCAGAATTCCTCCGTCGTTCGGTGACCTCGAGCCGCGCGTCCGGGCGCTGCTCCAGAAGCGGCTGGCGCGCGGGCGCGTGGAGCTCGGTATCAACGTGCAGCTCCGACACGCGGCGGTGCCGACCGTCGAGTTGAACGAGGACTTCGCCAACGCGCTGAGCGCCGCGCTCGATCGCGCGCGCGAACGGGGTCTGGTGACCGGACAACTGACGCCGGGAGACCTTCTCCGCATGCCGCAGGCCATCAGCGTCCGGGAGCGGCAGATCGAGCCCGATCCGGCCGTGGAAGCGCAGCTTGGCGCGAGCGTCGAGCGGGCTGTGGAGCAGGCCCTGGCCGATCTCGACGCGATGCGCACGCGGGAGGGCACGCAT
>DASYQV010000198.1:0-15084 GCA_036005125.1 Vicinamibacterales bacterium
TGCGTTGTGCGTCTCCAGTCACGCAGCGAATGTCGATTGGTGTCGTTCGCTCCAACAGTCGTCTCTTGATCTGCGTCCCGGTCACGATCATCTTCAGGACCGTACAGGCGCGCGCAGGAGCACCGGCCGGGACCCGCCGCAAGCATCTACGTTGCGCTGGCCTGGCGGCATTCGGCAGGTTCCATTCCTGCGTGCCCACAGTGCCACTGCGACCAAGCGCCGCGCGAGATCATTCGCCGCCAGCGTGACGGGCTTTGCCATGGGCAATTCTGGAATTGCCCTTCCTGCGCAATCAAGTTATCAACATCGACCGAAGGCCGAACACGTCATTCGGTCCGCGACATGGTTGTTTGCGAAGTGATTCGCACGGCGATCGGAATATTGGCGAAGCACAACCAAAAGCCGATTGCCTCTTGTTATTTTGTTGACGGTGCGGGCGCGACATCATGGTGCACCCAAGTGACAGGGCAGGTCCACCGGCTGGTGAGAAGATCTGGCTCCGGCCGGATATGCGACGCCTACGAGGTTGCGTGAAGGAGGACGCGGCTCAAGAAAACCGGGGTGAGCGCGTTGCTGGGACAAAACTGGAACGCCACCAAACGTCTGCAGCTATAAGTTATTTATTTACAGTTATTTATAATTGGCGGAGAGGGTGGGATTCGAACCCACGTGCCCCTTACGGGACAAGACGCTTTCGAGGCGCCCCCGTTACGACCACTTCGGTACCTCTCCGTTCAGTTGCGCGGCGCGCGGGCCCGAGCCGGACTGCATGATCTGGCCGGCGTCCCGATGACACGTAAACGCATTATTATACACGGGCCTCGACAACCGGTCGGCGCTACGGCGCAATCGATGGCGCCTTCCGACGACCTTGAAAGAACTGCTGGATGAGCTCTCGGCAGGCCTCCTCGAGCACGCCGCCGGTGACGAGGCACCGGTGGTTGAGTCCCGGCGTCTCGAGGGCACGCATGGTCGACACGAGCGCGCCGGTCTTCGGTTCCAGCGCGCCATAAACGACCTCACGCACCCGGGCCAGTACCAGCGCGCCGACGCACATCAGACACGGCTCGAGCGTCACATAGAGCGTCGCGTCGGTCAGCCGGTAGTTGCCGAGTGCCTGGGCGCCTGCCCGCAGCGCCAATACCTCCGCGTGTGCCGTCGGGTCGACCGCGCGGATCGGCTGGTTGAATCCGCGACCGACGATCCGGTTCTCGACGACCAGGACTGCACCGACCGGTACCTCGCCGACCGCGAGCGCACGCGCCGCCTCTTCGAGCGCGGCACGCATGAACACTTCGTGCGCTTCCACGGCAGAGATTATCCCTCCACGTCGCAACGGTACAATCCCATCGATGGCGCTCGAGACCCTCTTCCTCGACGCGGGCGGCGTTCTCGTCCACCCGAACTGGGACCGCGTGAGCGACACGCTCGCGCGCCACGGCGTCCGCGTGACGGCCGATGCG
This sequence comes from Vicinamibacterales bacterium, assembly GCA_036005125.1. Classification (GTDB taxonomy): domain Bacteria; phylum Acidobacteriota; class Vicinamibacteria; order Vicinamibacterales; family UBA2999; genus DASYQV01. The sequence goes on from DASYQV010000198.1 coordinate 1,464, forward strand.
CTGCGCCGCGCGGATCCGACCGCGAGGTTCGCTGTGGACCAGGGCACGATGGTCGCCGCGACGACCGACGCCGAACGCGCCTGGCCCTACATGCACGGCGTCATGCACCACGCCGGAGCGGGCGACTCGCCGGGCGTAGATGCCGCGCTCGACGAGCTCCGCGCCTATCACGCCGAACACAATCTCTGGGAGCACGTCCCGGGCGATGTCGTGCCCGCCTTGAAGCGCCTTCGCGCGCTGAACCTCCGGCTCGTGGTGGTGTCGAATGCCAACGGCGTCCTGCACCGGGCGTTCGACCGTATCGGCCTGACCCGGTACTTCGACGTGATCTGCGACTCGTGCGTCGAGGGCGTCGAGAAGCCGGACCCGCGGTTCTTCGAGATTGCCCTCACGCGATCCGGCGGCAGGGCCGAAACGACCCTGCACGTTGGCGACCTCTACCACGTGGACGTGGTGGGCGCGCGGCGCGCGGGCCTGCAGGCGATACTCCTCGATGCGGCCGGATTGTACGAGGGCTACGACTGCGAACGGGTGTCCACGCTCGACGCGCTGGTCGATTCGGTCGCTCGCGCGCAGCGGGTCTGACCGCACGACCCGGTGTGCGCGGGATGTGTCGTTTCGGTGTGTCCCAACCGCACATCGCCCCGCCGGCAGGCGGCGAATCCGCTGGCAAGCGTCCATTCCTTCCGCGTTATCGCGACCGAGCGGCTGGCATGCTCCTCGCTGTCGAGACCTCTGGTCCCCCATGGTCTGGTTCTTCGAACGCGAATCGCACACGCTCCGCTACGAGATCCGCCGCCACTTCGACGGCACGGCTTTCGAGGTGGTCATCTCCGATAGCGAAGGCGAACGTCTGCAGCAATTGACGTCCCCGACGGAGCTTCTGCAGCACAGCGAACGTGTGTGGGCGGGGCTGATCGACAGCGGCTGGCGTCCGCTGACCCCACGGTTCCTCGCCGCGCCTCCCACGCAGTAAATCACCTCACGTCGCGCGCAGCTCGTCCGCATCCAGTGCACCTCGTCAGTGATCACTCGGAGTCGAAATGTGCCAGTGAGGCTCGCTCTCATTACCGCGGTACACTTGTCTCCTGGATGGACGATCAAGACGCCGACCTCGACAACCTCGTCTCGGAACTGAACCAGACGGCCACACCCACCGCCACGCACCGGGTTGCGGGCTTCTCGCCGAACGTTGAGATGTGGCTCGGTCGCGTGCGGGAGCTCGATGGCAGCGATCTGCTCCTCGTCGCCGGCGCCCCGCCGATGATTCGCGCCGGCGGCAGGATGGTCAGGGCTTCGGATGAGATTCTGGACGGCGAGGACATCGAGCGCGCGGTGGTGCCGCTTGCCGGTCCTCGCGTGCTCCAACGATATCGCGATGGCGACGCGGTGGACCTCGCGTTCAAGCTGCCGGCGCTCGGCCGGTTCAGGATGAACCTGCACCGCGAGCGCGGCCGTGCAGCCGCAGCGATCCGCGCGCTGCCCAAGCGCTTGCCTGCCCTGACCGAGCTGGGTTTCACGCACGATGTCGGCGTGGTGGCGCGCCTGCCGCGCGGGCTCGTACTCGTTGGCGGACCGACCGGATCGGGCAAGACCACGACGCTCGCGGCGCTCGTCGCCGACATCAACTCTCGCGACGCACGCCACATCGTCACGATCGAGGATCCGATCGAGTACGAGCACTCTCACGGGACCAGCCTGATCGAGCAGGTGGAGATCGGCGTCGATGCCGCTGACTTTCCCACGGCGCTGCGTGCCGCGCTGCGTCAGGCGCCCGACGTGATCGTCATCGGTGAGATGCGCGATCCCGAGACGATGCGCATTGCGCTCGGCGCCGCGGAAACAGGCCACCTCGTGTTCGCGACCGTGCACACGACGGATGTTGCCGCGGCGGTTTCGAGGATTGCGGACGCGTTCCCGAGCGAGCGGCAGAATGCCGTGCGCCAGGAACTGTCGATGGCGCTCGCCGCCGTATTGACCCAGACGCTCGTGCCGACATCCGCTCGGACACTCGTTCCGGCCGCGGAGCTGTTGCTGGTGAGCTATGGGGCTCGACAGCACATCCGCAGAAACGCGTTGCAGCATCTTCATCAGGAGATCACGATCACGCGCAAGGCGGGGTCTTTCACGCTGGAGGAATCACTCGCCCGCCTCGTGCAGCAGGGGTCCTTGGACCGGAAAGAAGCCGTGCTCCGCGCGGCGCATCCGGACGAACTGGAATCGATTCTCGGAAGAAGCTGAAGCGCAGGCGGCGGGGGCCGACCCTTCGCGCGGCGGCGTTCGGGCGGCCGCGTTTGCTCGGGCTGCAGGCACGTCCAAATCTCGGCTGGCGACACGTACGGCTATAATCGCGGCGACCCAACGCGACCCCGCGGTCGATGGTGCGTCAGGATCGTCATGATTGGACTGTCCAAATCCGAACCTTCGGTCGCCGCGTTGCCAGCCTCGGAGGTCGACCGCACGTACCGGCGGGAGCGCCGGCGCGTGTTCGTGGGCATTTTTGCCGGGTACGCTGCGTACTACCTAGTACGCAACAACCTCGCGCTGGCCATTCCGGACATCCTTCGGGAATACCCCCAATATTCGAGGGCCCAACTGGGCATGGCCCTCACCGGCCTGTCAATCGCCTACGGCGTCTCGAAGTTCCTGATGGGTTCGGTATCCGATCGGAACAACCCAAAGTACTTCCTGCCGCTTGGACTGCTGCTCTCCTGCACCATCATGCTCACGACCGGACTCGTCAAGGCGGTCTACGCGTCGCTCGCTGTGTTGGTCACGCTCCAGACGCTCAACGGATGGGCCCAGGGTATGGGCTGGCCTCCATGCGGCAAGACGATGGTGCAGTGGTTCAGCACGAGAGAGCGTGGCCTCGTCGTGTCGGTATGGAACGGGTCTCACAACGTCGGGGGAGCGCTGGTCGCGAACTTTGCGCTGCTCGGCGTGGCGCTCTTTGGCGATTGGGGCGCGAAGTTCTACTTCAACGCGATGATCGCCGCCGCTATCGCGATCGTCGCGTTCCTCCTGCTGCAGGACACCCCGCAATCATGCGGGCTGCCGCCAGTGGAGAGTTACAGGAACGACCACGGCGGCGGCGAGAACGCCGATCACCAACGGCCCTTTGCCTACCGAGAGATCTTCGAGCATGTCTTGAGCAACCGATATCTGTGGGCTATCGCGGTGGCCAATGCATTTGTTTATTTCATCCGATACGGCGTGGTGAACTGGATTCCGACCTATCTCGAGACGGCCAAGGGATTCTCATTCAGTGAATCAAGCCTGGCGTGGTCGCTGTACGAGTGGGCCGCGATTCCCGGCGCGATCGCGTGCGGATGGATGTCGGACAGGATATTCAAGGGGCGTCGGGCGCCCGCGATGATGCTCTTCACCGCTCTGACGCTCGTGGCGGTCATCGTCTACTGGCTGAATCTCAACGGGCCGCTCTGGATCGACTACGCGGCTCTCATCGCCATCGGTTTCCTGATCTACGGGCCGATCATGATCATCGGGCTGCACGCCCTCGATCTCGTGCCCAAGAACGCCGCCGGCACGGCAGCGGGCTTCACCGGGTTCTTCGGATACGTGTTCGGATCGGCCGTCGCGGGCACCGGGGTGGGATGGATTGCCGACAGATGGGGCTGGGACGGTGTCTTCACCACCATGGTGGCCTGCTGCCTGTTGACGATCGCCTCCGGCGCGATGACGCTCGGCCACAAGGTCGACAGGGCAGCGGCCCGCGTGCTGGAGTCACGCTCACGACCATGATTGGAGCTCAATGATGTTGCCCTCGGGATCGGTTACATAACACCACGTCACACGTCTCCGGTCCGCGGTCGTCATCGTCACGATATCGCCGACCGGCCATCCACCAGCCTCGAGCACCTGTGCGCGCGCCTCGGGAACGGAAGGGACGGCGAACGCGATGTGGCCCAGTCCGGGTCGATTGACGGCCGGTGCGGGCCCATCGGCCGGACGGGAGTAGCTGAAAATCTCGAGCGTGGGACCGTCCGGTCCGCAACCCGGCAGGCGAACGTGAACGCCCCGAATAGCAGCCCCATGGACTCCCGTGCCGGCTTCGAGCACGGGCCCCGAGAAGTCGCGCTCCGGTGGCGCGACCACGCAGTTGAACACGGACGAGTAGAACGTCGTGAGCGCGCGCCAATCCCGGGCGACGAGATTCGTGTGCACGTATCGTGCGCCTTGGATCATCTCAATATCCACGAGAGAGTCTACGTTTGCGAATTCTTACGGATGACGTCCACCTGCACCCGTAACGAATGCTCGCCGCCGCCGAGGATCACGCCGCGGATCGGGCTGACGTCCCCGTAATCGCGTCCCCACGCCAGCGTGACGTGCGTGTTCGACGGCAGCACGTTGTTGGTGGGATCCACATCGATCCAGCCGCTGCCCGGGCAATACACGGCCAGCCACGCATGCGACGCATCGGCGCCGAGGAGCCTCGGCCGGCCGGGCGGCGGCACGGTTTCGAGATAGCCGCTCACGTAGTGCGCCGGCACGCCGAGCGACCGGAGGCAGGCGATCTCGACGCGCGCAAAGTCCTGACACACCCCACGACGCGACCGGAACACCTCCATCAGCGGCGTCGTGATCGTCGTCGCCTTCGGATCGAACGTGAAGTCCGCATGGACGCGGCGCGTGAGATCGATGACCGCGTCCAGCAGCGGCCGGCCCGGCAGAAACGACTGACGTGTGTAGGCCGCCAGGTCCGCGCTCGCGCGGGCGGAGACGGCGTCGAACGTACATTCAATCGCCTCGAGCGGCAGCGCCCCGCGGTCCGATACCTGCTCCCATGGTGGCGTGTCCGCCGCACACGGCACCGCCGCCGCACGAACCGCCACCTGACTCCGCGCGCGCACCGTCAGGCGCTTGTGCGTCCCCTGCATCGCAAAAAACGTCGTCACGTTCCCGAAGTAATCCACGTGCCGGGTGGTCACGGCCGGCGCAGGTTCGATGTCCAGCTGATGCGACACGCACACCTGGTGCGGCAGCGCCCGCGGGCTCAGTCGCCCCACGTGATGCGAGACCGACACCGATTCTGTGTAGTCGTACAGCGTCGTGTGCACGACGTCGTAGGTTACCGCGTGGCCAACGTCGGAACCATCAGAAACCATGACATATCGCGGCGTTGGCCGCGCTGTAACGCGGTCACTCTAGTGCCACTCACGCGCCTCGTTGTCAAAAACAGACCTCAGCGCGTTCGTGTCACCGGCGGCCTCAACTGACACGCAGCTCCGCGTGGCTGAAGTAGTAATAGGTGATCACGTCCGAGAGCGCGCGCAGGTCCCGCTCGATCGCGTTGAGCAGGCGCGTCACGCCCGGAAACTGCCCCTCGGGGGTCGTCTCACACAGCGCGTCGAGGTCCGCCTGCATCAGCGTGTCCAGCGTCTGGCCCACCACCCGCTGCTCCCGCGTCGGCGACGGCGCCTTCGGGTCGCGCGGCAGGTGGTCGACGTGATTGCTCAACGCCATCAATTGATACACGAGCGCCCGCGCGTTGGTCGCGTCGGCCAGGAGCAGGTCGAGCACCGGCGCGAGCTGCGGCTGCGCAAAATAGCGGCGCCGATAGGTCATCGAGCTGTCGGCGATCTCGAGCAGCGGATCCAGCATCGCGCCGGCCGACGGACGAGCGGCCAGCGAGCCGCGCAGCAGCGTTGTCAGGTTGACGGCGCGTTCCAGCCGCCGACCCATATCGAGGAACCGCCAGCCGTGCCCCCGCGTCATGTTCTCCATTTCCATCCCGCTGAACGCCGCCAGATCCGTAATCATCCGGTTCATGTGCGCCAGCACATCGTCCAGCTGGATGCGCCCGTGTCGCAGCCGGAAATCCTGCTGCAACTGGTTCAGAATCCGCCACGTGTCAATCGACAGGCGATCGCGGACGGCCGCGGCAATGCGGCGCAGCTCGTTCAGCGTCTTCCGCAGCCCGCCATGCGGATGCTGCTTGAACAGGAACGCGAGCAGCTCCTGTTCCAGATCGCGCAGCGGCATCGGCTCACCCAGGCGCGACGGCAACAGCTCCAGCGCCACGAGCACCTGCAGCAGCGCGACGAGCTCGGGCGTGTCTTCCGTCGTGTCTTCATTCGTCAAACGCGCGACGACGGAGCGCAACAGCCGGACGACGTGCTCGGCGCGTTCGACGTGCCGGCCGAGCCAATACAAATCGTCCGCGACGCGACTTGGCAGATCCGTCGCGCGTCGTTCGCGTCGAATCGGCACACCCGCCGGCGCCAGAAGGGACACGGCGCTCACGGGCCCGTCGGACAACACCCATGTGTCCTTGCTGCCGCCGCCACGCTGCATCGACACGATCGGAAGGTCGCGGGCTCCGGCCACCCGGGCCAACCCGCCCGGCATCACCATGTAGGAGTCGCCCGCAGCCGTCACGTACGTCCGCAGGACGACGGGCCGCGGCTCGAGTTTCTGTCCGACCCACACGGGCGCCGTCGACAACGCCACCTGCTCCTGACCGACGAACTGTTCCGGACGTGCTCGTATCTCCGCGGCAAGGGCCGACTTGTCAGCGGCGGCGAGCTGCCGGCCGAACACCGGCTGACCGTCGCCAGCCCGGAACGCGCGCTTGACCACGAGCTCGTCGAGGTGCTCGACGACATACTCCAGGTCAGCGGGCTGTCCGCACCACCATGTTGGCACCGAGGGGAGGATCAGATCTTCGCCAAGCAACTCGCGGCAGAGACTCGGCAGAAATGCCACGACCGCCGGGGTCTCGACCACGCCGGAGCCGAGCGCGTTTGCGATGGTGATGTTGCCCGTGCGCGCCGCCTCCACGAGCCCCGCGACCCCGAGCAACGAATCGCCACGCAGCTCGAGCGGATCGCAGAAGCTGTCGTCGAGACGGCGGAAGATGACGTCCACCGGCTGCAGACCGTCGAGCGTCTTGATGAAGACGCGACAATCGCGCACGGTCAGGTCGCCGCCTTCGACCAGCGTGAACCCGAGATACCGGGCAAGGTAGGCGTGCTCGAAGTACGTTTCGTTGTTCGGACCCGGCGTCAGGAGCGCGACCTTCGGCCGGTCGCGATCCTTCGGCGCCAATGCGGTCACGGTGTCCCGCTGAGCGCGGAAGAACGACGCGAGCCGCTGCACCTGGCAATCGCGAAACGCTTCGGGCAGCATGCGGGAGAGCACGATGCGGTTCTCGAGCGCATAGCCGGCGCCCGACGGCGCCTGGGTGCGATCGCCGAGCACCCACCATTGCCCGTCGGGCGAACGCGCCAGCTCCGCCGCATGCAGGTGAAGATACACGTCACGCGACGCGCGGATCCCGTGACACGGCCGCAGAAACGCGGGATTGGCGAACACGAGCGTCGGCGGCAGAAGGCCCCTGCGCAGCAACTGCTGGGGACCGTAGAGATCCGCGAGCACGAGGTTGAGAAGCCTCGTGCGCTGCATCAGCGCCGTTTCAAGACGGTTCCATTCCGCCGATGAAATCAGCAGCGGCATCACGTCCAGCGCCCACGGCCGATCCACCCCTTCGGGATCGCCGTAGACGTTGTAGGTGATGCCGTTGTCGCGAATCGCGCGCTTGGCGTTCTCCCACCGCGACGCAAGCTCGTGCCGCCCCAGGTCCTCGACCGAACGGACGAATGGCTCACAGTGCGGACGCACGCGATCGGTTCCAACCACCATCTCGTCGTACACACCATCGACTGGCTGATATCCCTCGAACAGCCGCCACGGAGCGGCTGCTCCGTGTATGTGGGGGACGGGCGTCATGTCAGACAGTCTCTCGAGCGGGATCGGCCGTGAGGCGAGCCGACGCTCGACGCCGCAGGTCCAGCGTGAACGGAAAGTCGGGATCGCGCTCTTCGGGCGGCGCTTCCATCGGGCCGGGCGTGTGGCCGATCCGGGTGAACCGCGCGAGCCGCCGGCTCTCGGCCTCGTAGGCGTTCACCGGAAACGTCTCGAAATTCCGTCCGCCCGGGTGCGCGACGTGATAGACGCACCCGCCGAACGATCGCTGATTCCACAGGTCCACGATGTCGAAGACCAGCGGTGTGTGCACCGGGATTGTCGGGTGAAGGCAGCTTGGCGGCTGCCACGCGCGGTACCGCACGCCGGCAACGAACTCCCCGACTCTGCCGGTTGGATGGAGCGGAACGCGTCGGCCGTTGCACGCGACGACATGCCGCGAGCTCGTCATGCCCGTGACCTTCACCTGCAGCCGCTCCACCGACGAGTCCACATGGCGCACCGTTCCCCCCGGGCCCGGTTCCTCACCCATGACATGCCACGGTTCGAGCGCCTGACGCAACTCGACGTGCACGCCGCGTTCGGTGACCGTGCCGTACATCGGAAAGCGGAACTCGAGGTGCGGCGTGAACCACGCAGGCTGCACGGGATATCCACCGTCTCGCAGGTCGGCGAGGACGTCGTCGAAATCCTGTGCTACGAAATGCGGCAGCATGAAGCGATCGTGTAGCTCCGTGTCCCAGCGCACGAGCGGCCGATCGTACGGCGCCCTCCAGAACCAGGCAATCAGGGCGCGCAGCAGCACCTGCTGCGTGAGGCTCATGCGGGCATGCGGCGGCATCTCGAACGCGCGGAGCTCGACGAGCCCCTGCCGCCCGCTGCTCGTTTCCGGCGCGTAGAGCTTATCGATGCAGAACTCGGCCCGGTGCGTGTTGCCGGTCACGTCGATCAACACATTCCGGAACACGCGATCCGCCGTCCACGGCGGGCAGCCGCCCTCGTCCGGCACCTGCGCGAAGGCGATTTCCAGCTCGTGGACGGAGTCGTTCCGTGCTTCGTCCACGCGCGGATGCTGGCTGGTTGGACCGAGGAACATGCCGGAAAACAGGTACGACAGCGAGGGATGATTGTGCCAGTAGCCGAGCAGACTGCGGAGCAGATCGGGCCGCCGCAGGACCGGGCTGTCGGCGGCCGTCGGTCCGCCGATCACGACATGATTGCCGCCGCCCGTTCCCGTGTGGCGTCCGTCGAGCATGAACTTTTCGGTTCCGAGCCGCGACCGGCGCGCCTCGTCGTAGAGCGTCGTCGTCTGCGTGACGAGCTCCGCCCAGTCGTGCGCCGGTTGCAGGTTGACCTCGATCACGCCCGGGTCGGGCGTCACCTTGATGTGGTTGAGCCGCGGGTCGGATGAGGGGGGCGTGCCTTCGACGATCACCGGCGTCCTCAGCGCGCGCGCCGTTTCTTCTACCGCCGCAATGAGGTCTAAGTAGTCCTCCGTCTCCGGGACGGGCGGCATGAAGACGTGTAACCGGCCATGTCGTGGCTCGATACAGAGTGCGGTACGAATGACTCCTCGCGCCGACTCGTCCGGCGATGACTGCACCTGCTCTCTGATCGCGCCGCGATCGCGGGACGGCACCGGTGCGCCGTCAACATATCTTTGTTGGGGCGCCAGGGGGCGCAGCGAGGCGAACGGATCTCGCTCAAAGATCTCGGGGGAGTCCTCTGGCCGTATCCAGGGCAACGAGTCGAGCGGCAAGCGATAGCCGAGCGGCGAATCGCCGGGGATCAGGAACAGATGCCCCGATCGGAAAAACCACGGACCGCTCGCCCACGCCGGCCCGGCGGGACGATTCGAGACCGATCCGCCGCGGCGGGCCAGTGGCACCACGTAGCCGACAATGCGGTCGAGTCCCTGCTCGAAGATACGTGACAGGCGATCGCGCTCCTCGGCGTTCCGCAATTCCGAGGTCAGCGGGTCCACGTTGATCGGCAGCCTTCGTTCCTTCCACAGATAGTGCCAGACATCCTCATACGCCGGGATGACGTGCTGCGGATTGACGCCGAGCGCGTTCGCCAGCGCCACGATGAAGTGCCTGGCCTCGGCTTCGCCGTGGCCGTAATCGATCGTCTCGTCGGCAATGAGAGACTCATCGTGCCAGATCGGCTCGCCATCGCGGCGCCACCAGCATCCGAGCGCCCACCGCGGCAGCGATTCCCCCGGATACCACTTGCCCTGGCCGTAATGCAGGAGCGCGCCAGGCGCGAACTGCATCTTGAGACGCTTGATCAGATCGCCTGCAAGCGTGCGTTTGGTGGGACCGAGCGCTGTGAGCGTCCACTCGGCGCCATCCATGTCGTCGATCGACACGAACGTCGGCTCACCACCCATCGTCAGCCGAACGTCCGCGCGGCAGAGCTCGACATCGATCTGGTGGCCGAGCGACTCGATCTCCCGCCACTGCTCTTCGGTGTACGGCCTGGTCACACGCGGCGACTCGTGAATGCGCCGCACTTCCATTTCGTGCGTGAACACGGTTTCGCAATCGTCGACCGTACCCGTCACCGGTGCCGCGCTGAACGGATCGGGAGTGGCCGCCAGCGGAATGTGGCCTTCGCCGGCCAGGAGACCGGACGTCGGATCGAGCCCGATCCATCCCGCGCCGGGCAGGTACACTTCCGTCCACGCGTGCAGGTCGGTAAAGTCCGCGGGCGGGCCCGCCGGACCCTCGAGCGGCTTGACGTCGGGCGTGAGCTGAATCAGATACCCCGATACAAAGCGCGCGGCCAGCCCGAGATGACGAAGGACCTGCACCAGAAGCCACGCCGTGTCGCGGCACGAGCCACTTTCGAGCGCGAGCGTCTCCTCCATGGTCTGGACGCCCGGTTCGAGCCGGATGATGTAACGGATCTCCTTCGACAGGCGGCGGTTCAGCGCCACCAGGAAATCAATGGTGCGGGTCGCGTCGCGCGCGATCGACCCGACGAACCCGTCGAGACGCGGACCACAGGTCGCGAGCTCGAGATACGGCGCGAGCTGCTTGGCGAGTCCAGCTTCGTAGCAAAAGGGAAATTGTTCGGCCGATGGTTCGAGAAAGAAGTCGAACGGGTTGAACACCGACATCTCGGCAATCAGATCGACCTCGATCGACATCTCACGCGTCTTCTCGGGAAAAAGGAGCCGCGCGAGGTAGTTGCTGTGAGGATCCTGCTGCCAGTTGATAAAGTGCTCCCGTGGCGTCAGGCGCAGCGAGTAGCTGAGAATCGGTGTCCGACAATGCGGCGCCGGCCGCAGCCGGACGACCTGAGGAGACAACGAGACCAGGCGATCGTAGCGATACCGCGTCTTGTGATGAAGGGCGACGTGGATGGACATCTCTCAATTCGTGATTTGTGATTTGTGATTTGTGATTCGTGATTCTTTGTGATTTGTGATTTGCGATTTGTCACAAATACCCACTCACAAATCACGAATCATGAATCACAAATGAACGGGTCATCGACTGTTTCTGCTCACGCGGCTTCCGGCGGGTCGGCACGGCGAGCCGCGAGGCGAAGAAGGTCTCGGAGATGTCGTTCGCGACCTGGTTCATCTTGGTCTGCAGCTGGTCGAGGTACTCGTGCAGGCCCCCCGAGATGATGTCGTCGATCTGCGCGAACGCCAGCTCGGAACAGAGCGCGCCGAGCAACTGCTCGACCGGGTTGCGGAAAATGCCGGGAGGCGTTCCGGAGATCGCGTGCACCGACTCGCGAGCCGCCATGAGGCAATACTGAATCGCACGCGGGAACTCGCGATCGAGCAGCAGGAATTCCACGACGAGATCCGGCGAGATCCGTCCGTGGCGCTTGCGGTACATCTCGAACGCGCTCGCCGAGCGGAGGACCGCGGCCCACTGGATGTCGTCGAACGTCGTCCCGACGTCGGCGATGGTCGGCAACAGGAGAAAGTACTTGACGTCGAGGATGCGCGACGTCTTGTCGGCGCGTTCCAGCTTCCGGCCGAGGCGGCAGAAGTGCCACCCCTCGCCGTGGGTCATCGTCGCATCGGTCACGCCCGTGAACAGGTGACTGGACATCTTCACCGACGCAAACAGTTCCTGCGGGTCCGTCATGCGGCCCGTCTTCGACGCCGCGGAGTTGACCACGAGATAGAACTGATTGAGCTGCTCCCACATCTCCGACGAGATAATCTCCCGCACCGATCGCGCGTTCTCGCGTGCCGCGCGCAAACAGGAGCGAATCGAGTTGACGTTCTCCTGATCGAAGGTGAGGAACTGTATGACGTTCTGTTGCGTGGCCGACCCGTAACGTTTGGCAAATTCGTCGGTATCGCCGGTGATGTCGACGAGCGGCTGCCACTGCTGGGCCGAGCCCACGGGCAGATCGAGCATCAGGTTCAGGTTCACATCGATGAAGCGCGCCACGTTCTCGGCGCGCTCGATGTAGCGGCTCATCCAGTAGATTGAGTCGGCGACACGGCTCAGCATGGGGACGGGCTTCTCCCGGGATTGAGCGGAACAAAATCGGGCCTGGCTCGGTCTGGGGCGCTCGAATCATCCGCAAGCACCCACGTGTCCTTGCTGCCGCCTCCTTGTGAGGAGTTGACCACCAGGGAACCTTTCTTCAGCGCCACGCGCGTCAGGCCGCCCGGCAGAACGAAGATGTCCTTGCCGTTCAGGATGTACGGGCGCAGGTCCACATGGCGGCCCTCGAATTCACCGTCGACAATCGTCGGCACGCGGGAGAGCGCGAGCGTCGGCTGCGCGATGTAGTTGCGCGGGTTGGCTTCGATGAGCCGCGCGAATTCCGCCTGCTGCTCCAGGGTCGACTGGGGGCCGATCAGCATGCCGTAGCCGCCCGACTCGTTGGCCGCCTTCACCACCAGCTCGGAAAGATGCGCGATCACGTGCTGACGTTCCTTCTCGTCCGCGCAGACGAAGGTGGGAACGTTCGGGATGAGAATGTCCTCGCCGAGGTAGTACTTCACCATCTTCGGCACGTAAGCGTAGATCACCTTGTCGTCGGCCACGCCCGTTCCGGGCGCGTTCGCCAGCGCGACGCGGCCCGCCCGGTAGACGTCGATCAAACCAGCCACACCGAGGAGCGAATCGGCGCGGAAGGTCGTCGGGTCGAGACAGTCGTCATCGATGCGCCGGTAGATCACGTCGACGCGCTCGAACCCTTTCGTCGTGCGCATCCACACGAAGCCGTCCGACACGACGAGGTCGCGCCCTTCCACGAGCTCGACACCCATCTGCTGGGCGAGGAACGAATGCTCGAAGTACGCGGAATTGTAAAAGCCGGGCGTGAGCACGACCACGCGCGGCGAGTCGATGCCGGGCGGCGAGAGATACTCGAGCATGTCGCGCAGCCGGCCAGGATAATCGTCGACCGGCCGGATGCGCGAGGACTCGAACACCTGCGGGAACGTCCGCTTCATCACGACGCGGTTTTCGAGCACGTACGAGACGCCCGACGGACAGCGAAGGTTGTCCTCGAGCACGTAGATTTGCCCGTCACGGTGCCGGACGAGGTCGGTGCCGGTGATATGACACCAGATGTTCCGCGGGGGGCTCATGCCGACGCATGCCGTCCGGAACGACTTCGCCGACCGAAGGATTTCGGCCGGGACCACGCCGTCCTTGACGACCTTCTGATCGTGGTAGACGTCGTCGATGAACAGGTTGAGCGCCTGGATGCGCTGCTTCAGGCCGCGCTCGATGCCGCTCCATTCCGATGCGGAGACGATCCGCGGCACCAGATCGAAGGGGAAGATCCGCTCCGTGCCGGCGCTGTCGCCGTACACGTTGAACGTAATCCCCATGTTGAGCAGGGCCCGCTCGGCCGACCGCTGCCGGCGCAGGAGCTCTCCCTCCGGCAGCGCGTCGACGAA
>DASYQV010000199.1:0-7711 GCA_036005125.1 Vicinamibacterales bacterium
GCGATCGTCAAGGCGAGACCCATGTCGGAACTCTAGCACCCGCAGCCGCGTGCCCGCTGTTCCCAACTGCACACCGGCATCAGCCAGGCCAATTCCATTGGTGTTGGGCAAGCAGGCTCTGATCAGTCATGCCTCGGGCACTGGCTCGTTGCGTGGCGAAGCCGACCACGTCCCACTCGAGGCACCATCGGCGTCGGCTGCGGGCATTCGTAGACCAGTTCGTAGGGCGACCTGTATCTGCATCCGAATCCTCAACGCGACGCGAAAGCCCAGATGAATCCAATCGCCAGCGCGAGCACCGCAATCGACCAGATCAGCCGCATGGCCCGTGCGCTGCGCGCGTCCTGGCGTGCGCCCTTTTCTTTCCACTGTGCCCACCGCTCGTCCGATGTGAGCACTGCCGGCGCCGTGTCTGCCCGCGGAATTGGCCCGGTGACGAGCGGGTCTGCGAATTCAATCATGACGTTATCTCCCACTGTACGTGATGCGGCTCAACGAGAATTGAAGAGATCGGCAAGGGCCGGCAGACGCGACTCACTGCACGACGATGGCTGGACCGCGAATTAATCGCAACTCGCTCGAAAGGCGAGGTGCTATACTGAAGTCTCTCAGGAAGCTGCGCTTACCGCGCTACCCGCATCAGATCCGAAGGTTCATCCCCTCGACTCTCCTGCGTCCGTGATGCCAGAGCAGGTCGCTCAGGCAGGTTTCCGCCAGCTGCATCCCCGGGATGCAGGGAGTCCATTCATGAGTAGCAAACTGTACGTCGGTAACCTCTCGTTCGAGACGACCGAAGCCGACCTCCAGGCCCTCTTCGCGCAGGCCGGGACGGTTCAGGCCATTAATATCATCCGCGACAGGGACACGGGCCGCGCACGCGGGTTCGCGTTCGTCGAGATGACCAACGAAGCCGATGCGCAGAAGGCGATCGAGCAGTTCAACGAGCAATCGTTCGGTGGACGCGACCTCACCGTTAATGTCGCGAAGCCGCAGGGAGTGAGGACGGGCGGGTACGCCGGCGGCGCTCGCCGCTCTATGTCGCGCTGGTAGACACCGGAGTAGCTCGGGGCGCGGGGCGCCCCTTCTTCCTTTTTCTGGAGGTCCTCGTGAAGCTCTTCTCGGTCGGCGCCCGTGTAGCGCAAATTACCTACGGCCTCGGCACGATCACGCTGGCCAACGAATACCACACCATTATCAATTTCGACGAGCACGGGAGCCGGACCTTCGCCACGCGCATAGTGCAGCTTCAACCGTCGAATACTCTCGCCCCGGAACGTCCGAAACGCGCGCCCCGCAAGAAGGCCGCTCCGCGACTGCCTACGGCCTAAGCCGTTCGCCCGGACAGAGTTTCGGCCAACGTACATTCGCCCTCCGCCTCGTCTCGCTCATCAGTTGTGGGGACGTACGTACGTGGCACGAGATCGTGCCGCTCGCTTCGCGCATCCCGTTCCTGCTTCGGATGCGCTGAGGTCAGCGGCGATAGCGCCTCAATCGAGACGGCCGGCCCGTTCAAAACAGCACAACATGAGCGTGCGCAGTCGGATACAGTTACGCCTGTTCGGGCATCGGCTTCGGGTCTCGTCGGACAGGGCTGATGGATTATTTTCCGTGGCACTGACGTCGAGGCACCTTAGGCATGATTGAGATCTCCGGCGAACTGACGGGCACGAGCCCCGCCATCCGAGCGCTGCAGGCCGACATCGAAGTCGCCGCGGCCTGCGACGCAAAGGTCCTCATCACCGGCGACACCGGTACCGGCAAGGAAGTGACCGCACGCCAGATTCATGCGCGCAGTCAGCGTCGCGCGCGACCGTTCGTCGCGATCAACTGCGCGGGTATCCCCGAAACGCTGCTCGAATCGGAGCTGTTCGGGCACGCCCGGGGCAGTTTCACCGGCGCGTGTCGCGATCGCATCGGGCTGCTGGCGAACGCGGACCTCGGCACAGTCTTTTTGGATGAGGTCGGGGAGATGAGCCTCCGGATGCAGGCTCTGTTGCTGCGATTCCTCGAAACCGGGGAGATTCAACGGGTCGGACGCGAAGGGGGCGGATCGTGCGTGGACGTCCGTATCATCGCCGCCACGAACCGGGATTTGCTGCAGCGGGTCGCCATCAAGGCGTTCAGGCTTGATCTGTTCTACCGCCTCAATGTACTGCACCTTCGCACGCCCGCCCTGCGGGACCATCCCGAAGATATCCCTGCGCTCTTCGACCACTTCCTTTGCCAATACAGCCAGCAGTACCGCATGCCGATACCGCGGCTCACGTCCGATGCGTTCTGCGACCTCTCCCGGTGGGAATGGGCGGGGAATGTCCGCGAGCTGAAGAACGTGGCAGAGCGGCTCGTCGTTCGCGGGTATGATCGCCCTGTCACGGTCGCTGATCTTCCGCGCGGCGTGGGGCACGCACGGACCGTCATCGCCCGCGCGGCGGCACGCGGTTCGAATCGCACCTGGGCGCAGTTGTTCGACCGTCTGGTTGCCGGCCGCGAGTGCTTCTGGACGGCCGTGTACGATCCATTCATGGCCCGCGATCTGACTCGCGATGACCTTCGGGCCTTGATTCGCCGTGGGTTGGAAGAGACGCGGGGCAGCTACAAGCTGCTGATGCCCCTGTTCAACATCGAAGCCCGTCACCACAGGCGCCTGCTGAACGCCCTTCGCAAGCACGACTGCCTGATCGGCTTTCATCAGGTCCGCCAACGCTCCAGTCCACCGAGCTAGTACCGCAGAGTCTAGCGATTCGCTTGCGATAATTTCCGCGCACGCTGCCGTGGCCACTACCGGCATCTCGCGAGAGCCTCCCGACGGCACGGTCCGTCCAGCATCCGTCCACCACTGACCGACAGGACGGCCAGCGACTTCGCGATGTCGATGTTTTTTAAGAACTCTGGAGCCGGCGGTCAGACTTGAACTGACGACCTGCTGATTACGAATCAGCTGCTCTACCAACTGAGCTACGCCGGCCAGGCGGGCATTGGGGCGCCCGAAAACAGAATCTGCGGCGCCCGGAAACGGTTGATTCTAGCATGGCCGCCCCGAACGGCCGTGGGACGCGCGTGAGAAACGCGGGGCTAACGCTTGCGCTCGGAGCCGCCGTGGATTTCGTGGACGTAATGCGCGCGCGATTCGACTTCGGTCAGCCGCATCGCCGCATAAATCGCTGCGTCCCTCAGCGCTGCCTTGGAGGCCGCGTCCGCACGGCTGCGCAGCGCAACCGGATCGTGACCGTGCTTGCGCAGGAATTCGTCAATCAAGGCGAGCTCGAGTTTGGCGAGCGGTTCTTCGAGAGGGGGCGAGTCGCGTTCCAGGGCCATGAGGCACCTCCGGTGGGAAAGGACATGGAGGGGACGCCCGGCTGTAGTGTAGCGCGAATCGTGCCGAATCGCTTGGGCGACGGCCCGGGTCACCTCGTCGATTGACCAGAGCCTTCCGCGATGGGTCAGACCTTACTGTGACGCCTGTCGAGGCGCGACGCCAAGCTCGCCCAGCTTGGCTGCCATGTCTTCGGCCGACGTCGCTGGCTTGACCGCCTTGTCAATCGCCGCAATCCGGCCGCTGCTGTCGATGTAGAACGTCCATCGGCTCGCCATTCCTCGCCCGTTGAGCACGCCGTACGCCGTGGCCGCGGCTTTGGCCGGATCGCTCAGCAGTGGGAAGTCGGCCTTTTCCTTCTCGGCGAACCCCTTGTTCTCCGTCACCGAATCGACGCTTGCCATGAAATAGACGACGTCGTACTTACGAATCAGATGGCCTTTCTCCGTGAGCGACTTGCACTCGATCGTGCATCCGCTCGTGAACGCCTTCGGGAACCACGCGAGCACGACCGCCTGCTTGCCCTTGTAGTCGGCCAGCGTGTAGGTCCTGCCATCGGAGGCCTGGAGTGTGAAGTCCGGCGCCGGATCTCCCACCTTCAGCTCGACCGTCCGTGCCATGAGCCCCGTCGACAGGGCCGCCACGAGACCCAGAAAGGCAAATACTCGCATGTCATGCTCCTGGCTGAGCGAGTGAGTATAGTCGAACGCGGCCGATGACGCATCAACTCGCGGACGCTATTCGCGCAGCACTCCGAAAGCATGCGGACGGGACCAGAGCGCCTCAGATGCAGCGCTACATGAAGTCCGACATGCCGTACTACGGGGTCAGCGCGCCCGTTCAGCGTCGTCTCTGGCGCGAGGTGTTTGCCGACCATCCGATCGCGTCATGCGAGGAGCTGCGTGAAGTGGCGCTCGGCCTGTGGCGCGATGCGAGATTTCGCGAAGAGCGCTACGCGGCCATCGGCCTGACCGACCTGCGGCGATACCGCGCGTGCCAGACGCTCGCTTCGGTCCCGATGTACGACGAGATGGTTGTCACGGGCGCATGGTGGGACTACGTCGACTTCATCGCCACGCATCATCTCGGCGAGGTGCTGCGCAACGAGCGGGCGCGCATGAAGTCGCTGGTGCGCCGCTGGGCGCACGATCCCAACCTGTGGAAGCGCCGCGCCGCAATCCTCTGTCAGATCCGGTTCAAGAGCGATACCGATCTCGACCTGCTTTATGCCTGCATCGAGCCGAACGTCGCAGAGAGCGATTTCTTCATGCGCAAGGCGATCGGATGGGCGCTCCGACAATACGCATGGACCGACTCACGGGAAGTGTCACGATATGTCGCCGCGAATCGCGATCGCCTCAGCCCGCTCAGCGTTCGCGAGGCGCTCAAGAACCTGACACGATCCCGGTGAGGTTGAATCGCTGGCGCGGCAAGGGCTCTGCCCGTGAAGGGGCTTGAACATGACGAAGAAGCGGATCGGCAGCAACGGACCCGGTTCGGCTCGCGCCGGTTCTGCCAAACCGGCCCAATCGACGGCGCCGGAAGGAGCTCGATCGGCGGCGCCATTCGTTCCCAGGACCACGAATCTCGACAAGCTCCGCGCTGCGGTCCAGAAGTGCACCGGCTGCGACCTATACAAAAATGCGACGCAGGCGGTCTTTGGTGAGGGACCGTCGAACGGGCACGTGATGCTGGTGGGCGAGCAGCCGGGCGATCAGGAAGATCGGCAGGGAAAACCATTTGTGGGACCTGCAGGCGCACTGCTCGACAAAGCGCTCGAAGACGCCGGCATTCCCAGAGACGATGTCTACGTCACCAATGCGGTGAAGCATTTCAAGTGGGAGCCGCGCGGAAAACGGCGCATCCACAAGAAGCCGCGCATCTCGGAGATCAAGGCGTGCCGGCCATGGCTCGAGGCGGAGCTTCGAGCCGTCGAGCCCGCGGTCGTCGTGTGCCTCGGCGCCACGGCGGCGCAGGCGGTGCTCGGGCCGCAGTTCAAGTTGATGCAGAACCGCGGTCGGGTGCAGACGAGCCCGCTCGCGGAGCGGGTGGTCGCCACGATCCACCCGTCGGCGGTCCTTCGGGCGCCTGACTCGGAAGGACGGCGGCAGGCCTACCAGATGCTGGTCGACGACCTCACGGTCGTTGCCAGGTTGCTTCGAAAGCAATAGGTCGCCCGCAGCCCGACCAAGGTCTGAACACCCCGGCGTCAGCCAGATCGGAGGCGGAAATGAGCGGGATGAATCCGCTCCATCGACGCGGCCGTAGATGAACGCGGGAGGACAGCATGAGTGAAGCTCGTAACACGCAGTTAGTGAAAGATGCGTATGCCGCGTTCCTGCGCGGCGACATTGCAGCGATTCTCGCGGTGGTCGACGAGGCCGTGCAGTGGCAGGGCGTGATCGGGACCGAAGGCGTACTGCCGCAGGCCGGCCTGCGTCAGGGTCGGGGCGCCGTAGGGGAGTTTTTCAGCCAGGTAGATGCGACGGTGGCGTTCGATGAGTTCGCGCCGAGCGAGTTCATCGCGCAAGGCGATCAGGTGGCGGTGGTTGGCTCCTACCGAGGTCGTGTGAAACCGACGGGTCAGCGGTTCGACTCGGCCTGGGCGATGGTGTTCACCATTCGCGACGGTAGGATCACGAGGTTCCGCGAATTCACGGACAGTGCACAGCTGGTGCGGGCGTATACAACGCGTCCCGAGCACGCCTCAGAAGTGCCCATGGCCCTCTGATGCGACGGCGTCCGCCCGGATGTAGATCTTGCGTTCGTCCAGCTCGGACCTGTCGAGGTCGGTCAGCTTCCAGCTCTCCAAGTCCTCGGCCGTGGAAACGGGACGAATGACGCCAGTGATAACGGCGCGCTGGCCACCGCGAACGGGGACGATCCGGTGGCCGGTGGGCTCGCTCTGCTTACCCCACCGGGCACTCCGGTTGTCGGGGGCGAGAACGACCAGGACGCGGTTGTCACGGGGACCCACCCAGAACGCGACGTCATTCGCAGATGTCTGCACATCCACATGCAGATCGACGCGGCGCCCGACGAGCACCATGCCGTCGTTCGCGCCTGTGATTGTTTCGATCTCGCGGATGATGCTCGGTTGGGGATCCGTCTCGTAGGACGCTGGCACCTGCCGACCGGTCGTGCCGACGGGAGCGGCTTCCTCGGTTCGCGGAAGGGCGTGACGATCGCCGCCCGTTGGCGGCACTAGCCACAAGCCGATCGTGCAGCCAGCCACACCCGACAGCGCCCACATCCACCACGGCGGGCGCGCCTGGTTGGCCTTGCCTTGCTTCGCCACACTTCCCTCCGATACGCGTTGTGCAGCTTTCGTGCCGCGGGAAGCTCACTCGATAGACCATACGCCGCAAGTCCCGGATAGTCTCCTCGCGGCCCAGCGAGTACGCTGCTGCCATGATCACGGCGTCGAGCGTTCTCGCTGAGCTGTAGCGTCATGAGGCTCGATAACTTGAACTGGACCGAGCTCGAGGCGTCGCTCTCATCACGCGGCTACGCCGCGACGCCCCGACCGGTACTCGACGCGGACGAATGCGAGGAGCTCATCGCCCTGTACGACGACGACCGCCGGTTTCGCAGCCGGATCGACATGGCGCGGTACCGCTTCGGGGAGGGCGAGTACAAGTACTTCGCGAACCCACTGCCCGCCCTGGTTCGTACGCTCCGAGAGGGCTTGTATCCGCCGCTTACCCTTGTGGCGAACCGCTGGATGGAGCAGCTTGAACAGAAGGAGCGCTATCCGGAGCGTCTTCAGACGTTTCTCGAGCGCTGCGCCGCGAGCGGCCAGACCAAGCCGACGCCGCTGCTGTTACGGTACGAGGCGGGCGGTTACAACTGCCTGCACCAGGACATCTACGGAGACGTCGCGTTTCCGCTGCAAGCCGTTGTCTTTCTTTCGAAGCCCGGTGTGCACCATGAGGGCGGCGAGTTCCTGCTGGTCGAGCAGCGGCCGCGCGCGCAGTCGATGGGCGATATCGTTCCCGCTCAACAGGGCGGGCTCGCGGTATTCACCACGCGCGTCCGTCCGGTCCGCGGCTCGCGCGGCTACTATCGCGTCCAGATGCGTCACGGCGTCACACGGGTGCATCGAGGCACGCGGTTCACGCTGGGGATTATCTTTCACGACGCGAAGTAGGAGGGGGTCAGAACGGGGTCAGAACGACAGTACGATCGACTCAAGGTACAGAATTCCTGCGTACCTTGAGTCGATCCGTCGCCGGGGTCTGACCCCGTTCTGACCCTGGTCTGACCCCGTTCTGACCCTGGTCTGACCCCGATGAGCCCATCGCTCCTCGTCCTGCACATTGGCAGGACAGAGGGGGATACATGACTCACTGCTCGACCCACGTTCGCGCTCACCACAGCCTCCTGGCGCGTCCGGAA
>DASYQV010000200.1:0-6587 GCA_036005125.1 Vicinamibacterales bacterium
CGGAGACGTCGTCTTTCAAGGGATCGGCAACGGCGACTTCTACGCCTTTGACGCCAAATCGGGCCGCCAATTGTTCAAGACCACGGTGAAGTCGGGGATCCGAGCGAGTTCGTTGACGTATCAGGTCGACGGCAAACAATACGTGTCGGTCGTCGGGGGAAATATCGTCTTCACGTTCGGTCTGCCGTAGATCGACCCCACCGTAAGGAGCCCGACGCGCGACGCGCTTCATTCTGCTGACTGCGTCGTTCGCGCCCGAGTTTCGCGCGGCCTTCGCTGAGCCCTCCCGGGCCAACGGCTGGCCCTTCAGTCGAGCCCCAGGCAAGTGGCCCGATGCCCTGAAGTACGCTCCGAGCCGTTGCCGACTTGTGTGGTAAAGTCGCCGGTTACGGTGGCAGATATCGTGCCATTTTGCAGATTCGCAGGCGGGCCCGAGTCCGATCGCGCGAGAAGAGTGCCCATGAGCGCGAACCTCTCGTGTGTCGCTATCGCCTCGATGATCTTTCTGGTGTCTTTCGCCAACCTGGTCAGCGCCGCCGGTCAGCTCCAGCTCCTGGACGCAGTTAAAAATCAAGACCGCAAAGCCGTTCGCGCGCTGCTGGGTCAGGGCGCCGACGTGAACGCACGAGCGGGGGACGGTGCGACGCCGCTCCATTGGGCGGTGCTCAAGGAGGACGTCGAAACGGTCGAACTGCTGATTCGCGCGGGCGCGAACGTAAACGCTGCGAACGACCACGGTGTAACAGCGCTCGCCGTGGCGTGCGAGAACCGGAGCGCGCCCCTCGTCAAACGGCTGCTGGATGCATCGGCCAACCCGAACGCCTCGACGTCGATGGGAGAGACCGCGCTGATGACGTGTACGCGCGCGGGCAGTGCGGAGGCCGTGAGGGCCTTGCTGGATCGCGGAGCGAACGTCAACGCGACAGAGCGCTCGCAGGGACAGACGGCCCTGATGTGGGCGGTCGCCTACCGGCATCCGGAAATCGTCCGGGTCTTGATCGAGCGCGGCGCGGACGTCCATGCCCGCTCGGATGTCAGCAACCTGTACGTCCCCACCAACTCCTACTATCAGTATGGCCGCCAGGGTTTCGTCGAGATGCCAATGGGCGGCTTCACGCCATTGTTGTTCGCTGCCCAGCAGGGTGACGTGGACTCCGCGCGGCTCCTGTTGACTGCCGGCGCGAAGGTGAATGAAACGGCGGCGGATGGCAACAGCGTGCTGGTCGTGGGGGCTCACAGTGGTCACACGACGCTCGTCGCGTTTTTGTTGGATAAAGGCGCGGACGTGAATGCCGCGGGCGCGGGCTACACGGCCCTGCACGCTGCGGTCCTGAGGGGCGATTTGGAAATGATCACGTCGCTCCTGAAGCATGGGGCCAATCCCAACGCCAGGATAACCAAGGGTACCCGCGTGCCACGCGACACGAACCACTGGATTCTGAGCACATATCTGACCGGTGGGACGCCGTTCCTGCTCGCGGCCAAGTTTGCGGAACCGGAGATCATGCGGATGCTGGCGGCACACGGCGCAGATCCGCGACTGGCGACGAAGGAAGCCACGACGCCGCTGATGATGGCGGCCGGGTTGACGTGGGGCGACAACATGGAGGACCGTCGGGACCGGGCCGTTCCCGATGAGGTCGTGAAGGCCTTGCATGCCGACGAGGCGCGGACGCTGGAAGCCGTCAAACTGGTCCTCGAGCTGGGTGCCGACGTCAATGCTGCGAACAATGCCGGTGACACGGCGTTGCATGCCGCCGCGTATAAAGGATTCGGCTCGGTCGTGCAGTTGCTCGTGGACAAGGGCGGCGATATGAACGCCAAGAACAAGCGCGGAAAAACGCCGCAGCTTTGCTATGAGCGCGGGAAGGTGGCGCGGTGCATGGGAGTTGCGCAGTGACGAGAGTGACTCTGGGCTGCGTCGGCTTCGCCGTGATGACGGCGGGCTATCTTCACGTTCAGGCAGCCCGGCCTCACGCCACTTCGTCACTCGTTTCTCACCCGCAGACGACAATCTCGCAGGCTTCTTCCACGAGTGCCGCTCCCCGGTCTGTCTCGGCCCAGCGCGGGTTTCTCGAGAAGTATTGCGTCGCCTGTCACAACGAGCGGCTCCGGACCGCCGGATTGATTCTGACCAAGATCGACCTCGAGCATGTCGGCGAGGGTGCGGACGCGTGGGAGAAGGTCGTGCGGAAGCTTCGCGCCCGGGCGATGCCGCCGCCAGGCGCGCCGCGGCCCGACCACGCCTCGTACGAATCGTTGACGTCGTGGCTCGAAGCCGAGCTCGATCGAGCGGCCACCATCGCGCCGAATCCGGGTCGCCGCGCCGTTCACCGCCTGAATCGGGTCGAGTACGGTAACGCGATCCGCGATCTGCTCGGGTTGGACGTTGACAGCGAGGCGCTGCTCCCGCCCGACGACGAGGACCAGGGCTTCGACAATATTGCGGCTGCCCTCTCGGTCTCGCCGACCCTGATGGAGCGCTACATGTACGCGGCGCGACAGATCAGCCAGCTCGCCGTGGGTGATCCCGACGTGGCGTCGCCGTTTGCAACGTACAACGTTCCGGAGTCGCTCGTTCAAGACGACCGGACGAGTGACGAGCTCCCGTTCGGATCGCGCGGCGGTGCGGCGATTCGTCATTACTTTCCGCTCGACGGCGAGTATTCCGTCAAGATCCGCCTGCGACGAACGTTCTACGACCTGGTGCGAGGCGTCGGCAACGTGCCGCACACGCTCGATCTGCGTGTGGATGGCGTCTTGATGAAGACGTTCTCCGTCGGCGGCGAGCACAAAGGGAGGAAGCCGCCGGCAAGCCATTCCGGGAACGCGCTCGGAGACGAAGCGTGGGAGGTGTATTCGCATCACGCGGACGACGGTCTCGAGGTGCGCATTCCGATTAAGGCGGGGATGCACGTCGTGGGCGTTTCATTCCTGAAACGCCCGGCGGTGCCGGAAGGTGTTCTGCAGCCGACGCCGATGCTGGCTTCGTTTGGTCACAGCACGGATGAAATGATGGACGGAAACCCGGCGGTGCGGAATCTCACCATCGGGGGACCGTTCGCGGGAACCGAGCCGCGGCAGACCCTTGCGCGTCAACAGATTTTCGTCTGTCATCCGACGGCCGGTCAGGCCGACGAGGAAGAGCGCTGCGCCCGGCGGATTCTGTCCACGCTGAGCCGCCGTGCGTATCGCCGCCCGGTGGTCGAGGCGGACGTCAAGACGCTTTTCGAGTTTTACGAATCAGGCCGGCGCACGAGGGGCTTCGACGGCGGCATCCAGGAGGCTCTCGAGCGGTTGCTCGTCGACCCGGAATTCCTGTTTCGATTCGAGCGCGATCCCGCTGGCGTCTCGAGCGTCCATCCGATCAGCGACATCGAGCTCGCATCGCGTCTGTCGTTTTTCCTGTGGAGCAGCATCCCGGACGACGAGCTTCTCCAGGCCGCGTCGGATGGGAAGCTCAGGACGCCGTCGGTCCTGGAGCAGCAGGTTCGACGCATGCTGGCCGACGGCCGGTCGAAGGCGTTGGTGACCAATTTCGCCGCCCAGTGGCTGCAGTTGCGGCAGTTGCGGAACGCGGCGCCCGATCTCACGATCTTTCCGGACTTCGACGAGAACCTTCGTGACGCGATGCAGAGCGAAACCGAGCTCTTCATCGAAAGCCAGCTGCGCGACGATCGCAGCGTCGTCGACCTGTTGCGAGCCGACTACACGTTCGTGAACGAGCGTCTGGCGAGGCATTATCGGATTCCGGATGTCTACGGCACTCATTTCCGGCGGATACCTGTCAAGGATGACAGTCGGATCGGTTTGTTGGGACAGGCAAGCCTCCTGACGTTGACGTCGTACCCGAACCGGACCTCGCCGGTGTTGCGCGGGAAGTGGGTACTCGAAAACCTGCTCGGCGCACCGCCGCCCCCGCCCCCGCCCAACGTTCCGGCCTTGCGGGAGCGCAGCGAGGACGGTCAGCGGCAATCACTGCGCGAACGCATGGAACAACATCGGCAGAGCCCGGCGTGTGCTGTCTGCCACAAGGTGATGGATCCGCTCGGCTTCGCGCTCGAAAACTTCGACGCGATCGGCAAGTGGCGTGTGCTCGACGAGACGGGTATCCTGGACCAGCCGGCGGCTGGCGCGCCGAATCCGGCCGTATCGATCGATCCGGGCGGGGTGCTCCCGGACGGCACCGCCTTCGCGGGACCCGCCGGCCTGCGCAAAGTATTGGTGAGCCGTCAGGAAGAATTTGTCGGGGTGATGGCGGAACGACTGTTAATGTATGCGTTGGGTCGACCCGTGGACTATTACGATATGCCGACTCTTCGCAGAATCATGAAGGAGACGGCCAGCGCCGACCACCGCTGGTCGTCCCTCGTCATCGGGATCGTCAAGAGCGTGCCGTTTCAGATGAGGAGGTCTCAGTCATGATCATCACGAAAAAGGCCATTCCTCGCCGCACGGTATTGCGTGGCGTCGGCGCGGCATTGGCGCTGCCTCTGCTGGACGGCATGGTGCCGGCGCTGAGCGCACTCGGCAAAACGGCCGCCAGGCCGACGAATCGGCTGGGTGTGGTCTATGTGCCGAACGGCATCCAGGAGGCTGAGTGGAGGCCGGTGACGCAGGGGACAGGCTTCGAGTTCACGCCAACGCTGAAGCCGCTCGAGCCCTTCCGCGATCGACTGTTGGTGATCAGCGGCCTCGACAACACGGGCGCCGATGCGCGGGCGGGAGAGTTCGTCGGACAGCATTCGCGCCCGGCCGCGGCATTTCTCACCGGGGCGCACGCCAAGCGGACGACAGGGTCCTCGCTGGAACTGGGTATATCGATGGACCAGGTCGTCGCGAAGACGCTCGGGCAGCAGACTCAGCTCGCGTCACTCGAGCTCTCGCTGGAGGGGGTCGATACCGTCAATGGCGTGAGCACATGTGACACCGGCTACAGCTGTGCGTACTTGAATATTTCCTGGCGCAGCACCACCACGCCCATGCCGAGGGAGACAAACCCGCGCGTGGTCTTCGAACGGCTTTTTGGCGACGTCGGGAGCACGAACACAACCGTGCGGCTGGCTCGAATCCGGACACAGCGCAGCATCCTGGACTCCGTCGTCCAGAAAGTGCGCGACCTGCAGGGAGGGCTCGGCGCGGGGGACCGCCTCAAGATCAGCGAGTATCTGGAAGCCATTCGTGATGTGGAACGGCGCATCCAGAGGGCAGAAGAGCAGGCGGACCGCGAGTTGCCCGTCGTGGACTCACCAGCGGGAATTCCGGTCTCGTTCGAAGAGCATGCCAGGTTGATGTATGACCTGCTCCTGCTCTCGTATCAATGCGACCTGACGCGGGTATTCAGCTTCATGATCGGCCGCGAACAGAGCGGCACGACGTACCCGCAGATCGGCGTGCCCGATTCGCATCACCCGATTTCCCACCATCAGAGGGATCCCATCAAGATGGCGAAACTGGCCAAGATCAACCTCTATCACGTGACGCTGTTCGGCCAGTTCCTCGAGAAGCTCCGATCGACTCCCGACGGCGACGGCTCGCTGCTGGATCACGTGATGATTCTGTATGGTGCGTCGCTTCGGGAGAGCAATGCGCACACTCACGACAACCTGCCGCTGCTGGTCGCCGGAGGCGGCGCAGGCCAGCTCAAAAGCGGTCGTCACCTCGTGTACCCGAAGGGTACGCGGCTGGCGAACCTTCATCTGACGTTGATGGACAAGTTAGGAGTTAAAGAGGAGCACTTCGGCGACAGTAACGGAACGCTCCCCGAGCTGTACACCCTTTGATCGAGGATTCAGCCCGTTATGCGGCTACATATGCGAACTTCGTAATCGCTATAGAACCACATAACGGGCTACGAGATTGACATCACCGATCCCTCTCATTATCATCCGCTTCGCCACACACCACGCGACCCTTCAGACAAGGCGGGAATGCGACCCATGACGGTTGCACGGTTCGTTGCCGCGCTCGGCACTGCCCTCTGCCCGAGATCGGCGCGGCGCTGGACGGGAGGGGTGCACTCGCGAGGTCCGGGATATCACTCGGCGAACCACAAAATCACCGCGTCCAACAACCAACAATGCAAATAACATCGACGGGCCTGGCGCACTCTACCGCAATAACATCGACGGGCCTGGCGCACTCTACCGCAATAACACCGCCCGGCTGAAACCCCTTACCACGTCGCCTGCAAGGCACACACGGCTGTGAGGGGGCATCGCATCACACAGGGAGGGCTTATGGGAACACGGAGGATCGTCCATCTGGCGGTGGCGTTGGCTGTTCTACTCCTCCCGGCACCCGGATCGGCGCAGTCCGGGTTGAGCGGTACGATCGCGGGCGTGGCGAAGGACACGAGCGGCGCGGTGCTGCCCGGCGTGACAGTGGAAGCCGCGAGTCCCGCCCTGATTGAAAGAGTCCGGACGGTCGTCACGGACGCCGAGGGCCAGTACAAAATCGTCGATCTGCGGCCGGGCACTTACATGGTGACGTTCACTCTGGCGGGCTTCAGGACGGTCAGGCGCGAAGGCATCGAGCTGACGACAGGGTTCACCGCGAATGTGAACGCCGACATGCAGGTGGGACAG
>DASYQV010000201.1:0-12308 GCA_036005125.1 Vicinamibacterales bacterium
ACGGTCGCGATGTATTCCTGTCCATTCACCGAATAACTGATCGGCACCGACGCGGGGACGTCATTCAGACGCATTTTCCAGAGCTCCGCGCCGGTGAGCGTGTCGTACGCGGTGAACATGCGATCGAGGCCTCCGACGAACACGAGTCCGCCGGCCGTCGCAAGGATACCCGACGTCACCGGTGCGCGCTGTCGTTCGAACCACACTGTCTTCTTGGTTTCGAGATTGACGGCCTGCACGCGCCCGTACTTTCCGTCGCTCCCCGGACTTGGCCGCACCGTCCAGCGCACGCCGGTGCTCAGACTTCCGCGCTCTCCCTCCGCTACGGGCAACATGTCCATGCACGCTTCGACCCACGGGATGAAGAGCATCTTGGTCGTGGGGTCGTACGACGTCGGCATCCAGTCGCGGCCACCGTCGACGTGCGGGCAGACGGTCTTCTTCTGCCCATCGCCGGGAACCAGATTGGGGTCGACGATCTTCGCGCCGGTCTTCGCGTCGATTGCGGTCACCACGTTCTGCAGGCCATGCTCGCGTGCCAGATCGAACGAGGAGAGATACCTGCCGGTCTCGCCCTCGACGATGTCGAAGATCATCTGCTTGCCGGCGGTCACGATCACGTTCTTCAGCGTGCCGTTCACCGACATCGGTACCACCAGGCGCTCGAACGCCCAGTCGAGATCCCACTGGCCGTTGGCCTGATGCTGGAAGTGCCAGGCGAGCTGGCCGCTGTCTGGATCGATCGCGAGCGTGGAGTCCAGGTACAAGCCGTCGTTCGTCACGCCGGGCTGATTGACCGGATTACGGAGCGGCGCGGTATCGTACGTGTTGCCCGGTCCGAAGAACGCCAGGTTTTGAACAGGATCGTAGCTCCCGGGAACCCAGACGGACCCACCGTTTCGTTTCTCGACCGCCAGCCCGTTCCAACTCCGGCCGCCAGGCGCTTCCGGACGAGGGATGGTATGGAAGCGCCACGCTTCCTTTCCGGTCTCGGCATCGAGCGCCACGATGTAATTGCCGCCCGGGGCCCGGCCCGTCGTCCCGACCATCACCTTCCCGCGCGCAACGAGCGGACCACCCGTCATTCGATAACCGGCCTTCGGATCGGCGACCGTCTGGTCCCAGACCACTCGTCCGGTTTTCGCCTCGAGCGCGACGATGTGTGCGTCCGATGTCGGCACGTAGACTCGGGTGCCGTACAGGGCGATGCTTCGTTTGACGCTCGGAGCCACACCTTTCGGCAGCCGGCGCGAATAGTGCCAGAGCAGATCTCCCGTGACGGCATCGAGCGCCTGAACGTGGTCCCCGTAACCGTGGAGGAACATGACCCCGTCGTGCACGAGGGGCGTGGCCTCGTTCGGACCGTTCGGCAGCGACCAGCTCCACGCGACACGAAGCTCGTTCACGTTGGTGCGGTTGATCGTCTTGAGCGGGCTGAAGCCGGATGCATCGTAGGTCCGCCGCCACGACAGCCATTCGCCGTCGGGAGGTCTGGTCAGCATCGCATCTGTGACGGGCCGAAGGCTATCGAGCGGATTCGCTCGCGGCGGCGGCGGTGGGATCGGCACCCCTGGCGCCAATCCACCGCCCGAGACGCGCGGCCAGCCGGGGGGTCCAATGCCCTTGAATGCCGCGACGTCCGCAGGTACGTCGCGCGGACCTGGAGGCACCCGATTTTCCTGAAGTATGTACGCAAGAAGCTCCGCGTACGTTTTGTCGCCCAGCGCTCCGGGACGTTCGGGCGGCATCTTCGTGCTCAGGTAGGTGAACAGCGCCTCTCCCGACAGTTGCCCCCACTTCTGCTGGAAGTCGATGCCTTTGAGCGGCGGCGCAAACGGACCGTCATCCATGTACTGGCCATGGCATGACGCGCAGTGTTCCACGTACGCTGGTTGTCCACGTTCGGCCTGAGCGGCGCCGTAGCCGAGGGGTTCGGGTTGAGCTTGAGCGTGAAGCCGCGATGACAGCTCCGGCGCGCCGAACCAGAGAGCGAGCCCCGCGAGGCCGGCGCACACGAAAGGTCCCATGCGTTTCAGTCGTGGAAGTGATGTCATAGATGCCTCGTCTCGAGAGACCGCAGCCTGGTTGATCCAGCTGCGGAATCCTACACAAGATCGGCTTCCGCTGTGTAGTTATCCGGAGCGGCTCGGGTTTCAGAAGATCCTCGGCGAGCTTCGGTTTGAAAATCGTCGCGCCTGCGCGCCGAGGGAAGCAGAGCGCGCGGAGATGTTCAAACGCCGAGCTCGCGGAGCCCGCAGAGTTTTCCTTGAAAGATCTCCGCGCCCTCCGCGTGCTCGGCGTTTAATCTAAATCGTCCCGCGGTCTCCCACCTCTCTATGCGCGGTCGCGCGCCGAGGAGGCGGAGGGCGCAGAGACACATTCAAACGCGGAGATCGCCAAGCCCGCGGGGGCTTTTCGGCGTTGACGGCGAATCGCTCGCTCAGAGGGGATTCAGAAGGAAAGCTCGAACCTGGCCGTCGCGGACGCCCACGCCGACAATCTGTCGCACGTCGTTGATGCCCGTTGCGCTCGACAGAAGCCAGCCGGATCCAGGCACGAGGCTATTGAGATCGACGGCAGCGCCGTCCCGCCACAACACAGCGCGGGAAGTGGAGAGGTCGGCAGATCCCGACCGTCCTACGGCCTGTCCGAGAATGTTGATGGCACGCGCCTCGCTCGAGACATCTCCCGGCAGAGTGCCCAGGCTTCGCATCGTGCCGAGATCCCATAAGAACGCGTGAGAGATCCCCGCAGCGTTCACAGAGCTCCCAACGACTTGCCCGACGTTGTTCACCGCCCGCGCGCTGCTGGTTGTGTCCCCGGGCAGCACGCCCAGATCCTGGATCACGCCGTCGCGAACGAGAAATGCCCGTCCGTTGGCGGCGCCGACGATCTGATTGTCGTCGTTGATGCCGTACGCGTAACTGCTCTGGAAACGGTCCAGCTCCGGCGTGAGATCGCGCATGTTGCTCCCTACCCACAGGAGCGCATGCCGGAAGGATTCACCCTGGCTCGTCTCTGAATCGCCGACGATTTGCCCTCCGCTTGAAACGGCCAGCGCCTTGCTGGTGCCATAGCGGCGATTGAAAGAGCACGGGCAGTAGAACGCGCCCAGGGTGCGCATGCTGCCGTCCTGCCAGACCAATCCCTGAGTGAACTCCTGAAACGGCGGCCCGTAGCCGTTGATGCCGCCGTAGCCGACGACATCGCCGCGATTGTTGATGGCTGTTCCGTAGCTGGCGATTCCGCCTGGAAGCGTGCCAAGGTCGAGCATACGGCCGCTCCGGTACAGAAACGCGTGAGACGCTCCGCCAGCGGTCGTTGAGGACCCGACTACCTCACCGAGGTTGTTCACGCCGGACGCTTCGCTCGTCGCTCCGCCGAGTGTGCCGAGATCGATGATGGAATATGTTGCGCGCGGCGCGATCAGCGCTGGAGCGCCGAGAATTCCAGCGGATAGCCATAGGATCGCGATCCATTGGCTGAATCTGTCCCCCACGATGCCTCGATCGGTCAACCCGACCCGGCAGGAGCAATTGAAATGCCATACAGGTGGAACTCTTCGATTCTTGATTCTTGATTCATGATTGGACCGCTATGCGGCTTAGAACGTGATTTTTGTACCCGTTGCGCCCGGTCCGCATAGCGGTCCTGAATCACCAATCACGAATCATGAACTGTCGAGCTCGTCCGGAGGCGCGGGTCATCTCGACGACGACATCCTCTTTAATGCAAGCTTCTGGAATCCGCTACCGGTCTGCGCGATATAGAAATTGCCCTTCGAATCGGTGGCGATATGGTGACCCCCACCGATCTGGCCTGGGACCTTGATCGACCCCGCAATCTCGAACGCCTTACGGTCGACGACTGCGATCTCCTGGCCGTCTCCGACGTACAGGAACTGCTGCTCCGGATCCGCTGAGAGGGCCAGATTCCGCGCGAACGGTGTGTCGGTCTTGACCAGTTGCCTCACGAACTTTCCGTCGGTCGTGAAGAGTTGGACGCGGCGGTTCTCGCGGTCGGCCACATACACCATCCCGTCCCTGGCCACGCGTATGGCGTGAACGATGTTGAAGCTCTGCGGACCTGGACCCTCCGGGAAGGTCTTCGGAGTGATCACCACACAGGAATCATCATCAACCGGTTTGTTTCCGAATGCGCCCCACATCCGCTTGAACCCGCCGGTATCCGCATCGAACACGACAACACGGTCGTTTCCGTAGCCGTCGGCGACAAACAGCTCGTTCGTTTTCGCGTACGTCGACATGTCTGCGGCCCGATGCACGTTTCGTGTGTCGGCGTTCCCCGTGCTCTGGTTGCTGCGGCCGATCTGCATGACGAACTTGCCGTCCTGCGCGAACTTCAACAACTGATCGTCGGCAACCGGCTTGAGGCCGGCAATGCCATTGGTGGGGCAGTTGTTCCCGCTGATCCACACGAATCCCTTGTGATCGAGATGAATGCCGTGCTCGCGTTCGGGCCACTCATACCCGGTGCCCGCTCCGCCCCACGCCCTGATGAACTTGCCGGCGCTGTCGAACACCATGACCGGCGGCGCGGCCATCGCGGCGTCCTCCGGCTTGAGCAGCGTCCTCGGGCGGTGCAGAAGCCAGACATTGTCCTTTGCATCAACGGTAAAGCTGGACACATCCCCGAGCTTCCATTTCGCCGGCACGTTCGGCCACGCACGATCCACTTCGAACATCGGCAGGCTGCGCGCCTTGGACTGGGCGGCCAGCGATGCGCAAGCATTCCATTTCGAGCCGCCCACGATCGCGATTACTCCCACCAGGACCGCAAGGTTGATATTGGTGCGGTTCATCGTTCCCTCCGTGGCAACATTTCCGAGAGCGTCAGTCTCGTATTTAACTCGTTGGCGACGGGGCATCATACTGCGCGACTCACTACGCGATGTTCACTCTCTGCATCGGTCTGTAAGGATCAAGGCTGAACCGCTACGACGCGAAAGCCGATGTGGTCGTAACGCCGCTCCTCCTCGAAGCGCAATCGAAAAGCCGACCGGCACGCCCAGCCGTCGTCGGCCCAGCATCCGCCCCGCCGGACCCGCGAGATGCCGCCGTGTTCGCTTCTCGTGGCGGAACTCCTGGCGTCGTGCAGGTCAGGGTCGGTACCGCCCGGCAGTCGCCGGTGATACCAATCACGGCACCATTCGAAGGTGTTGCCGTGCATGTCATGCAGTCCCCAGGCGTTGGGCGGGTAACTGCCGACCCTTGCCGCCCGACCGAGCGAAGGCCCCGGCTCGGCCCCGTTGTACGGCTTCCCCTTGAAGTTCGCGTGTTTGCTACTGAGCTTGTCGCCAAACGCGGTAGCGGTCGTCGTCCCGGCCCGGCACGCGTATTCCCACTGCGCTTCGGTCGGCAGGCGGAACTCCCAATCGTTCGGGAGGGCGCCGGATTGCCGCGTCAGCTCGGTGAGCTTCCGACAGAAGGCCTCGGTCTCCGCGAAGTTGACGTTGCCAACGGGCAAATCATCCGCCGCGGGCAATTCCGCCGTCAGTGGACCGGGCAGCGTGCCCATGACGTGTTTCCACTGACCCTGCGTGTTCTCGTACTTCGCCATCCAGAATCCTCTGGTCAAGGTCACCATGACCTGATCTTCCCCCGGTCGCCGTTCGGGTTCCCCGCGTGGGCTTCCCATGACGAAGCGGCCTGGGGGACACCAGCAGACTTTGATAGGCCCGATTTCACGCTCGTCGCCGGCGCTCCGCCCGCGGAATGATGACGGTGGCGGCTGGGCCAGCACCGATCGTGACGTCGCGGCCGCCGCGGCCGTCAGCGCACTCAGAAGTAATGATCGCCGCGTCATCCCGCCTCCACTGCTTTCCAGGCCGACCCGCGCCGCTTTTCATGGAAGCCGCCAGAGTCCGGTCGCAACGATCATGCTGCAGCCGCCCGCCCGCCCAACGCTTTCGGGCTGCCTGCCCACGCGCCCCAACGGCTTGACAAGGTTCTGACGTCAATCTCTCGGGTTCACACGAAGGTCGCAAGTTCCTCGAGCGGCTTCTTGGTGATGATCGGCACTGTCGCGTCTTGTGCCGGGTAGCCCACGACCAGAATCAGGAAGGGACGCTCGTGCGAAGGGCGCCCGAGCATCTCGTTCAGGAATCCCATCGGGCTCGGGGTGTGTGTGAGCGAGACCAGGCCGGCATGGTGAATGGCGGTGATCAGGATACCGGTGGCGATGCCGACCGACTCCTGGGCGTAATAGTGTTTGACCTTTCGGCCATCCGGCAACACACCGTACGTCTGGACGAAAATCACGATCAGATACGGCGCGATCTCGAGAAAGGGCTTGTGCTCGTTGGTTCCAAGCGGCGCCAGGGCATCGAGCCATTCCTGCGGCGCCTTGTGATGGTAGAACTCGTATTCCTCGCGTTCCGCCGCAACGCGGATCTGCCGCTTCATCGTGGCGTCCGAGACGACGACGAAGTGCCACGGTTGCATGTTCGCGCCGTTGGGAGCGGTACCCGCTGCTCGCAGACAGTCCTCGATGACCTCGCGTGCTACCGGCCGCTCGGAGAACTCGCGCACCGTTCGCCGCCGCCGGATATCCTCGTAGAACTCCGACGCTCGGCGCTTCATGGCATCGACCGGGTATTCCTGATAACCGGGAAGAGCGACGAAAGTGGGATGCGCCATGTGAATCAGCGCCGTCAAGGCACCGGTGGCGGGCTTTGGAACGGGTCCGCGTCCGGCCCCTCGTCGGCGAATCCGCCGCGGACGAATCCTCCGCAGGCGATGACGATGCACAGCGTTGCGGGATCGGGGCCGCGTCCTTCCGCGAACGCGTGCTCCATGGCGCGCGCGCCCCGCAGCAGCGCCGCCAGGCCGTAATTCCCCTCGTGACAGCGCGGCTCATGATAAATGCTGTTCGCCGCGTCGCTTTGCTTCTTCAGCTCCTGCTCGACCGTCCACGATCTGGTCCACCTCGTCGGATCGTCGATCGTCACTGCATACTTGATCGTGTCCGCGTCGACACGCGTCCACCGTTCCACGAGATGCAGGTTTTCGTGAGCTCCCTGGAAATCCGACTTCGGCGAGAAGTTCGTGACGTCCACGACCAGCGTGTTGCCCTCCCAGCGGCCCCGTGAGTCTCCCCACCATTGGCGGATGGTGGACGGCAGGTGCGGGGCCGTCGTGATGGGGATGTTGCGCGGCCATCCCTGCCCCCCGTCGGAGAACATCGAGATCTCGCCGGGAGCCTGCACAATCCGACGGAAGCCGCCGCCCGTGACATTACCGAAATCCGGCACGGCAGCGTTCAAGCAGCGCTCGCCCAGGTTGCGGTCCTCAGGACCATTGGCGCGGTTGATCCCACCCGGACCGACGCTCACGTACACCGGAGGCGTCTCGTCGCGTTTCGGTGACACGGGTCCGTACTTTCCGCCGGCGCAGCCGGGATGTTGGTCTCTGCACGCTGCGGTTGGCTGCAGGAGCGCGAGCTGGAACTGTCGGAAGGCGTCCCTGGCCTTTTTCGCCTCCGGCGTGAGCGGAGGAATTCTCCCGTTCGGTGGATCGACGATGAGCGAGGTCCGCCTGCCGACCGGCAGGTGCACTGTGTAGGGTGCCTGGGCGAATTCGCTGTTGACGTCTCGCTCGGTGCCCCTCGCCCGGCGGCTTTCGTCGCTTTCCCGGCTGACGATGCCCGCAATCAGCCGATCGAGCTCAGCGCGTTCCGCATCCGTAAAGAACTCGCGGTCGGCGTACTTGGTGGGCCGCTCCAAGGGTATGTCGACTTCCCTGGACCAGATCCCCTGGAGGTCTGGCTCGCCCCACGGTGTCTTCGGAGCTGGCCCCGTCTTCACGGCGCCTGCCGGCGCTTTGCCCATCGCCGTGGGAACCTGGCCTGCGGCGGAGCGCATCGCCAGCGACGCGCTTGCAACGATCGTCGCCATCCCGGCCAGCAGGAGAAGTCGTTCCTTCCCGCTCATGGACATGATCTGTCCTCCGGTTGGACTTGAACCGGTTCATCCTACTACCAGTCAGTTTCGAGACGCGGCGACATTCGAGAAACCGCATAGTTACGGCGAAGGTGTGATACACGTTCTCGTCAATGGCGAGGTCGTGTTCGAGAATGGCGCAATGACGTCGGCCCGACCAGGACGAGTCCTGTACGGACCGGCCGCTGCCGCACGGAGGACGAACGAATGACGTCGAGAATTCTGATTGCTGTCTGTCTGATGGTCGCCCTTACACACGCGCAGGACGGCCAGAAGAAAACGTTCACGAGTCCCGGTGGAGCGCAGCTCCGTGTGCTCGTCGACGCGAGCTCACTCGGGGGCAGTGAGGTGGAAATTGGCGAGCTGACATTCAAGGCCAGCAGCGAGTCCGCCGAACACCAGCACGGTGTGACGGAAACGTTTTATGTGCTCGAGGGCGAGCTCACGCAGGTCGTGAATGGCAGGCCAGTCCGGTTGAAACCAGGAATGGTCACGAGCATCCGCCCGACGGACCACGTCATTCACCGCGCGGGGCCGAACGGCGCAAAGGCGCTCGTCATCTGGGCGCCGGGAGGGGAGATTGCGCGCGTGACCGCTCGCTGGAAATCTCAGTAACGGAATTCCGCTACGCGCTTCGAAGGGACGGAACGGGACCGATGCGTGTTGTGGCGCCGGACGCTGCTCACGAGCGACATCGGCTCACCGGTCGTTCGTACGGTCAACGTCATGCCAGCGGACGCGTTGCAGATGCGGAAAGTACATCTCGGGCCGGCTCGCGGTCACGATGACTTCGGCAGATATACGATTCGATTGAGCGAGTCCCAGGACCGACCTTCATCGGCGCAGAAGCCCGTCAAGAGCCGTGCTTGATGGCCATAGTCGGTCGTACGAACGGTACGACGGAAAAGCACGAGTCCTGCGTGATTCTCACCAGCTCGGAGTACCAGTCCGGCGTGCCACGGAAGTGTCGCTCGATCAAAGGCTACGAGTACCAGCCCCGCCTCGGCGCATGCGATGAGGAGTGCGGCATCATCGAGACCCAGCCACGACCCGTCCAGCCAGGTGGCGATTTGAATGATGGGAAATGCGTCGAGCAGCCGCCCGCATGCGGACACGAGCCGATGAGACGTGTTCTCGTCAGCCAGCAGGCGCGGCTGTGTCGGTTTCTCCTTCGCTCGACCTGCCGATTTCCTCGGGGAACGCCTTCGCATAGCTCAGTGCCCGGTTGACGAGCACGCGCGGCCACCGGAAGTAGGCGGCGGTCCTGTCTACGGACCTCGTTTCCTCGTACACAGCCAGTACTTCCCACACGGCTACACGATGGCCAGTCAGGTACGCCTCGCGTCCTGAGAGGGAATCGCGGAAGGAGATGCCTGGAAACTCGGTCTCGAGGCTCTTCTCGATGACGTACCGGGCGACGAGGTCGCTTTTCGAGGTCTTCGCCGCGCGCGCCTGCTTCGCCACCAACCGCTCATACCGTGCAGGCACCCGGCCGGAAACGTAGGCGGTGCTCATCGCTCCAGTTTTGTGCACAGTGTGCACAAAGTCAACCCGGAGTAGACTCATGCAGATGTTCACACCGCAGGCGGTTGGTTTCGTCCGGACTCCGTACACAGAGACACGCGAGATTCCCAGGGGGCTCGGTACGAAGCACGAAGCCGAGGGCGCGTTGGAGATTCTCCCGGAATTCGAGGCAGGGCTCACCGACATCGAAGGCTTCTCGCACCTCATCGTCCTCTGGGTCTTCGATCGGTCCACAGGGTTCGAGCTGACCGGCACGCCGCCCAGCGACAACCGCCCGCATGGGGTGTTCGCGACGCGTTCACCAAGGCGCCCGAATCCAATCGGGTTGACGGTGGTCGAGCTCCTTCGTCGTGACGGCCGAACGCTTCACGTGCGCGGAGTTGACATGCTCGATGGCACACCGATTCTCGACATCAAGCCGTACCTGTCCAGCATTCGGGAGGAGACGCTCCGCCGCGGGTGGCTCGCCGAGGCCGAAGCACGCAAACGATGCGTGTGACGATTTCGTCCGGCACGTCCGCTGGCTCCGCGTCGATTTTCGTCGGCGTCGATTTTTCCGCAGGCCGCATCCCCAGATGCGGCACTCCTCGGACTCAACCTGGCGCGCGGAGTGAAGCGAAGCTATCCTTGCTTCCATGCTCCCGCTCCTCGTCTTGACCATCCCATTCCTGATCCTGGCGGGTCTCATCGCGTTCGCGATAATCTTCATCGGCAACCGTACAGGTCGGTCGTCCAAATGAATCGCGTGATTTGACGCATCCGGCACGCACCAGGGGCACGACGGCAACACGTCTCCCGGCACGGTGCACGTCAGGACGCCCAGAACCCCGTGACTTCGGCGATGCGGCCATCGGCATCGAGCACGAACAGGTTCGTTCCACGACCACGCTCCTGGCCGTCGGCGGCAACGGCGACCCAATCTGCCAGGACGCGCCAACGGGTCTCGCGTTACGCTGGAGCGTGCCGTACCGGGTGGACGTCAGCAACGTCGGCGACGATGCCCTCGATCGGCTCGTCGAGCTCGGCGCGATCGACGCCGAGGTCTCGCACACCGGCGCGATCGCGGCCCTGATGCCCGACAGCGTCGCGCCGGAACACGTCGCACGCGCGCTCGACGTCGACGACGTCTCGGTCTCTCCTGCGGTGGGGCGCGATGCCGGGTCGGTCTGGGTCCTGAGCCGACGCCCGATTCGCATCGGACGGCTCCGGATCGTTCCGGCTCACACCGGTACTCAGCCCGACACCCTCAGATTGATCGACGCCGCGGCGTTCGGCACGGGACTGCACCCGACGACCGCCCTGTGTCTCGAACTGCTCGAGGAGGCAGTGCAGATCGACCCGCCCGACGCTGTGCTGGACGTGGGGACTGGGTCCGGCATCCTCGCGCTTGGTGCGCTGATGCTGGGCGTGCCACGAGCGCTGGGCATCGATATCGACGAGGACGCGCTGCGCGCCGCCGCCGAGAACGCGCGCATCAACGCATTCGACGAGCGGTTGCAGTTGGGACGCGGCGGACCGGAAACGCTCACGGGAACGTGGCCGCTGATCCTGGCCAACGTGCTCGCCGCCCCGCTCATCGAGATGGCGCCGGCGCTCGTGCGGCGCGTCGGACACTACGGCCAACTGGTGCTCTCGGGAATTCCTTCCTCGGTCCAACAGGACGTCGACCAGGCCTATCGTCGTCTGGGAATGCGACGCGTGCGGGTGAAGTCGCGTGCCGGCTGGGTCGCGCTCGTGCTGCAGGCATCCTGGTGAGCGCGTCGCGTACCGCGTGCTCTGCCTTTGATCGCGTGGCGGTTGCCGCTCATCCCCGGCTCCGAATCGGTATGATGTGGCCTTGATGATCCGGTCCCGGGTGGCATTCGACGCACATGGCCACGCGTCCGGCTGCGCGACGACTGGCTCCGAGCGGCGCTCGAACACCGACCTTCGAGATCATCCCGCTCGATCCGGTCGCGATTGCCCGGCCGGAGGCTCGCCGGTTCGCATCGGTCTCGTCCTGAGCGGCGGGGGGTTGCGTGGCGCGAGTCACGTCGGCGTGCTGCAGCGGCTCGTCGAGCACGCCATCCCCATCGACGTGATCGTCGGATCCAGTGCAGGCGCGGTTGTGGCGGCATACTACGCCGCCGTGGGCTTGACCGTGGAGGACCTCGTCAGAGACGCGGAGCGCTTCCGCGGCCGGCACCTCATTGCCCACAGCCTGAGCGTGCGGTTGGACGGACGGCTGGGCGCAGCGTTCACGAAGATCAGTGGCCTCATCCCCGAACGTCTTGCACAGCTTGAAGAGGCGACCTTCGATCGCCTCCATCACAACGTGCGGGGAATCGGCGTTGCGTGTCACGATGTCGCGAGCGGGCGGCCTTGCTATTTCGCAACCGGTGCCGACCGTTCTGTTCGACTGGGCGACGTGGTTCGCGCCAGTGCGTCCATCCCGCTTCTGTTTCCGCCGATCAGCGTCGAATGTGCAGACCATGCGACGTTGCTCCTGACCGACGGTGGCGTGAGCGACTGTCTGCCGATTGACTTTGCACGGCGGCCGCCCCTCGGGGCGACGCATCTCATCGTCTCGGACTGTCGATGGTTCGCCGGCCGCCGTCCTTCGAGTGACGAACGTATCGTGTACGTCAGGCCGCGGCTTCCGTCGACCGGAACACTCTGGGCGCCAGCATCGACGCTTGCGAGCGCAGTACGCGAAGGGACGAGGGCTGTCACCAGCGAGATGTTGACCGCCATTCGCGGCTGGGCGCGCCGTGTCGCAATCTGATTCCGAGTGGTGCGCTGACGAGCCCTCGTCGGCTCACTGACCCGGGCGCCACCCGCAGCT
>DASYQV010000202.1:0-5070 GCA_036005125.1 Vicinamibacterales bacterium
TCGCGGAACTTCCGCTCGACATCGTATTCGGCCGCGAAGCCGAATCCACCGTGCGTCTGCAGGCAGACGTTCGCCGCTTCCCATGACGCATCGGCGGCGAGCAGCTTCGCGAGATTGGCTTCCGCACCGCACGGCTGGTGCGTGTCGAAGAGCTGTGCGGCCTCGTAACGCATCAGGTCGGCCGCCCGCACGTTCGCGTACGCGCGCGCGATTGGAAACTGAACGCCCTGGTTCATCCCGATCGGACGGTCGAACACCACGCGCTCGGTGGCGTAGGCCCGTGCTTTGTCGATGAACCAATAGCCGTCTCCGATGCATTCGGCAGCAATCAGAATGCGTTCGGCATTCATCCCGTCCAGCACGTACCGGAAGCCCTTGCCTTCTTCACCGACGAGATTCTCGGCGGGAACCTCGAAGCCTTCGAAGAAGACCTCGTTCGTCTCGTGGTTCGTCATGTTGCGGATCGGGCGCACGGTCATCCCCTTCTGCTCCGCCTGGCGCAGGTCGACGAGGAAAATGGACAGTCCTTCCGTCTTCTTCTTGACTTCGGGCAGCGGCGTCGTCCGCGCGAGCAGCAGCATGAGATCGGAGTGCTGGATCCGCGACGTCCACACCTTCTGACCGTCGACGATGTATCGGTCTCCATTCCGCCTGGCGAACGTGCTGGTCTTTGTCGTGTCGGTGCCGGTTGTCGGCTCGGTCACGGCAAACGACTGCAGGCGCAGCTCCCCCGCAGCAATTGCGGGCAGGTAGCGCTGCTTGTGCGCATCGGATCCGTGGCGCAGCAGCGTGCCCATGATGTACATCTGCGCGTGACACGCGGCGGAGTTCGCCCCTGCGCGATTGATCTCCTCGAGGATCACCGACGCTTCGGTGACGCCAAGACCGCCGCCGCCATACTCTTCCGGAATCAGCGCAGCCAGCCAGCCCGCCTCGGTCAGGGCCTTGACGAACTCCTCCGGGTACTCGGCTCGTTCATCGATTGACTGCCAGTAGCGGCTGCCGAACCCGCGACAGAGCTCCCGGACAGCGCGGCGATATTCCTCGAACTGTGTGAAACGGGGGTTGATGTCTCGACCCTGGGTCATCAGAAGGCAGTCGCGATGACGGCCAGAGCGACCAGCGCCACGAGGGCGTGAGACAGGAGCTCTGCAGGACTCCGGAGGAGCAGTGTGCCCAGCCACAAGAGAATCGCCGCGGCGAGCAGACACTCTTTGTAGAGGTCGGTCGTACTTCTTTCTTCCTGGACGACGGTGGCCCGTCGCTGAACGCTCGCAATGATCCGCGAGGCAATCTCTCGATCCGGCTGGCGATCGAGCTCATAATAGTCGCCGCCCCCCGCGCGTGCGATGTCGCCGAGCG
Source organism: Vicinamibacterales bacterium (assembly GCA_036005125.1). Lineage (GTDB taxonomy): Bacteria > Acidobacteriota > Vicinamibacteria > Vicinamibacterales > UBA2999 > DASYQV01. The sequence continues at coordinate 1,363 of DASYQV010000202.1, forward strand.
ATGCGCGGTCGAGGACGGCGCGAATGGGCGGACTCTCCTCGAATTCCAGAGCCGGCGCCGGGATGATCGCGCCCGACGTCGTTCCCACGCCGACCACGTGCACGACGGACCCGCGCTTGCGCGCCTCGGCAAGCGCGTTCGCCACCTGGCCGCTCCATGCCTGCCCGTCGGAAATCACGATGAACGCTTTGGCATTGCCCGTCTTGCCGAAGATCTGCTCGTGATACGTCACCAGATTGAGTCCCCAGTAGAGACCTTCTTCGATGTTCGTATCCCACGTCGGATCGTCTTCGAGCCGGAACGGCGAATGGTCGCCGAGATGATCGAGGAAGAAGAACAGCGCGTTCGGATCGCTCGTCAGGCGAACCTGCGCCGCCGCCCGGTGGGCGAAGAGCGCCAGCGCGACTCGCTGGCCTCTCCAGCTGAGCGACTCCGCAAATGTTCGCAGGAATTTAATTGACCGCTGCCAGCGATCCGGCTGGACGTCCCGCGCGTACATCGACGCGGAGCCGTCCTGCAGGATGATGAAGTCGGCGCCGGCACGCTTCACCACGCCCGTCGTGGCCTGCGGGCGGGCGAGCGCAAGGATGCAGAGGCTCGTCGCCATGACGAGGGACAACCAGAATCCGAGATCGCCAAAGAACGGGTGGCCAGGCGCGACCGGCGAGATCCGCACGGCCGAAGACCGACGCACATCGAGACGCCGGCGTACCACGCGCCAGACCCCCAATGCCAGCAGTACTCCAGGAACGACCAGCAGCCAGAGATACAGAGGCTGGCCGAACCCGAGAGTGCCGATGTCGATCCGTGGCAGCATCCCTATCCTTTCTTTTTGATCGGCGGAGCTTTTCCCGCCTCAGCGCCCTTGCCCTTTTCGAGCTCCTTGGTATCGTGCGGGATGTAGGTCTTGAACTGACCCGTGTCGCCGCGCTCCTCTCTCTTGCCGGGGATCCCATGTGGGCTGTCTTCATCTGCAGGCAACAGTGTCTTGCGACGGCCCTTCGTGAGCTCGTCCCGAAGCCTGACGAGGTACTCGTAGTTGTACGCGGCATCGCGGTGACGCGTGGCGTTCTTCAGCACGACAAGGTAGGCGGCGATGCCCGCATCGGTCGCGCCGATCATCGCCGCTCGATCCTTGGCGCGGCGCAGATTGTCGCGATACACGGCACTGGCCACGAGGAACTGCAGCTGAAGGTCGTCCGGAGACACCCGCCCCACGGGGTCTTCACCCTTCACGAGAGCGCCGTACTGTCGCTGCCAGTACTGGACCGCCGCTTTTCTGGCCCGGACCTCGTTCAACGGGCCGCTGCCCACCCACGGCAGGCGGCTCGCGTAACCATAGAAACGCTCTGCGTTGTCGAGATCGGGCTGCGCCTCTTCGTACTCGAACGCGACGAGGTGCTGCTCGGCGTGTGCCAGATCGCGGTCTATGAGACCCGCTCTGAGAACGACGCCCCCCACGAGCGCAAAGATCGCGGCCACGACCAGATATCCCGCCGTTGCCTTCATCGGCTCCCCCGCTCAACGTCACAGATGATGTGCGTCGCGTTCATGGAAATGTGCTGAAGTAAGGAACGCTGAACTTCATCGCAGCCGCCGCGAGCCACAGCCCGACAGCGACGAGCGCGTATCCGGCGAATCGGGGCCTGTTGGCCGTATATTCGCGCCGTTCGATCTTTCCGGCCGACAGCCGATCGATCTCGTCGAGCGCTTTCAGCATCGCGGCTTCATTCGGTACTGCGTAGAAGCGGCCGCCGGTGGCATCGATGGCTGGCTGCCAGATCTTGTCCTGACGCACGTCGCCGAAGTTCATGTTGAAGGCGGTCCGGAGCATGTAAATCGGAATCTTGTACTGTCGCGATTCCTTGATGAACTTATCGAGGTTGCCGCCTCTGACCGTCACCTGATCGTCTCGTCCATCGGTGAAGATGAGCATGCAATTGCCCGACGCGTTCAGGAAATCGAACGCCTTGAAGAGAGACAGGCCCTGCTCGATTCCGTGAACGATCGTGGTTCCCCAGTCGCTGAACCGACCCCAATCCCGCGGATCGCTGATGAGCCTCAGGCTCAACGTGATGTTCTCGTAGTCGGTCGTGAACGGGGTGACGACGTAGGCCTCGTTGCCGAACTGGATGAGCGCGATCAGGTCGTGATAGGGTCCAGCCATCCGCTGGCGCATGAAGTACTCTGCCGCCGCGACAGCGGTGAAATAGGCTGGATTGCCCGTCGTCTTCAGCTTCACCGTGTCGAATTTCAGCGTCATGCTCGTCGACGCGTCGACGATCATGGCGATTCGCCGGCCGAGGTACGAGACGTCATCACGCCTGAAGGACGTGTACGGCTCGGCCAGAGCAATGGCGAAGAACGGAAGGCCTGTCAGAAACAGGACGAACGCGGTGTGGCGAAAGGCCGACGCCCGAGATCGGCGCATGCCCGGCAGAAGCGACGGCAGCGGCACATGCCAGTGCGCGGCGGTGCGTGACCAGTAGCGCCGGGCGGCGATCACGAGCGCAGCGGTCGCCGCGAGCACCGTGAGCACCAGGATCGCCGTGGGAGCCTCGCCGAAGTGGAGCTCCTCCCAGCGAACGCGCGACCACTCGTCGAGCGTCCCGCTGACGGTGTCGATGATGCGGGTCAGCGGAACCACGCCGGGCCCCCTGTTGCCACAGGCTTCGCCACGCCGCCCGTCACTCGAGCCGGCCACGAGTATCCGAGCCGAAGGCGGCTCACCGCCTGCTCCGCCCGCTCGAGCGCGGCATCGAGCTCCGTGGTGTCGAGCGTCTCGTTCCGGGAGTATCGAGCGGTACTGAACACACGGAGCGACTGGCCAATCTGATCGAGGCGGATCCAGCGCACGGGCCGCTTGCCGGCCGCTGTTTCGACCTGCCGATCGATCGCACGCTCACCAGTCGCCGCCGACACGGCCATCCGCGTGGCTCGCAGGACGCCTGCTTTGACGAGCACCTGGCCTTCGCGGGCCGGCACATCAGGTCCGACAGGCACCTGCGCGAGCGGGCGGCCGAGAGCCACGGCTGCCGCGACGCGAAGCGCCGCAAGGCCCTGCGCGACCCTGTCGGGATTCCATCCGTCGCGCTGCACGTCCCGCCGCAGCTGGCGGATTGCGGCCGCGCAGCCGCGCAGGACCGCGCCGACCGGCAGCGTGGCTGCCTGGCGGTGCTTCGATGCCCGGGACTTCATCAGCGCGCGCACGAGTGCCGCCCCGAAGAGCACGACGGCGAAGCCAACCGAGATGGACCCTGCGACGAGCTCGCCGGTCCCGCGAAATCGGCGCGCTTCGATGGCGCCGAACGCGCTCGACCAGTCGTCCCGGATGTCGTGGGCCTCGCGTGGCACGAGCGAGATCACCCGCATGGGCAGCGGAGGCAGGAGAAGTGTCTGTTCCTGCCCTGCCGTTTCGTTAGCGTTCGACACAACCCGGTAGGTGACGCCGATCGACGGGAGATTGACGTCCTGACCGAAGAAGTCGGAGCCGAGCAGGCGCACTTCGTACACGTTCTGAAAATAGCGCCAGGGGGCCGACAAAATGTCTTCGTGACGTTCGCCGCTCACCACCTCGAAGGGAGTGAGCTGGAGTGCCCTCGGCTCGAGCGAGTCGCGATTGACCGCGGCCTTGATCTCGCTCACTTCGAGCAGACTGCAGGTCAGCGTGAGCTTGAAGTGCTCGCCGACGACAATGGCCGTCTGATC
>DASYQV010000203.1:0-6289 GCA_036005125.1 Vicinamibacterales bacterium
CGGGTAAGCGGCGAGCGCGACTTCGTCAGCACCGCCACCGTCACCGCGAGGTCGCCGGACGGTGCGGTGCGTGAGGCGTCGGCCATTGCGACGACCCGCGGCGTCAGAGTCGAGCCGCGATTGGATCTGCTGCGGCCCTCGGTCGGAACCGTGTTCTGGCTCGGACGGAACAACACGGTCCAGTGGACCCTTGCCGGCGTCGCCGGCGGCGTGAGGATCGAGCTCTCGCGTGATGATGGCGCGACATGGGCAACGTTGACCGACGCGGCTCCGAACACGGGCTTCTTCGACTGGGCTCCGACCGGCGCTGCGACCCCGCACGCCAGGATCCGTGTGACGAGCCTGACGCGGCCGAACCTCGTCCGGATATCTCCGAGCTTCGCGATTTCGGTTCGGTGACCCCACGAAAGGTCAAAGGGCAAAGGGCAGAGGGCAAAGGGCAAAGGGCAAAGGGCAAAGGGCAAAGGTCAAAGGGCAAAGGTCAAAGGGCAAAGGGCAAAGGGCAAAGGTCAAAGGTCAAAGGGCAAAGGTCAGCTCGAGGTGCAAGGTGTAAGTCACAGGTGTAAGTCACAGGTGTCAGTCACAGGTGCAGGTCGACGGCGAAGTTAACTCGAACGATCACAATGACCGGAATGATAACAGTGCCCCCGAACCTAGGCCTCGAACCTGGAACCTAAACCCAGACCCAGACCTAAACCTAGACCTAAACCTAGACCCTACACCTTTGACCTCACCTTTGCCCTTTGACCTTTGCCCTTTGACCTACGTGTGCCCCTTGCCCTTTGACCTACGTGAGGGGGCCGCTCACGGTCGGCTTGCGCGCGAGGACGGTCAGCGACGACCCGAACGGCATCCGGAGGTGGCGCGCCAGCACCGCCTCCCCGCTGACGAGCGCCGTCAGCATCGCGTTGACGGGCGCGGGCGGGACGTGCAGTTCCTGCTCGCTCGGCGTGTGTTCGCCCCGCACGAGGCGCTGCAACAACCGGACGCCGAATACCAGGGGGAACAGGCTTGCAAACGTATACGACACGCGCTCGGGTGTCAGCCCCGCCCCGGCGAGCAGATCGCACAGCGTCTCACGGGTGTAGCGGCGCCACTCCTCCGTGAAGAGCGAATGATCGCCTTTCAGGAACTCGAAGGCGGAGACTGTGGCAACCAACGCACCGCCCGGCTGCAGGACTCGCGCGATCTCTCGAACGACGCTCCGATCGTCGGACACACACTGGAGCACGTCGAAGCACGTGACGAGATCGAATGAGGCCGTAGCGAACGGGCTGTCCACGGCGCTGGCGCGCACGAGCGGCCGCCCCGCGGCGCGGGCGCGATCGAGGCCCGATTGCGTGAGATCCATGCCGCACGCACGGCCGTACGGCGCAAGTAGACGCAGGTTGTAGCCCGTGCCGCAGCCGCAATCGAGAATGCGGAGGTCGGTGCGGCCTGCGGATGCGTGGTCGATCAGGGGCGCCACAAACTGCCGGAAGCCGCGAAACCAGAAGTGCGAGGTCTCGGCCCGACTCGTCAGATCGAGCAGCCGATCCATGCGTCAGCTTGGACCGCTATACGGCTTCAAACGAGAATCCTGTACTTAGAATGCGGGGAGCCGTATAGCGGGTCCTGACAGACACTGCCAACCAGCCAACGGCTTTCCATCGAATCACCGGGATGTCAAGGGTGAGAGAGCCCTTGGCTGGGTACGATGCTTCGCGGGTCGCTTCGATGCAGGTTTCCTGGCAGCGGGCTTCTTGCCGCTCACCGGCTTCGCCTTCGCTGTGGGTGCGACGACCGCGGTGGCCGCGGTCTTGTTGCGACCGCCCGGCACCAGCAGTCCGCCGCCGTACAGACGCCGGTAGTCTTCGGCCGTGCCGAGGATCCGCTTGACGTAGTTCTGCGTCTCCGGATACGGGATGTCGTCGACGAACTCGTCCTGCTGGAATCCCGGCCGCTCGGAGATCCAGCGCGCAATCCTGTTCTCGCCGGCGTTGTAGCTCGCGAGCGCGAAGTGCGCGCCGCCGAACCGATCCACGAGCTCCTTGAAGTACGTCGTCCCGATGCGCACGTTCGATTCGGGCTGTGTGAGTGTGGACGAGGTAAACCGCATGCCGAGGCTGCGCGCGTAGCGGCGGCCCGTCGACGGCAACACCTGCATCAGGCCGACGGCGTTCGCGACGGACTTGATGTCGGCCGTGAACGTCGACTCCTGGGCGATCAGCGCCGCAATCAGGTACGGATCGAGGTTGCGCGCCTCGGCGTGCTTCTTGATGAGCGGCCAGTAGTCCACCGGGAACAACACGCGGAGGAGCTCGGCCGGCAGCGCTTCCCCACCCGAAGCAAGATACTGCGGATAGGCGCGCTTCATCGCGTTGATACCGCGCCGCAGGTCTCCCTGCTCGTGGTAGATCCAGGCGAAGGTCGCCTGAATCGCCGGCGAGTCGCCCCAGATGCGCTGCGCGTACTGGAGCTCGCGCGCGGCCTCGTCGTACAGTCCGAGCCCGACGAGTTGCCGGATAACCGGTTCAGTCGGTGGCAGACGGCTCTCGGAATCGGCCATTACTGCCATGACGGTCGGCTCCGGCAGTTCCTCGTGGCGCCTCTCCAGGATCTTCGTCGCGAGGCGGCCGTAGTACGAATTCAGATAGTCGGCAACGACCAATCGATACCGCGCCGTGGCCGTCGACGCCTGCCCCAGCCGGTCGTGAGCGCGGCCGGCCCAGTACAGCCACGCCGGACGCCAGTCGGCACGTGGCATGGCCGCGGCCGCTTCCTCGAACACCCGGATGGCGTCATCGAGGTCGCCGTTCTTGTACGACCACCAGCCGATCTCCCAGGCCGCGCGCACCGCATGCGGGCTCTGCGGGAAGCGTTGATACAGCTCCCGCAACACGCTGTTCGCGTCGGCATCCTGACTCTGAACGATGTAATGCGAGGCGAGGTTGTTCAGCGTCTCCTCGGCCCATGACTCCTGCGGGAAGTCGTTGACCAGACCGCGCGCCAGCCTGAGGTAGGTGTCGATATCGCCCATCGCACGCGTGGCCGTCAGGTGAAAGAAGCGCGCTTCGGCCTTGCGGGCCGCGTCGTTGAGATATGGGACCAGCGCGTCGCGCGCCTCGCGGAAGCGCTTCAAGTAGTAGTCACACTCCGCGAGCCGCAGCGCGACGAGCTCCTTGTCGTCGCCGCCCGCGACGCGCGCCAGGGACGTAAACGCGTCGCGCGCCTCCGGATACCGGCGGGAACCGAACAGACGCTCGGCTCGCCCGAGGTTCAGCTTGAAGCGGTCGGGCGTCAGCAGCGACGGCGGCTCGAGGCGTGCGATCTCGCGGCCCGCCAGCTCCGACTCGGGGCTCAAGGGGAATTCGTAATAGACGCGGCGATACGCCGCAAGCGCCTTGGTCGTGTCGCCGATCGCGTCGGCGGCGCGCCCCAGACGCATCAGCACGTCCTCGGGCGCGCTCGTCTTCTCGCGCGACAGCGGCTCGAGCACGCGCAACGCGGCAGCCGCGTCCTTCTTTGCCGTCGCGAGCTCCGCCCGCCGCAGCTCGAGGGCCTCGGCCAGGTAACCGACGGGCTTGCGGTGCCTGAGCGCTTCGAACGTTTCCTTGGCGTCACCGAAACGTTCGAGCCGCAACTGCGCGAACCCGGTGTAGTAACGGGCGTAGTTGTCGAGCGGGGTCGATGCCAGGTCCGGCGCGCCCAGCACCGTCAGCGCCGCGCCATAGTTGCCTTCATTGAACAGCCGCACGCCGCGCGCAAACCGTGACAGTCCGGTATCGTCCGCGCCACGTGCGCCCGTCGCGTGCGCGGCCGGATGCTCCGGCACCAGCCAGAACGACGACGGACGGCCTGGGAGCTTCGGGTGGGTCGTCACCGCAAGCCGCGTGGTGACGACCGTCGCGACGACCGGTGCCTCCAGTTGTTGCGGTGCGGCCTCGCCTCGCGCCAGGTCCTGCGAGGGGGCCCCGCGACTGGTGGCGGAAAGCAGGCAGACACCGATGCCCGCAATCGCGATCACCAGCCGGAAAGAGCGACGTGAGTTCACCAGCTTTTTATCCGGGGAGCGGGCGGCCGCATCCGCAAGGGTACGGACGGGCGCCTGCTCGAAGTAATGAGACCGTATCTTGACGCCAGGCGCAGGTCGCCTGACCTGCGATCGCCATCCACGAGCGTCTCGCGACGCCCTCGGACACCAGCGGTCGGACGTCGCCTCGCGAGGCGTCCAAAATTCCGCTTTTGTCCATTCTCGACCGTGTCGGGAACAGCCGCGTGCGAAGCACGTGCCACTTATCTCGCCAGAGAAAAACCCGTGACCCGCTCCACGGTCATCGCTTCGAGCACCCGGCTCGCGTGCCGCGCCAGGACCTCAATTACCGCCGGCCATCGGCTGGTCGCGGGGGGCGCATCGAGCTGCGGCGCGTCCGCATACACGACGCCGACAACGTGTCCAGCCACGAGAACCGGCGCCGCCGTCGCATGCCGCGCTCCTGCGCCGACCGCGAACGGCGGAAGCCGCGCTTGCCGCGTGTCCTTTTCCTGATCGGTGTCTGGAATAAATCGGGACACCGCCGAACCCGTTCGGACGACCACGCCCGGCAGTCCGGCAGCGTCGAGATCCAGGTCTACCGATGTCGGCGGGCCGGCATCTTCGAACCCCGAGAATCGCCACCCGCGCAGACGTTCACCTCGGACGATCATCACGGCCGCGCGCTCTGCCTCCCGCGCCGCGCGTTCCGTCAGGCAATCGAGCACGCTGCCGAGCGATCCGGCCTCGTCCAGGGCGCGAATGGCATCGACCAGACGCACCGAAGCCGCAACCTCGGCCTGATAGCCGTCGACGCGGGCGCGTTCGGCAGCCTCAGCCGTTACGCGCTCGACCTCGGCCCGCACGACAGCAAGCTCGGCGCTGGCGACTTCTTCGGCTTCCTCTTGCGTAGCGCGTTTCGCGGCCTCGAGCTCGGCGCGGGCTTGTTCGATCTCATCCCGGGCGAGGCGCCATGCCTCTTCCACCTGCGCCTCGAGCTGCCGGCGCGTCTCCTCGAGCTCGGCCGTCATCTGCCGTCGCACGTCGTCCAGATGCGACTGCGTCGCGCGTGGAGCCTCCTTGAGCTGCTTCTGCGCCGTACGCCGGATTTCTTCGAGCTGGTGTTCGAAACCCCGCCGCAGCTCGAAGATCTGCGCATCGGCCTGGCGCCGGACTTCGGCGGCAGCATCTTCGGCCGCGGCTATCGTCGCGCGGCGACGCTCTTCACCCGCGACACGCATGAGGTCCTGCGCGAAACGGCCGAGGTCCGCCTCGAGATGTCCGCGCAGGTCCGTGAGCGCCCGCTCGAGCACGTGACGGATCTGCTGATCGAATGTCACGGGAAGACTCACCCGGCGCCACTCACGTGGTGTATCGGATGGGCGAGGACCGGGCTTCAGGCATTATACGGCCAGCATTCAAGCTGTTGAGCCGCGGGTGTTTGACACTCCTTCGTACCACCCGTACAATTAACTTCGTCTCACGTGGCGCCATCCGAAGGGCGCCCGCGCACTTCCACCTCGAAGGGGGCGACACGGCTTCGACGGGGGTACGGGATTGCGGGATGCATGCCGAGCTCCATTGACTCGTTAATCCGATGGAACATCCGTAACTGCGGATAACCAGTACGCTCTCGCTGCTTAATTAAGCAGTGACGTCCGCCCCGACCTCGCCTGGTGGTTGGGGGCCGGACGCCATCAAACAGGCTGGCGATCACGTGGCGGCTCGGCGCGTGATCGTGAGATTTACCGGGTCTGGTGTCCGGCGGTTTTTAGCCGCTTCCTCACGTCGGGCACGAGATTTCAGAAGCGGACACGCATGTAGAGTCCCACGACGACGTGCTTTCGGACGCGGGTTCAACTCCCGCCGCCTCCACCAACTTTCCCCTGTAAACACGGGGCGTTTTACCCTTCAGCTCCTTTCGTCTCCAGAATGTCTCCACGCCCGAACGTGGGCGTGGCTTGGTCCAGCAGGCGTATCGTGCCGTCCTTCGCTGCCGGGCTCAGGTGCATATATCGCCCCGTCGTCGAGATGTCCTGATGCCCCGCCAGTTCCTGAATGGCGCGCGTCGATGCGCCCCTCATCGCCAGATGCGAACAGAACGTGTGTCTCCTATTCCTTATGCGGAGTAGGCGCCACTATGCCGCATTCCGGACTATGCCGAGCGACGAGAGGTTCGGGTCCGAGTCAGGCCGACATTGCGCCTGAAAAGCAAACACTCAAGTCGGCATCGCTCGGCATAGTTTCTTGTCTTACAACCCATTCAGGAAGCCAAGC
>DASYQV010000204.1:0-12692 GCA_036005125.1 Vicinamibacterales bacterium
CAGCGCGGCCTCATCGTCGCGCCGCCGCGCACCGGCAAGACGATGCTTCTCCAGAACATCGCGCAGTCGGTGGCGCTCAATCACCCCGAGGTGTTCCTCATTGTCCTGCTGATTGACGAACGGCCGGAGGAAGTCACCGACATGCAGCGGTCCGTCAAGGGCGAGGTGATTTCATCCACCTTCGACGAGCCGGCCCAGCGCCACGTGCAGGTGGCCGAGATGGTGATCGAAAAAGCGAAGCGGCTGGTCGAGCACAAGAAGGACGTCCTCATTCTGCTCGACTCGATCACGCGGCTCGCGCGGGCCTACAACACGGTGATCCCGCCGTCCGGCAAGGTGCTCTCCGGCGGTCTCGACTCCAACGCTCTCCAGAAACCGAAGCGGTTCTTCGGGGCGGCGCGCAACATCGAGGAAGGCGGGTCGCTCACGATCATCGCCACCGCGCTCGTCGACACCGGCTCGCGCATGGATGACGTGATCTTCGAGGAGTTCAAGGGCACGGGCAACATGGAGATCCACCTCGATCGCAAGCTGACCGACAAACGCGTGTTCCCCTCAATCGACATGCAGAAGAGCGGCACGCGCAAGGAGGAGCTGCTCCTGGTGCGGGAGGATCTCAATCGGATCTGGGTCCTGCGCAAGGTACTCGCACCGCTCTCTCCGGTGGAAGCCATGGAGCTGCTCCTCGACAAGCTGGGCAAGACGAAGTCAAACGGGGAGTTTCTTGCTGCGATGCAGAAGATGGGCTGAGGGATGGCTACGATCAAAGTTCGCCGGAACGGTCCGTACCTGGTCGACGGCGACGACGTCACGGTCGTCGATTGGAACGGTGCCGCATATCACATCGAGCGACGGCCGTTCGCATTGTGTCGCTGTGGCGGCTCCACGACCAAGCCGTTCTGCGACGGCACGCATTCGAAGGTTGGATTCCAGGCCGCGGAAGCCGCGGTGCCCGGAGCTGCTGACCGGCCCGCGGAATGAGCCGGGTTCACTCTAGGTCAAAGGTCAAAGGTCAAAGGTTAGGTTCACAGGGTTGAGGTCAAGGGAACACGTCGAAGGTCAGGGTCCATCTTGACCTGCACCCAGCACATGAACTTGGGACGTGTACCCGAGTACATGAACCTAGTCCCTGAACCTTTGACCTGACCTTTGACCTTTGCCTTTTGACCTTTGACCTAGCGAAGCTCCGAACTACCGAAGCTCCACCCGAATCTTGAGCGGCTCGGCGAGCGAGGCGGCGAGGTCCGCTCCCTGAGCCAGGTTCACTTCCTTGCCGCGCGTGGCCAGGACGACGCCGGTGCCTGCTGCGCCGCCGACGGCTGCGCCCTTGGCCGCGCCACCCTTGCCGCCAAGAATGCCGCCGATGATCGCGCCTCCGACGGCGCCGCCGCCAATCTTGGCCGCATCCTGCTTCGTGCTTCCCTCAGCCTCGAACGTCAGCGGGTTCGTCTTCAGATTCTCGCGGACGTTGTTCGCCTCGACGTGGTTGAACGTGAACGCCAGCCGGGCGCGACCCTTGATGCGTCCGGCGCGTTCGACCTCGGTGACCTCACCGGTCATGATCGCCCCTGCGGGAATCGCCGTGTGGCCGTCGACGACCACGGCCTGGCGCAGGCGCGCCCGGACCGGTGTCTCGACCCGTGCCGTCTCCGACGAGAGCGCGGTCTCAAGCTCGAGCGGGAGCGCTGTTCCCTGAGGAACCGTCACTTCCTTCCACTCGGGGACACGCGGCGCCGGCGCGGCGGAGCGGGCTGTATTCTCGGCAAGCGCCCGCTCGGTCTGCGGATCATGCTCCGGAGGCGCTGTGCGCGTCGTGCCGGGCGTGACGGGCCGTTTTGGCGACGGGCTCACATTCGCCTGGCGCGATGCGCCCGTTCCGGCCGTGGCGCGGGCCCCTGTTTCAGGGCGCGCGGCCGAGCCGTCCTCGGCGGGATGCGCAGGCGCGCTGGAAACGGCCGGAGCTTCGGCGCTCGTCGCGGCAGGCGCCTGCTCGTCCGTATTCCGATTCTTCGAATTGTCACCACGATCCGCGCAGCCCGCGGTGATCATCAGACTGAGCAGGGCCGCGATGGTCCAGTAACTTCTCATGCGTGACTCCTTCTGGCAGGGCTAGCTTCAAAGATCGCACCAGAAAACGCCCGTCACATTGATGGAGCTTTCGGAGCATCGCATCGGCCGATGCATGTAAGGTCGCGCCATCCCGACAATAAACGATTCACAGCAGTCCGACGGGTCGTGTCCTATCGCTCTCGTAGATAAGAACCTCTCCGCGTGCTCGGCGCACTCGGCGTTTAAACCGTCCCAGCGCACTCGGCGTTTAGCCCGTTATGCGGCCCGAAACGCGAATTTTGTACTCGTTGTACGACCGCATAACGGGCTAGGCGCGCGAAGCGCGCCCAAAAGGTGCTGGTCTAACCAGCCCAGGGGCTCTGCCCGGGATCTCAAGGGACGGAGCCCCTTGGCTGGTTAGAGTAGATCGTCTCCGCTGCGACCGCGATCGCGAGCGCTACCGATCGCGCGGCACGCTTCAGGCCGACGAGTCAGATTCCCCCGTGAGCTCGATCCCGAAGCGCTCCGCCATGCGGTAGAGCGTCCGGCGATCGATGCCGAGCGCTTCGGCGGCGCGCGAACGGTTGCCGCCGACCGCTTTGAGCACGTGCAGCAGGTAACGGCGTTCCAACTCGTCCAGGTTCGGCAGGTCCTCGAAGAGGCGCTGCTCGAATGGCGGCGCGGCGATAATCGTTCCCGGAAGGTCCTCCATCTCCACCCGCCCGCGGCTGAAGACGACCAGCCGTTCGATCGTGTTCTCCAGCTCGCGCACGTTGCCGGGCCACGCGTACCGCGTGAGCGCGTCGAGGGCGGCGGGTGAGATCGTGACCTGCCGGTGCGTGCGGACCGCCGCGTTGCGCAGGAACTGTTCGATGAGGAGCGGGATGTCCTCGCGCCGGTCGCGGAGCGCCGGCAACTGGATGGTGATCACGCCGAGACGGTAGTACAGATCCCGGCGGAAACGCTGCGCGGTGACAGCCTGCTCCACCGGCACGTTGGTGGCCGCGACCACCCGCAGGTCGACTTTAATCGTGCGGCTTGCGCCGACCGGGCGCACCTCGCCCTCCTGCAGGACGCGCAGGAGCTTCACCTGCATGGCGGGGCTCGTGTCGGCAATCTCGTCCAGCAGCACCGTGCCGCCTTGTGCCTGCTCGAACACCCCCTTGTGATCGGCAATGGCGCCGGTGAAGGAGCCGCGGGTGTGCCCGAACAGCTCCGACTCGAGGAGCGTCTCGGCAAGCGCTCCGCAGTTGATGGCCACGAACGGCTTCATCGACCGCCGGCTGTGCGAGTGGATCGCCCGTGCCACCAGCTCCTTGCCGGTGCCGCTTTCGCCAACGACGAGCACCGGCGCCGATGAATCGGCCGCATACGCAATCTGCTTGTAGACGGCGAGCATGCCGGCGGTCCGGCCCACGATCCCTGGTGGCGGGGCATCGACGGCCAGCGGCAACGGGGGCACCGGGTCGCTCGTACGCCGGGCCAGGGCACGATCGACGACGGCGCGGATTTCGCCGATGTTGAACGGTTTGCTGATGTAATCGAACGCGCCGGCCCGGATGGCCTGCACCGCCGTTTCGAGCGTGCCGAAGCCGCTGATGAGCAGCACCTCGCACGACGGGTTTGCCGCCTTGAACGCATGCAGCACGTCCAGCCCCGAGTCGGGTCCGTTCAAGTTGATATCGGAGACAACCAGATCGAACGGGTTGTCGCGCGCGAGTCCGATGGCCATGCCGGCGTCATACGCGTGGCACAGCTCTCTGCCGGGCGCGGCGATGAGCTCCTCAATCAGCCGGCACGTTTCGACGTCGTCGTCAACGATCAGAATGCGAGTGGATTGATGGTTCATAACGCTGGCGTGGCTTCCGCCGGGGCGCCGGGGAGCTCGACGACAAAAGTGGCACCCTTACCTGGAGTGCTGGTCGCGGAAATAGTTCCACCGAGACGTTCGATGACGTCGCGCGTGATGCTCAGGCCAAGGCCCGCGCCGCGTCCGGCCGGCTTGGTGGTGACCCACGGGTCGAAAATCTTCGACACCAGCTCCGGCGGGATGCCGGTGCCGGTATCGCGGATCTCGAGTCGCAGGCCAGTGGGCGTGGGAGCGATCTGGGCGGTCAGCCGCCCGCCATCCGGCATCGCGTCGAGCGCGTTGCTGACGATGTTCAGGAGCGCAAGCTCGAGCTGGGTGTCGTCGGCCAGTACCACGGGAAGTCCGTCGGCGATGTCCACATCGAGCGTGATGCCCGACGCGCCGCTCCGACTTCGAACCGCTTCCATGAGGCGTGCCAGCAGGGCACCGACGTCGACGGGGCGCTCGTCGGCAATGGGTCTCGCCCGTTCGAGCAGCGATCGCACGCTCGACGCCACGCGAGCGACCTGGTCCTCCACGATATGCAGGCGTCGCTGCACGGCGGGATCGCTGACCTGTTGTTTCAGCAGCTGCACGTGACCCGAGGCCAGGTTCAACGGCGTCCCGATCTGGTGCGCCACGTTGGCCATGGTCTGCCCGACGGCGGCGAGCTGCTGCGCTCGCGCGGCCGTTTCGCGCAGGTCCAGGACGCTTTCGTAGGAGCGAACGAGCTGTTGGTTGCGCTGCCGCAGCTCCTCGGTCGCGGCGGCGACACGCTCGTTGAGGGACCGGTGCAGGTCCTCGAGCTGGCACAGCATGTCGTTGAGCCGCAGGGCCAGCTCGCCGAGCTCGTCACGCCGATCGACAGGGGCGCGCGCGGTGAGATCGCCTGCCGCGACGCGGCGCATCGCGCCGGCCACATCCTGTAGCGGCCGGTGAATCAGCCGGCGGGCGAGCAGATGTATCAGCAGAGTAATGCCCAGAATCGCGGCCGTGGCCCCGCCGAGCGCGATAAATCGTCCCTGTCGGCGCAACTGCTCGATTGCGGCGAACGACACCGTGACCGCCACCGATCCGACCACGCGATCGCTGCGTATGACCGGTACCGCCACCATCGCCAGCAACTCTGTCGGCTGCTGCCAGAGAGGCTCGCCGGTGCGCGCGACGCGCTCAATGAGGTCCAGCGGTCTGAGGGCATCCGACGACGTGCTCGCGAGCAGCGCAGGTCCCGCATCCTCGAGACGAAAGACCCATATGGCCCGCAGTGACGGCGCCGCCGTCATGAACTCGTGGAGAACGGGCGCAATCGTCTCCGGGGCGACCTGTTCCGGACGCAGCTCGAGATCGTCGGCCACCGCGACGGCGGTGACGTACGCGGTCTCGCGAAGATCGTCCTCCATGCGCCTCTCGGCCAGTCGCGTCCCGATCACGGTGAGCCCGCTGATGACCAGGGCGACCGAGAGCGCGACGGCAAGCGCCAGACGGGTACGCAGCGAAATGATGAGCGGCCACCGCGCCACAATGGGGCCGTTGTGCTGGATGACGTTGCCGGTGGACGAGCTCGTGATAGTCAAGTAAGTCACTGTGCCAGTGGCGCTTACCCGATCTTACTCCGCCGTGTGCCCATGGCACCCGGTTTGTTCCGTTGCTTGACGTCTGCCATCGCCGCTCAGGGGGAGTTGCGCGGGCGGAGGAGGGAAATGATGGTACGTCTGCTTCAGGGATTGGTCGCCGTGGCGCTCGTGATGCTCGTCGTCGCTCCGGTGACGGCGAAGCCGGCCGCCAAGGCCCATACACATTCGGTTGTCGGCACTCTACAACAGTTCGATACCACAGGACGGACGCTCACACTCGCGACCGGCAAGGGCAACATGACGCTCCCGCTCGCCGCGAGCGCAGAGATCCACCAGGGCACGAAGACGATTACTCCCGGCGACCTGTCGTCTCACATGGGCAGCCGGGTGAAGATCCGATATACGGAGAACAACGGCCAGAAGACGGCCGAAGAGGTGCGGCTGGTCGCCGCGTCGAAGACGGCGACCGGGGCAAAGAAGTAGGGCCCGACGGCCGCGCGCCCGACCGATCCTCCGGGAGCGCGCGATCCGTGGGTCCGAGCGCGGGGATGCGGCGGCAGGCGACGTATCCCCGCGTCTGTTCGAGCCGGGTCAAGGCCCGGCCTTGATCGGAGTGACAGGCGTCACGGGCCGAGTGCCACGTGCGGCGAGCGGCGCGTGGAGTGGCGATGGGGAGCCCACGTGCGCGTTTCCGGACGCGCGCGTACGCGGCCGCGCGTTGCCCACGCACGTGGTACCGGGTAATCAGCAAGACACTGCTTTCATACGCACGTTGCATCGTGTTCTTGCACCACTTCATACCCACGGTGCAGCGTGCATCACGCCAAAGTGGAAAAAGTTGAGAAGTGGAAAGTTGAGAAGTAGGTCACCTTTCCACTTACTTCTCAACTTTCCACTTGTCCACTTTCCACTTTGATTTATTCCGTCACCGGCAGCGGCGTGTTTTCCGCGGAGGGGTGCACGTCGCGGGAAGACACACCGAGAATCCGCCGGAGCTCGTCACCTTCCATCACTTCCTGCTCGAGCAGGCGTCGGGTGATCTTTTCGAGCAGCGCGCGTTGCTCCTCGAGAATGCGGCGCGCCTGCTCGTGGACCTCGGTCATGATCCGCTTGACCTCGGCATCGATCAGACGCGCGGTCTCCTCGGCATAGTTGCCGCGATCGGGACCGATGGGGATATCGAGGAACTTGCTCCGTTTGTGCCCGTCGTAGTTGATCGCGCCGAGCGCATCGCTCATGCCCCACTCGGTGACCATGGCGCGCGCGATGTCGGTGGCGCGCTGGAGATCGTTCTGCGCGCCGGTGGAAATCTCGCCGAGCGCGATCTCCTCGGCGGTGCGCCCGCCGAGCAGCACCGCGAGCTGGTTGAGCAGGTCTTTGCGCTGCATCAGGTAGCGGTCCTCGAGCGGGAGCTGCATCGTGTAGCCGAGGGCGCCGAACCCGCGCTGGACGATCGAAATCTTGTGCACCGGGTCCATGTCCGGAAGCATCGTCGCGACGATCGCGTGACCCGACTCGTGGTACGCGACGATCTCCCGCTCCTTCTGGCTCATGACCCGTTTCTTCTCGAGTCCGGCGATGAGCCGGTCGATCGCCTCGTCGAAGTCCTCCATGCCGACGGCGTTCTTGTCCTTGCGCGCGGCCAGCAGCGCCGCCTCGTTCACCAGGTTGGCGAGGTCCGCGCCCGCAAAGCCGGCCGTCCGCGCCGCGATGACCTTGAGGTTCATGCCAGGCGCCAGCTTCACGTTCTTCGAGTGGATGCGCAGGACCTCCTCGCGTCCCTTGACGTCCGGCTTGTCGACGAGCACCTGGCGGTCGAAGCGGCCCGGACGGAGCAGCGCGGGATCGAGCACCTCGGGCCGGTTCGTCGCGGCCATGATGATGATCGCCTTGCGCGCATCGAAGCCGTCCATTTCCGCGAGAAGCTGGTTGAGCGTCTGCTCGCGCTCCTCGTGGCTGCCCATCGGGCTCTGGACCCGCACCTTGCCGAGCGCGTCGAGCTCGTCGATGAAGATGATGCAGGGCGCCTTGGCCTCGGCCTGAGCGAACAGATCGCGCACCCGGGCCGCGCCGACGCCGACGAACATCTCGACGAACTCCGACCCGCTCAAGCTGAAAAACGGGACCTTGGCTTCGCCGGCCACGGCGCGAGCGAGCAGCGTCTTGCCGGTGCCGGGCGGACCGACGAGCAGCACACCCTTTGGAATGCGTCCGCCGAGATTGGTGTACTTCTTCGGGTTCTTCAGGAACTCGACGATCTCCTTGAGCTCCTGCTCGGCCTCGTCCACCCCCGCGACGTCTGCGAAGCTCACCTTGACATCGTCTTCCGAAAATACGCGGGCCTTGCTGCGGGCGAACGACATCACGCCGCCTTCGGCCCCGCTCATCCGCCGGAAGAAGAAGCTCCAGAGACCGACGAGGAGCAGGAGCGGGACGATCCAGCCGAGGACCTCTGGCAGCCACCGGCTGACGAACTCACCCGTGTACTTGACGCCGTGAGAGTCGAGCTCCTCGACGAGGTTCGGATCCTCGATTCGCGTCGTCGTGAACGTGCGCGAGTTGTTCCGCTCGGTCGTCAGGGTCCCGTGAATCGCCTGGTCGCCGACGGTGACCTCGGCCACCTGGTTGCTGCGTACGAGCTGCTTGAACTCACTGTAGGGGAGCTGCCGGCCCGACGGCGCGAGGAACCACGCCTGCGCGAGGGCCATCAGGAAGAGAAACCCGAGGACGTACCAGATTGCTCCGGCGGGTCGGGGCGCGCTCCCGAGCGGACGGCGATCGCCTGAGCGGCGATCGCGAGGGTTGAGTCCCGGAGGTGTGCGAAGGTTCGCCAACTTTCACCCAATTCATTCATGATTCTCGATTCATGATTCATGATTGAAATCAAGAATCAAGAATCAAGAATCAAGAATTTACCGTCGTTGCCTGCCTCTTTTCGAACTTCAAACCCGCGTCGCCCACGTCGATGACGACCTTGTCGCCCTCGCGGAACTCGCCTTCGAGCACCCCGAGCGCCAGCGGGTCGAGGACGCGCCGCTGGATGGTCCGTTTCAGGGGCCGCGCGCCGTACATCGGATCGTAACCCTCGGAGACCAGAAAATTCTTCGCGTTGTCGGTGAGCTCGACCATAATCTTCCGCTCCTCGAGCCGCTTCAGCAGGTTGTGCGCCTGGATGTCGATGATCTGCTTCATGTGGTCGATGCCGAGCACGTGGAAGAAGATAATCTCGTCGACGCGGTTCAGGAACTCCGGTCTGAAGTGCTGCCGGAGCGCCTCGGTGACCTGCCGCCGCACGCCTTCGGTCAGATCGCCGGTGTGCTCGGCGATGTACTGGCTTCCGAGGTTCGACGTCATGATCACGACCACGTTCTTGAAGTCGACCGTCCGCCCCTTGCCGTCGGTCACCCTCCCATCGTCGAGCAACTGGAGCAGGACGTTCAAGACTTCCGGGTGCGCCTTCTCGACCTCATCGAAGAGGACCACGGAGTACGGACGCCGGCGCACGGCCTCGGTGAGCTGCCCGGCTTCCTCGTAGCCGACGTATCCGGGCGGAGCGCCGAGCATGCGCGAGACCGTGTGCTTCTCCTGGTACTCCGACATATCGATGCGGATCAACGCATGCTCGTCATCGAAGAGGAACTCGGCGAGCGCTCGCGCGAGCTCCGTTTTGCCGACGCCGGTGGGGCCGAGGAAGATGACGCTGCCGAGCGGCCGGTTGGGATCCTGCAATCCCGCGCGTGCCCGCCGAATCGCATTCGACACCGCTTCGATGGCTTCGTCCTGGCCGACTACGCGCCGGTGGAGACGCTCTTCCATCCGGATCAGCTTCTGAATCTCGCTCTCCATCAGCCGGCTCACCGGGATGCCGGTCCACTTCGCGACGACCTCGGCGATGTCCTCCTGGTCCACCTCCTCCTTGAGCATCCGCTGGCTCTTCTGCAACTCCGCGAGGCGGCTTTCCTGCTCGCGAATCCGCCTTTCGAGCTCGGGCAACCGACCGTACTGCAACTCGGACGCCTTCGTGTAATCGCCTGAGCGCTGGGCTGCCTCGATCTGAAGCCGGACCTGCTCGAGCTCTTCCTTGAGCTTCCGCGCGGCCTGGATAGCCTCTTTTTCCTGCTCCCAGTGCGACTGCAAACGTGTCTGCTCCTCTTTCAGGTCCGCGAGCTCCTTTTCGAGCCTCGCGAGCCGCTCGACCGAGGCCTTGTCCTTCTCCTTGCGCAGCGCTTCGCGCTCGATCTCGAGCTGCATGATGCGCCGGCGGACCTCGTCGAGCTCGGCGGGCATCGAGTCGATCTCGGTGCGCAGCTTCGCCGCGGCCTCGTCGATCAGGTCGATCGCCTTGTCCGGCAGGAACCGGTCGCTTATGTAGCGGTGCGAGAGGACCGCGGCGGCCACGAGCGCCGCGTCCTTGAACTTCACGCCATGGTGAATCTCGTAGCGTTCGCGGAGGCCGCGCAGGATCGAAATCGTGTCCTCGACGGTCGGCTCGTCCACCATCACCGGCTGGAAGCGGCGCTCGAGCGCGGCGTCCTTCTCGATGTGCTTCCGGTACTCGTCGAGCGTCGTCGCGCCGATCGTGTGGAGCTCTCCGCGGGCGAGCATCGGCTTGAGCATCTGCGACGCGTCCATGGCGCCCTCGGCCGCGCCGGCGCCCACGACGGTATGCAGCTCGTCGATGAAGAGAATGATCTGGCCTTCCGATTCGGCGATCTCCTTCAGTACCGCCTTCAGGCGCTCCTCGAACTCGCCGCGATACTTCGCGCCGGCCACCAGCGCGCCCATGTCGAGGGCGAAGATCTTCTTGTTCTTCAGTCCTTCCGGCACGTCGCCGCGGATGATCCGCTGTGCCAGACCTTCGACAATGGCGGTCTTGCCGACCCCGGGCTCACCAATCAGGACGGGGTTGTTCTTCGTGCGTCGCGACAGGACCTGAATGACGCGGCGGACCTCCTCGTCGCGACCGATTACCGGGTCGAGCTTGCCCTTTCGAGCGAGCTCCGTGAGGTCGCGACCGTACCGGGCGAGCGCCTCGTACGTGGACTCGGGATTCTGGGACGTCACCCGCTGGTTCCCGCGCACCATCGTGAGCGCCTGGAACAGCTTGTCCCTGGTGATGCCGTACCGCTGGAGCAGCTGCGCGGCGGGGGAGCGGCCCACCTCGGTCGCAAGAGCGATCAGAAGGTGCTCGGTGCTGACATATTCATCCTGAAGCCGCTGCGCCTCGGCGAGCGCCGCGTCGGTAATCAACTTCATCCGCGGCGAAAATCGCACGTCGCCGCCGTACGCCTTCGGGATATTGGCGACCAGTCCGCGGGCCTCGCGCGCGATGCGCGCCGGGTCAAGCTCCATCTTGCGCAGGACAGACGGAACGATCCCGCCCTCCTGCTCGAGGAGCACGACGAGCAAGTGCTCGGGGGTGATCTCCGAGTGGGTGAGCTCGGTTGCCAGGTTCTGGGCGCCGATGATGGCTTCCTGTGCTCTTTCGGTGAATCTGTTGATGTTCATGATTGCGATTCGCGTAGGGCGTTCATCACGAACTCATCATGCGGCGCTGTTCTTGCTCGCCGCGGTTCGATCGAGCCTGGCCAGCGCGTCGTAGTGCTCTTTCTCGGCCGGCGAGAGCTGCGTCGGCAATTGCGCTTCCACGCGCGCGTAGGCATCGCCCTTGTCCTCTGCCTTCCCGACCGCGGGCATGCCATACCCCTTCAGGCGGAACATCTGTCCGTTCTGCGTCAGCGGCGGAATCTTCAGACGCACGGTCCGTCCTTCGAGCGTCGGGACCTCGACCTCGCCGCCCAGCACCGCCGTCGTGACCGGCAGTGGCACCTTGACGTAAATGTCGCGGCCTTTTCGTTCGAACAGCGGATGGGGCGCGAGGCGCACACGCAGATAAAGGTCGCCTGACGCCGCGCCGCCCGTGCCGTGCTCGCCTTCCCCCGCCACGCGCACGCGCGAGCCCTCGCCGACGCCGGGCGGAATCCGCACATCCACGGTCCGCGCGTGCCCGTCGTGTTTCAAGGAGAGCCGGCGGGTGCTGCCGCGGTAGGCGTCTTCGAGCGACAGCTCGATTTCATGCTCGACGTCGCGACCGCTCCGCTGCCGCGCCCGACCGGCGCGGCCGGCGCGGCGCCCCGGTTCGCCCCCGCCGCCCTCGAAGCCGCCCCCGAAAAACGTCGTAAAGAAGTCCGAGAACGGATTCTCGTCGCCGAAGAGGTCGCGCATCTCCTCCTCGGTCATCGTCCGGAAGCCGCCACCCTGCGGTCCGCGTCCGACGTTCCATCGCTGGCCGGCGAACGGGTCCGGTGCACCATGCTGCTGCGCCTGCTCGTACATCCGCCAATTGGCGCCCAGCTCGTCGTACTTCTTCCGCTTCTCCGGGTCGCCGAGCACCTCGTAGGCCTCGTTGATCTCCTTGAACCGGCTTTCCGCCGCCTTGTCGCCGGGATTCACGTCGGGATGATGCTTCCGGGCGAGCTTGCGGAATGCCTGCTTCAGCTCCTTGTCGGAGGCCGTCTTCGAGACGCCAAGCGTTAAGTAGTAGTCTTTGAAGTCCATCGCGATCGATGCGCGGGTCCGAAGACCCGCGCCGACATCGAGCCGTGGCCGCCGGCTACAGACCCGCGGGCCGCTGGGCTACAACCCAATCACATCGTTCAGACGTCTGATCTCCTGCAGCAACTGCCGGCGCGCGGGCCCGGTGCTGAGCGCGTTCTCGTCCATCAGCGGGCGGATGCGCTGCATGACCTCCGCGATCGACAACAGCCGCTGAACGCCCGCCAGGTTGATTCCGAGCTCGTCGACGAGATGCTTGATCAGGCGCAGCCGTTCGAGCTCCTCGCGCGAGTAAAGGCGCATGCTTCCGAGGGTCCGCGACGGCTGAATGAAGCCAAGCCGCTCATACTTCCGCAGCGTCTGCGGGTGCATGCCGAGCATTTGCGCGGCCACGCTGATGAAAAAGAGATTCGCGTCGTCATCAGATACCATGCGCGTTCACAACCTTGACACATCCCGAGTGTAGGCCTTGATACGACCTGTGTCAACGTGTACCGGAACGTACGTAGGCCGGGTCTTATGCGGCCACACACGCGAATTTTGTACTCGTTGTGCGACCGCATAACGGGCGAGGCGCGCGGAGCGCGCCAAAAAGACACTGGGTCTAACCAGGCGAGGGCTCTCCACCCCACCGCGCAAGCGTGCGCGGTGGGGACCCCGGCTCT
>DASYQV010000205.1:0-2226 GCA_036005125.1 Vicinamibacterales bacterium
ATCTGCCCTTTTTCGAGATCGTCGAGGAGCTTGCCCAGCACGAGCTCCACCTCGCCGATCACGACCGCGTCGCAATGCGTGAGCGCCTCCTGCGGCATGAAGCTCGGGTGCACGCCGCCCATGGCCACCGGCACCCCGCGCGCCCGGAAGGCATCGGCGATCTCGTAGCCGCGGTTCACATAGCTGGTCATGGCGGAGATGCCGACGAGATCCGCTTTCAGGTCGAAGTCGATGGACTCGATGTTCTCGTCGGTGAGCACCACCTCGTAGCGGTCGCGAGGAATCCCCGCGGCTACGGTCAGCAAGCCCGCCAGAGGCGAGTACAGCGCCCGGTTGAGATACAACGGGCGAGTGGTCAGCGAATCGGTCTTGGGATTGATGAGGTGAATGACCCGGTGGCGCATATGGTGACTCCTGGGGTCAAAGGGCGTGGCAATGAGAAGTGCTGGGATCGTACGTCTGGAGGGCTGAGGCGTCAAGCGATCGGGGGCCAAGCTGTTACCACCCGGCCTGTTGGAAACAGCCATGTAAGACCTGCGGACGCTCACCCGGTCCCCGCCCCGTTGAATCCCCTTGCGCACACTTGACCTTGTGGCGGTGCCCCTCTAGCCTGCTTGCATGGCAGCGCCCCCGGCTTCCACAGCCCTCACACCCATTCCGCGAATTGCCTCTTACGGTCCTTGGCTGATCGAGTCCGTGGCGCTGCGACTCGCGCTCACCTGTCCCTGGGACGCGGCGGCCTGGGCCGGAGGATGTGGCGCCGATCGGCGAGCGTTTCTGGTCATGCGAAACTAAACACGATGAGACGGCGCAAGGGAAATCCGGAATGAGTGACGTCGGCCTCATGGGCATGCACGTGCCCGGAATGTCGTGGCGGGAAATTCGCGAAGCGGCCGTACTCGCCGAGGAGCTCGGCTATAGCTGCATCACGACGGGGGAGTCCTGGGGCGAGGACGCTTTGACCTCGCTCGCCCAGATCGCGGCCGTGACCTCACGCATCCGCGTCGGCACCAGTATCCTGCCGGTGTTCGCGCGGTCGCCGGCCAACATCGCCATGGCGGCGCTCAACATGGACCGGATGTCGGAGGGGCGATTCTTCCTGGGGCTCGGGACGAGCGGCCGCCTGGTGATCGAGGACTTCCACGGCGAGAAGTTCGCAAAGCCGCTGACGCGCATGCGCGAGTACATCGACATCATCAGGAAGGCGGCGCGCGCCGAGCGTCTCGACCACGACGGGACGTTCTTTCACACGAAGCGGTTCCAGCTCCGGTTCACGCCGTATCGCCCCGATCTGCCGATCTACATCGCAGCCCTCAGCCCGCCGAGCCTTCGCCTCACCGGAGAGCTGGCCGACGGCTGGTTACCGATCTTTCTTGCCCCGTCCCGCATGGGACCCGCGATCGCCGACGTGCGGGCCGGCGCTGAGGCCGCTGGACGCTCGCTCGACACAATCAGGATCGCCCCGCAAGTGTCGATCTACGTGACGGACGACCCGCCCGCCGCTCGCGATCGCGAGCGTCAGCACATCGCGTTCTACATCGGCGGCATGGGTGTCTTCTATCACCAGTACATGCATCGCATCGGGTTCGGCGCCGACGCCGACCGCGTGCGTGAGGCGTTCCAGAATCGCGAGCGCGACCGAGCCGCGCAGCTCGTCACCGACGAGATGGTCGACGCGGTGACCATCGTCGGTACGCCGAAGCAGTGTCGCGACCAGATGCAGAAGTACTTCGACGCGGGCGTTCACGAGATCCGGCTCGTGTTCAACGAGCCGAACAAGGACGCGTATCTCAAGGCACTCCGCGCCGTCGCCCCGCGCGGATAAGACTCTCAGCGACCCTTCCGGCTCACCACCCGATTCTTCTGCGCGCCGAGCCCCGTGATCCCCATCTCGACGACTTCACCCGGCTGAACGTAGCGCGGCGGCTTCATGCCGTACGCGACACCCGCGGGTGTGCCCGTCGAGATGATGTCGCCCGCGCGAAGCGACATGAAGCGGCTCACGTAGGCGACGAGTTGCCGCACGCTGAAGATCATGTTCTTCGTGTTCCCGCGCTGCCGTGATTCACCGTTGACCGTTGTCCAGACCTCGAGGCCCTGCGGATCGTCGATCTCGTCGGCGGTGACCAGCCAGGGCCCGATCGGCGCGAACGTGTCGCAGCTCTTGCCCTTGGTGGTCGTGCCGCCGTGCTCCATCTGGAACGCGCGCTCGGAGAAGTCGTCCAC
>DASYQV010000206.1:0-12758 GCA_036005125.1 Vicinamibacterales bacterium
AAGGCGACTCGTTCCACCACCTCGCGAACCAGCTCCGGCACGCGGACCGGCGGGGCCTCACCATCGCGCGCGGTCCACGCTTCCTGCTCGGTGATCGCCATTCCCAGCTCGACGTCGCGGGGATAATGCGTCCGAATCTCGGATCCGATGCGGTCCTTGAGCGGCGTGATGATCTTGCCGCGCGCGGTGTAGTCCTCGGGATTCGCGGTGAACGCCATGAGCACGTCCAGCGGCAGGCGCACCGGGAACCCCTTAATCTGCACGTCGCCTTCCTGCAGGATGTTGAACAGGCCCACCTGGATCTTGCCGGCGAGGTCGGGCAGCTCGTTGATCGCGAAGATGCCGCGGTTCGCCCGGGGCAGCAGGCCGTAGTGCATGGTCAGCTCGCTCGAGAGCTGCAGGCCCGCGCGCGCCGCCTTGATCGGATCGATGTCGCCGACCATGTCGGCAATCGTCACGTCCGGCGTCGCGAGCTTCTCGACGTACCGCATGTCGCGACCCAGCCATGCGATCGACGTGCGGTCGCCCTGTTCCGCGATCCTCGCGCGGCACGCTCCGCAGATCGGGTCGAGCGGGTCGTCGTTGATTTCGCATCCCGGCATCACCGGAATCCGTTCGTCGAGCAGGGTGACCAGGGCGCGCAGCAGCCGCGTTTTCGCCTGACCGCGAAGGCCGAGCAGGATGAAATTGTGCTGCGACAGCAGGGCGTTGACGAGTTGCGGGATGACCGTGTCGTCGTACCCAACGATGCCGGGAAAGAGGGGCTCGCCTTTGCGGAGCATGCGGATGAGGTTCGCACGAACCTCTTCGTGGACGCTCCGGTGCGGGACCTTCCCCGCCTCCGCGGCGGCGCGCAGCTCGCCGAGCGTGGAAATCGCCGATGATGAGGCCATGCCTGATTCTATCGTAGCCTTGCCCTCGGGTCTGGCGCGTCCAGCAGGTAACCACGCAAGCGTCCAACAAGGGTGACAAAATTCTCGGTGGGAAGCGAATAACGCACTGAAACCTGCGTGACATTTTTCGACTCGCCTCGTCCCCTCGTCTTTGCCCATCGCGGCGGCATGGCACTCGGCCCCGAAAATACGCTCGCGGCGTTCGATCTCGGGATGGCGGCCGGCGCCGACGGTCTCGAGCTCGACGTGCGTCTCTCGGCCGACGGCATTCCGGTCGTCCATCACGATGAAAGGCTCGAACGGACGACGGATGGTTCGGGGCCGATCGCGGCCCGGACCGCCGCAGACCTGGCGCGCCTGGACGCCGCCTACCATTTCGCCGTCGCGGGTCGGTTTGCGTTTCGCGGGCAGGACATCGGCATTCCGTCGCTCCGGGAGGTGCTGCACCGATATCGCGACGCGCGGATCATCGTGGAGATGAAGGTCGACGATCCCGCGCTTGGCCACGCGGTGGTGCGCGAGGTGCGGGCCGCCGATGCCATCGACCGCGTCTGCGCGGCGGGTTACGGCGTCCGCGCGGTTCGCGCCGTTCGCGAGGCCGAGCCCACGCTTGCGACGAGCGCAACTCGGCCCGAAGTACAACGCGCGCTCCGCCGGACCTGGATGTGCTGGCCGGTGCGGCGTGCCAGGTATCACGGCTACCAGATCCCTGAGCGCGCCGGATGCCTTCGCATCGTCTCGCCGCGATTCGTGCGGTACGCGCACGAGGGGAACCTGAAAGTGCAGGTGTGGACCGTCGACACTGAGCCCGACATGCGGCGCCTGCTTGGCTGGGGCGTCGACGCGCTCATCTCGAATCGCCCGGACCTGGCGGTGAAGATTCGGGACGAATGGGCCAGTCATTTGTGATTTGCGATTTGTGATTTGTGATTTTGCAATTGTCCTACTCACGACTTCACGACCCGTTGCCGCGATAATCTCCGCATGCAAATCGCAAATCACAAATCACAAATCGCAAATGAAAGGGTGCGTCCACCGACCCTGCAGGACGTGTTCAGCGCCCGCCCCAGGGTGTACGCCGCCATGCGCCCATCGCCGCTGCTGAAACACCCGCTGCTCGACGAGGCGCTTGGTCTCGACATCTGGGTCAAGCACGAGAACCACAATCCGACGTGCGCGTTCAAGATCCGCGGCGGGCTGAACCTCGTGTCACAACTTTCGCCCGACGAACGGACGCGCGGCGTCGTCAGCGCGAGCACGGGCAACCACGGTCAATCCATCGCGTTCGCTGCGCGCCTGCACGGCGTCCGTTGCCGCATTTACGTGCCCGTCGGCAACAACCCCGACAAGATTGCCGCGATCCGCGCGTTGGGGGCGGAAGTGATCGAGCACGGCCGCGACTTCGACGAAGCACGCGAAGAAGTCGAGGCGTTCGCCGAAAGGGAAGGGTGGCGCTACGTTCATTCCGCCAACGAGCCGCACCTCATCGCCGGGGTCGGAACGTACGCGCTCGAGATATTCGAGTCGCTTCCCGACGCCGACGTCGTTTTCGTTCCGATCGGTGGTGGCAGCGGCGCATCCGGCTGTTGCATCGTCCGGACCGGACTGCAGTCCCGCGCACGAATCATCGGGGTCCAGGCGGTGCGCGCCGATGCATTCACGCGATCCTGGCGCGGACCCGAACGCGTGGTCACCGCAGACGTGCAGACCTTCGCTGAGGGAATGGCCACGCGCGTGACATTCGACCTCACGTTCGGCCTGCTCAAGCACGAGCTCGACGATGTGATCGCGCTCGAGGAGCACGAGCTCGAGGAGGGCGTCCGGATGGCACTCAGCCTGACGCACAACCTCGCAGAAGGCGCCGGCGGCGCGACCCTGGCGGCTGCGCGGAAATGCCGCGGACAGCTCGCCGGCAGGAAGGTTGTCTGCGTCATGAGCGGCGGCAACATCGACGCGGCGACGCTTGGGAGGATCCTGCGATCGAATTCGTGATTCATGATTCGTGATTCAGGTCGTGTTCAACAACACAGACGAGTTCGGCGTCGCCGGGCGCTCCTTCGCCGGTCGAAGCTTCACGTCAAGTTCTCACGGATGATTGAGCTGCGCGATTGACCACCCGTGCTGCAAATAGACGAGCTGGACTTCCGCGACTCGACGGGACATAACTGCGCACCAACGTACTATTGATTCCTTGAGAGCACAGATGTAATCTGTTTGACGGCCGCTTTCACCGTTCATCCCCAGACCGAAGCAAGTCCTCAGTGCTCCGCGCGTCAGGCGGTAGCTGCACCAATCGCAAATCACGAATCATGAATCATGAATGAGAGATGGCCTGTCTCGCCGTTCGGAACACGCGGTCCATCATCGCTGCCGTCAGCCTGCCCGTGTTGGTGTTTTGACGGCTCGGATGATAGCAGCCGACGAGCGTCGGGCATGTTGCGCCGAGCTTCGCAACGACACCGTGGCCGAACTGCGGCCGTGGCGACGCTCTCGCGCCGCGGCGCTTCAGCAGCCGGAGCGTGGCGTCGAAGGCAATCTTTCCCAGCGCCACGATGACGGCCACGCGCGGCAGTGCGGCGACTTCCGCCTCGAGGTGCGCCAGGCATGTGTCCATCTCCTCCGGTGTCGGCTTGTTCGCAGGCGGCGCGCAGCGGACCGCGGCCACGATGTACGCATCGCGAAGCTCGAGCCCGTCGTTGATGTGTCGCGACGTCTGAATGTTCGCGAAGCCGTTCCGATACAGCGCAGACATCAGGAAATCACCTGAACCATCACCCGTGAATACGCGTCCGGTCCGGTTTGCGCCATGCGCGGCCGGAGCGAGACCAACGATCAACAGCCGCGCGGCAGGATCGCCGAAGCCGGGCACCGGGCGTCCCCAATACACGTCGTCACGGTGGGCACGCTTCTTCTCGAGCGCGACGTGGCGGCAGTAGTCCCTCAGGCGTGGACATCGGTTGCAGGAGACGATCTGGTCGTGAACGAGTGTAAGCGCAGCGAGTTGAGGGGCCCGACGGGATCGGCTGAGGAGAAGGTCAGGCGGAAAGCGTTTCACAGGCGATCTCCGGGCAAGTACAATGAGAGGTTGTCACTGTCATCTTATGCCGGTCCTGAAGAGTCGGTTTCCAGCGAGAACGCTGACTCAGGAGTTCGGCGAGTAGGACTCATGCGCAGTACCGCCCCGAAGAACGCGAAGGAGATCGAGGCCCTCGAAACCCGTGAATGGCTGGAATCGCTCGACTACGTCCTCCAGTCCGGAGGGCCGAACCGCGTCGGCCGTTTGCTCCAGGAGCTGAGCATTCACGCTCGGCGCAGAGGCGTGAAGCTGCGATTCACCGCGAACACCCCATACATCAATAGCATTCACGCCGACGAGCAGCCTCCGTTTCCGGGCAGCCGTGAGGTCGAGCGCCGCATCAAGAGCCTCGTTCGATGGAACGCGCTCGCGATGGTCGTGAAGGCCAATAAGCTCGAGGAAGGCATCGGTGGTCACATCTCGACCTATGCCTCGGCTGCCACGCTGTACGAAGTTGCGTTCAACCACTTCTTCAGGGGCAAGGGCGAGAGCCACGACGGCGACATCATCTACTTCCAGGGTCATGCGGCGCCCGGGATTTACGCGCGCGCGTTTCTCGAGGGACGCATCGGCGTCCAGCAACTCGAGAACTTCCGTCGCGAGTTGAAAGCCGGCGGGGGATTGTCGTCGTACCCCCACCCGTGGCTGATGCCGGAGTTCTGGGAGTACCCGACGGTTTCGATGGGGCTGGGTCCGATCACCGCGATCTACCAGGCTCGCTTCATGCGGTACCTGGAGGACCGCGGGCTCAAGAAGCGGTCGGACTCCAAGGTGTGGGCCTTCCTCGGCGATGGCGAGACCGACGAGCCCGAGGCGCTCGGCGCCATTACGCTCGCATCGCGCGAGAAGCTCGACAACCTGATCTTCGTCATCAACTGCAACCTGCAGCGCCTCGATGGTCCGGTTCGCGGCAACGGCCAGATCATCCAGGAGCTCGAGGCCGCGTTCCGGGGCGCCGGCTGGAACGTCATCAAGGTGATCTGGGGCTCGGAGTGGGATCCGCTTCTGGCCAAGGACTACGACGGCGTTCTCGTCAAGCGCATGGGAGAAGTCGTCGACGGGCAGTACCAGAAGTACGCCGTCGAATCGGGCGAGTATGTGCGTCAGGATTTCTGGGGCGCAGATCCGCGACTGCTCGAGATGGTGAAGCACCTGTCGGACGAGCAGCTCAAGAAGCTCACGCTTGGCGGTCACGATCCGGTGAAGGTCTACGCGGCGTACAAGGCGGCGGTGGAGCACACCGGTCATCCGACCGTCGTCCTGGCCCGCACCATCAAAGGCTACGGCATCGGCGAGGCGGGCGAGGGGAAGAACATCACCCACCAGCAGAAGAAGCTGAACGAAGACGAGCTTCGCGCATTCCGGACGCGCTTCGGCATCCCGATCGGCGATGACGAGGTCGCCAAGGCGCCGTTCTACCGTCCGCCGGACAAGAGCCCCGAGATGACCTACATGATGGAGCAGCGGAAGCACCTCGGTGGGTTCGTCCCGAGCCGGCCGATCAGTTGCGGACCGCTCAACACCGAAACGCTGCCGGAGCTCTTTGCCGAGTTCCACAAGGGCACGGAGGGACGCAAGGCGTCGACCACGATGGCCTTCGTGCGCATCCTGGCCAAGATGCTGCGCGACAAGGAAATCGGCGAGCTGGTCGTCCCGATCGTGCCGGACGAGGCGCGCACGTTCGGCATGGAATCGCTCTTCCGCCAGGTGGGCATCTACTCGCACAACGGGCAGCTCTACGAGCCGGTCGACATGGACACGCTGCTCTACTACAAGGAAGCCAAGGAAGGGCAGATCCTCGAGGAGGGCATCACCGAGGCGGGCTCGATGTCGTCGTTCATCGCCGCCGGCACGGCGTACTCGACGCACTGCATCAACACGATCCCGTTCTTCATCTTCTATTCGATGTTCGGCATGCAGCGGATCGGCGACCTGGTGTGGGCCGCGGCCGATTCGCGGTCGCGCGGCTTCATGCTTGGCGGCACGGCCGGGCGGACGACGCTGGCCGGCGAGGGCCTGCAGCATCAGGACGGTCACAGCCATCTGTTCTCGCTGGCCGTACCGAATCTGATCTCCTACGACCCGGCGTTCGCCTACGAGATTGCGGTGATCATCGAGGACGGCATTCGCCGGATGTACAAGAACGGCGAGAGCATCTTCTACTACATCACCGTGATGAACGAACAGTACGAGATGCCGTCGATGCCGGAGGGTGCGCAGGAAGGCATCCTCAAAGGGATGTACCGCCTGCGGCCCTGGCCGAAGAGCGCCACCCATCGTGCCCAGTTGCTCGGCAGCGGAGCAATCCTCCTCGAGGTCCTGAAGGCGCAGCAATTGCTCGCGGAGAAGTATGACGTGGCCGCCGACGTCTGGAGCGTCACGAGCTACCAGGAGCTGTACCGGAACGGCCACGACGCGGAGCGCTGGAACCGGCTTCACCCCACGGAAAAGCCGCGCGTTCCGTACGTCACGCAGTGCCTCGACGGCACCGAGGGTGTCATCGTCGCCGCCTCGGACTATGTCAAGGCACTCCCTGATTCGATTGACCGCTGGATGCCACGGAGGCTGACCTCGCTCGGTACCGACGGCTTCGGCCGGAGCGAGAGCCGCGCGTCGCTGCGTGAGTTCTTCGAGGTCGATGCGCGGTTCATCGCAATCGCGACGCTCGACGCGCTCGCACGCGAGGGAGAACTCAACGCGACCGTTGTCCAGAAGGCGATCAAGGACCTCGGCGTGAACCCCGAGAAGCCAAACCCCAGACTCTCCTGATCCGGCTCAGGGCTTAAGGCTCAGGGCTCATGGCCCAGAGCCTACAGGATTTCCTGCGTGGCCGAATTCAAGATCCCAGAACTTGGTGAGAACGTTACGTCAGGCGACGTAACCCGCGTGCTCGTGAAAGTCGGCGACACGATCGAGCAGGACCAGCCGGTCATCGAGCTCGAAACCGACAAGGCGACAATCGAGGTGCCATCTTCGGTTGCCGGCGTCGTCAAAGAGATCAAGGTCAAGGCGGGCGACAAGGTGAAGGTCGGCTCAACCGTGTTGACTGTGGACGAGGCCGGTGCCGCAGAGAAGGCTGGAGCAGAGAAGGCTCGCACGGGTGGCGAGACTGCGAAGCCGGCGAAGGAGACCAAAGCTCCTGCCAAGGCGGCCGCCGCGCGCCAAGACAAGGAGCCGCCCAGAGAAGAAGAAGTAGAAGAAAAAGAAGAAGAACAGGAACAAGAAGAGCCGCCCAGGCGCAAGGCGGCGCCGGCACGCGTGGAACGACCGGCTGAGGAAAAAGCGCAAGAGAAGCCGGAAATCGAAGAGGCCGAGGAAGAGCCGGAGGAGGAACCGCCCAGGCGCAAAGCAGCGCCGGCACGCGCGGAACGACCGGCTGAGGAAAAAGCGCGAGAGGAGCCGGAAGCCGAAGAGGGCGAGGAAGAGCCGGAGGAGGAACCGCCCAGGCGCAAGGCGGCGCCGGCACGCGCGGAACGACCGGCTGAGGAAACAGCGCGAGAGGAGCCGGAAGCCGAAGAGGCCGAGGAAGAGCCGGAAGAGGAACCGCGGCCTGCACCAACCTCCGGGCGGCGCGGCGAAGTCGTGGCGATGGCCCGGCCCTCCCGCGGCGCATCGGAATCCTCCCGACCGAGCTCGGCGCAGGCAGCAGCGCCCTCTCGATCGGCCGTCGGTCAGGCGGCTCCGTTCGATCAGCCCGCCCCCGCGGCTCCGGCCTCGCCCTCAGTGCGCCGTCTCGCGCGGGAAGTGGGTGTGGACATCAACGCCGTCCAGGGCACGGGGCCCGCCGGCCGCATCTC
Source organism: Vicinamibacterales bacterium (assembly GCA_036005125.1). GTDB lineage: Bacteria > Acidobacteriota > Vicinamibacteria > Vicinamibacterales > UBA2999 > DASYQV01. The sequence goes on from DASYQV010000206.1 coordinate 7,767, forward strand.
GCAGGAAGACGTCAAGGAACACGCTCGCCGCATTCTGAGCAGCGTGGGTGCCGCGACCGCGCTGGCTGGCACGGGCAGAGCCCCCGGCCGCCCGAGCGCCCCTGCGCTGCCGAACTTCGAGAAGTGGGGCGAGGTCGAGCGGCAGCCGATGAGCAACATCCGCCGCAAGACGGCCGAACATCTATCCCTTGCGTGGAATACCATCCCGCACGTCACCCAGTTCGACAGAGCAGACATCACCGCGCTCGAAGAGCTTCGAAAGAAGTACGGCCCGCAGGTGGAAAAGGCGGGCGGGAAGCTGACCGTGACCGCAATCCTCGTCAAGGTGCTGGGCGCGGCGTTGAAGCAGTTCCCACAGTTCAATGCGTCGGTCGATGCGGTGAAGTCGGAGATCGTCTACAAGAAGTACGTGAACGTCGGCGTGGCCGTCGACACCGACCGCGGGCTGCTCGTACCGGTCATCCGCAACGTCGACCAGAAGAACATCACGCAAATCGCAATCGAGGTGCAGCAGGCCGCTGAGAAGGCGCGCGCCCGGAAGCTGACGCTCGAGGACATGGACGGCGGCGGGATCAGCATCTCCAACCTGGGGGGAATCGGCGGCACCGCCTTCACGCCGATCGTCAACTGGCCGGAGGTCGCGATCCTCGGCGTCTCGCGCGGCAATCTCGAGCCGGTCTACCGTGACGGTGCCCTTGTGCCTCGTCTGCTGCTCCCGCTGTCGCTGTCCTACGATCACCGCCTGATCGACGGCGCCGACGCGATCCGCTTCGTGCGATGGGTGGCCGAGACGCTCGAGCAGCCCTTCCTTCTTTCGCTCCAGGGCTGATGGCGGACGCATCGACTCAGCTTGTCGTCATCGGCGCGGGACCCGGCGGCTATGCTGCCGCGTTCCACGCCGCCGACCTCGGCATGCAGGTGACGCTCGTTGACGAGGAAAAGAACCCTGGCGGCGTGTGTCTTTACCGCGGCTGCATCCCGTCGAAGGCACTGCTGCATGTCGCGAAGGTGATCGACGAAGCGCGGCATGCCTCGGCCTGGGGCGTATCGTTCAAGGATCCCGCCATCGACGTCGACCGGCTGCGCGCGTTCAAGCAGCGGGTGGTTGACAAGCTCACCGGCGGCGTCGGCCAGGTGGCGCGGATGCGCCAGGTGAATTACCTCCAGGGCCGCGCCACGCTTCAGGGGCCGCGCGCGCTGACGGTTGCCGGCGCGAACGGCCGCACCCAGCTGCGGTTCGAGCACGCCATTCTCGCGACCGGCTCGGAACCGACGCGCATTCCATCGCTCTCGCTCGACAGCTCCCGGATGATGGACTCGACCGACGCGCTCGATCTCCCGGACGTGCCCGCGTCGCTTCTCGTCGTCGGCGGAGGCTATATCGGCCTCGAGCTCGGCAGCGTCTACGCCACGCTCGGCAGCCGTGTGTCGGTGGTCGAGATGATGCCGGGCCTGCTGCCGGGCGCGGATCGCGATCTGGTGAGCGTGCTGCACAAGCGGCTCGAAACGCTCTTCGCCTCGATCATGCTGAACACCAAGGTGGTGAAGGCGGTTGAGGAGAAGAAGGGGATCCGGGTCACCTTCGAGGGCGAGGTCAAGGAGAGGGAGCAGGTGTTCGACCGCGTGCTCGTCGCCGTCGGCCGCCGTCCCAATTCAAGGATTCCCGGCCTCGAAACGACGAGCGCGAAGGTCGATGCGAAGGGCTTCATCGAAACGGATGGCCAACGCCGCACGGCCGAGCCGAACATGTTCGCAATCGGCGACGTGGCAGGCGAACCGATGCTCGCGCACAAGGCGTCGCACGAGGCGCGCGTCGCGGTCGAGGCCATTGCCGGGCACGAGGCCGTCTTCGAGCCGCTCGCGATTCCAGCCGTGGTCTTCACCGATCCCGAGATCGCCTGGACCGGCCTCACCGAGGCGCAGGCGAACGCCGAGGGGCGGGAGATCGAGGTGGCGAAGTTTCCCTGGGGCGCCTCGGGCCGGGCGATTGCGATCGATCGTCCTGACGGCGTGACCAAGCTGGTGCTGGAGCCCGAGACGGGACGCGTGCTCGGGGTCGGCATCGCCGGATCCGGCGCAGGCGAGCTCATCGGCGAGGCCACGCTGGCCATTGAGATGGGCGCCACGGCCGATGACCTGAGGCTGACCATCCACGCCCATCCCACCCTCTCCGAGACGCTCATGGAGAGCGCCGACGTGTTCTTCGGTCAGAGCGCGCACGTCTACAAGCCGAAGCGAGCGAAGGCTCAGAGGTAGCAGATCATTCATGATTCATGATTCGTGATTCATGATTGACTACTTGAACTCGAACGCCAGAGAGATCGCGGCCGTGCGCGGCGATCCGAAATGCGTGCCGCTGAACGGGTTGCCGAAGTTGAAGGCATAGCGGGCGTCGAAGAGATTCAACACTGCGCCGCGCAGCACGACGGTCGCGGCGCTCGTCCGGGCCACGCGCGCCGCAACGGTCAGATCCATCGTGGCTCGCGGCTTGACGCGGCCGGTCTCCAGGTCCACCATCTCCACGCCCGGCCGCCCCGTCAGATCCTCGTCATCACCTTTACGCTGGATCGGCGTGCCGCTCTGATAGCGGCCCGTCAGCGACAGGGAGATGCCGGTGGGTGCGTGCTCGTAGGTTATCCCCGAGGCAACGGCGTGCCGTTGATCGTGATCCGGCACGAAATCCACCCCGGGTCTGATGTCCTCGACATCTTCGAGAAACAGACCGCCCGTGATCGGCCCGGTGTCGATCACGCGCGCGAGGCCGTAGCTCAGATAGCCGGACCATCCTCGCCGACGCTGCAGCTCGACGCGAACATCGAGGCCGCGAGCCCGGCCGCGCGCGACGCTGTCCGGAAAGATAATCGTGGTGCCGAAAAAGACGTTCGGATCGGCGACGTTGCGCGTGCGTCGCAGCCACCCGGTGGCGCTGATCCGGGCCGACGCGCCGATCATCCGCTCGATGCCTGCCTCGAACGCAGTCTGCCGCTCCGGCTGGACATCCGCGCCGCCTGGCTCCTCATGACTTCTGAACGGCGACAGTTCCCGGGCCTGCACTGACGATGACAACAGCAGGTATTCGGGTTGCGGCGGCTGAAAGAAACGGCCGAACGACGCGCGGACAATCGTATCGGCGGCGACGTTGATCGCAGCGCCCAGGCGAGGGCTCCATTGGTGCGCCGGCACGAGCAGCCTCGTGCGATCGAACCGCACGCCAACCTCGAGCGAGGTCCGTGGGAGCGGACGCACCGAGTCCTGCACGTAGAAGGACCACAGCATCGGCGCGGCCGAATCGTTGAACACGAACGGGTTGTTGCCGTCGAATTGCAGCGTCCGTTCGCTCAGCCCGGCATCGAGGGCCACCTGCGGATTGGTGACCGAGAAGATGAACGATTCCCTGAGGCTCATCCGCGAGATCTCGGTACCCGCCTTGAGGACGTGCGCCCCGCGCTGGTGTGTGACGCTTGCGAGAAGGCCGGTGCGGGCGTGGCTCCTGCTGGTCGACGCGAAGAGCGGGACGTCGCGCGGGCTTCCATCGACCGCGCCGGTCGTACGCCGGTGGAAGGTGGCCAGGTGAGACACGGTGGTGTTCGACCACGTGCGCTGCCAGGATCCGCCGAACGTGGCGTAGGTGAGCTCCTGGCGCTGATCCTGTCCGGCGATCTCCTGGACCTCGCCGTGAGGCACCTGAAACGCCGCACGTCCGCCGCCAATGTTGGCGCTGACGAGATCGCGCGGACCCGGATCCCACGTGAGTTGCGCATCTCCCCGACCGGCATCGCCGTCGTTGTGCAGGTTGTCTGGATGGACGGGATCCAAAAATCGCCGGGAGCTGTACACGCTGCCACCGATCAGCATCGACACGCGCGAGCCGATCGGGCCGCCAACAAGGCCGCCTCCATTCCACGCCGTATCACTGCCGTAACCGGCGTCGATGGAGCCGGTCCATTCGCGACGGCCGCTCATCGACCGCACTTCGATCACGGCGCCGGACTTCAGCCCGAACTCGGGTGGAATGTAGCCGGTCATCACGTTGACCGACGAGAGCGTCGCAAGATCAGGCCCGATTCCCGACAGCGCGTCGAATCGCTCGTACACCGGCACGCCATTGATGACGTAGAGCACGCCGTCATCGACACCGCGGACGTGGAGCAGCCCGTTGTCTTCCGAGCGCCAGCCGGGAGCCGACGACACCGCATCCTGCAGCGCGCGCGGGCGCGAGCGCGCGGGCGTGGCTTGCAGCGACTCTCCGCCCAGCGAGAGCCGCGAGGTCACGCCTGCGATCTCGCCCGATCCACGGACGAGCACGGTGTCGGTGATGGCGGGTCGCAGGCGCACGTCGGCGTGGATCGGGAGGGCGCGTTCCACCGTGACCGGAAGCGCGACGGTCTCCATCGACGGCGCTCCCGCGCGGATGACGTACCTGCCGAACGCGATGCCGAGAAAGCTGAAGTGCCCGTCGGCCGTCGTGGTGGTTTCCGCAACCGTCGATCCGAGTGAGTCCAACAGCACGACACGGGCGCCGGCCTGGGCGTCATCAGTGGGTCCGAGCACGGTTCCTTCGATACGGGCGAGCTGCAACTGGGCGCCCGCGGGAGCCGCGCACAGCAGGAGAATGGCGGCAATAAGGGGATAACGGGCCATCCGTGTACCGATCCTGGAAGCCCCGGGGAACCACGAATCAGATCGGGCCCTGAGCCCTAAGGAGACCGATCGAAATTAAATGGTCAACTTGCGTCGTTCATTGAACGCAGAGCGGACGGAGTTCGCTGAGACCTTTCACGCAGAGAACGCTGAGCCGCGGAGATGCGCAGAGGCTGGCCACCATTCCGCCTCTCGATCGATGCCGCGCGCAGCGCGCCCCACCGGCGTGCTGTCCGTGGCATTTCTCTCCGCGTGACTCGGCCCCTCCGCGTCCTCTGCGTGAAGTCCTCTCCGCGCGCTCTGCTGCCCGTTGCCGCGACGGCAAGATAATTCAGGTCAGGCTCCTAAGCC
>DASYQV010000207.1:0-20694 GCA_036005125.1 Vicinamibacterales bacterium
GCGGCTGAGTGAGAATCTGGACGAGGGCCGGCTTGTCGAGCTCGTGCAGCGTGCCCATCACGGGCAGCCGGCCGACGAACTCGGGGATGAGGCCGTACTTGATGAGTTCCTGCGGCTCGACCTTCTCGAGCATCGCGCCGACGTCGCGCGCCCGGACCGACTTCACGTCGGCCTTGAAGCCGAGCGTCTTCTTGCCCACCCGGCGATCGATGACCTTCTCGAGCCCGACGAACGCGCCGCCGCAGATGAAGAGGATGTTCGTCGTGTCGATCTGGAAGAATTCCTGGTGCGGGTGCTTGCGGCCGCCCTGCGGCGGCACGTTGGCGACCGTGCCCTCGAGGATCTTCAGCAGCGCCTGCTGCACGCCTTCGCCCGAGACGTCGCGCGTGATCGACGGGTTCTCGTCCTTGCGGCAGATCTTGTCGACCTCGTCGATGTAGATGATGCCCTGCTGGCACTTCTCGATGTCGCCGCCCGCCGCCTGCAGCAGCTTGAGGATGATGTTCTCGACGTCCTCGCCGACGTAGCCCGCCTCGGTCAGCGTGGTGGCGTCGACGATCGTGAACGGGACCGACAGCAGTTTGGCCAGCGTCTGGGCGAGCAGCGTCTTCCCGGTGCCGGTCGGGCCGATCAGCAGGATGTTCGACTTCGTGAGCTCGACATCGTTGCGGCTGCGTGGCTGCTTCTGGATCTCGATCCGCTTGTAATGGTTGTAGACCGCAACGGCGAGCTTCTTCTTCGTGCGCTCCTGGCCGATGACGTACTCGTCCAGGAACTTCTTGATCTCCGGCGGCGAGGGCAGCGAGGAGCGCGCGCCGCGGTTCTCGAAGCGGTTGTCGTCGGCAATGATGTCGTTGCAGACCTCGACGCATTCATCGCAGATGAAGACCGTCGGGCCCGCAATGAGCTTGCGGACGTCGTTCTGGTCCTTGTTGCAGAACGAGCAGCGGAGAATCTCGGTCTCGCCGTTCTTTTTGACCATATTCGCCTTGCCGGGGATAATCGATGTTACACCCGTTTCCGGATGACATCATCAATAATCCCGTATTCCTTCCCCTGATCCGCAGACATGATGTAGTCGCGCTCGGTGTCTTCCTGGATGCGCTTGACCGGCTGCCCTGTATGGTGCACGAGAATTTCGTTGAGCCGTTCACGCATTCGCAGAATCTCACGCGCGGCGATATCGATATCGGTTGCTTGCCCCGCCAGCCCCTGCATCAGCGGCTGGTGAATCACGATGCGCGAATTCGGCAGCGAGAAGCGCTTCCCCTTCGCTCCGGCCGCGAGCAGGACAGCCGCCATCGACGCCGCCTGCCCGATGCACGTTGTCTGCACGTCGGGCTTGATGAACTGCATCGTGTCGTAGATCGCGAGCCCGGCGGTAATCGACCCCCCCGGACTGTTGATATAGAGCTGGATGTCCTTGTCGGGATCCTCCGCCTCGAGAAAGAGCATCTGCGCGATCACGAGGTTTGCGATGCTGTCGTCGATTGGCGTCCCTATGAAGACGATGCTGTCCTTGAGCAGCCGCGAAAAAATGTCATACGCCCGTTCGCCGCGGTTGGTCTGCTCGACCACCATCGGGACCAGCTGGGCACGTGGGTCAATTGCGTAGCGCATAGTCGGGGTCGGCGTCGGCGTTGCCCGTTATGCGGATCCGAACCGAAGTGCTGGGCTCGTTGTGAGACCGCACAAGAGGCACGCGCGAAGCGCGCCAAAAAAATACGGGGCGCCGAGCGCGCCAGAAACATCGTGCATCAACCGGCCGAGCCGCTCTGTCCCGACAGCGCAGGGAGAGTCACAGGGCTGGTTGAGAGGGGTTCGCGTGGCTCGAGCCAGGCGGGTCACTCGGGGGCCATCTTAGCACGCGTCATTGCGAAGTCAACCGCCTTCTCCCGCCGCAAACCCGCATAAAGACGGGAGATTCCGCCATCCTTCTCGAGCTGCGCCCGGATGGCCGCCGGCGTCCGTCCCGCCCGCGTCGCGAACTGTTCGATCTCCTTATCGACATCTTCGGGCAGGACCGTGAGGCTTTCGCGTCGTGCAATCTCGTCGAGCACCAGGGCGCTCGCCACCGCCTCCCGTGCCGCCTCCCGCTGGGCCTCCCGGAACTGCTCCCAATCGATGCCCGCCTCCCGCGGATTGATGTGCTGTTCCGTCAACCGTCTCGCGAACTCTTCCAGCCGTCGATCGACTTCCCGATCGACGAGCGAGGTCGGCAGGTCGAAGGTCACCCGTTTTGCGAGCTGCCTCATCAGGTCGCTGCGGAGCTGTCGCTTGGCCGACACCTCGCCTTCCCGCTGCAGATCGGCCCGCACGCGCTCGCGCAAGGCGTCGAGCGTGTCGAACTCTCCCAGGTCCTTGGCGAATTCGTCGTCGAGCTCCGGCAGGACCCGCTGCCTGATGTCCTTGACGGTGATCGAATATCTGACGTCCGTATTGCGCATCTCCTCGACGACATAGTCTGCGGGGAAGTGCACCTCGAAGGACTTCTGATCGCCGGCACTGAGGCCCACCAGGTTCGCATCGAAACCCGGCGGGTTCGCGCGCCCGCCGATCTCGACCGTCACGTTCTCGTGGCGGTCGGTCTCGCCGTTTGGATCGCGCCGTTCGAGATCGAGCACCAGCGAATCACCTTCTGCGGCGGGGCGGCCTTCGACCGGCTCGACGCGCGCGGCGCGCTCTCGCAGACGGTGCAGCGTCTGCTCCACGGCCTGCGGGTCGACGATCGTGGACTGCGGGCGCAGCGTAATGGTCGACAGCTCGCCCGGATCGATCGGCGGCACGGTCTCGAACGCGGCGGTGAACTTGAGCGGCTGCCCCTCCTGGAGCGCGACGTCCCTGATGTCCGGCGTATCGACCGGCTCGACGCCTCGCTCCTGCAGCGCGTCTTCGACCGCTCGAGGGATGAGCCCCTGCATGACGTCGTGCAGGATCTGATCGCGAAAACGCTGTTTGATGATCCCGGCGGGCACTTTGCCGGGCCTGAAGCCCGGCAGCTTGGCCTGTCTGGAGTAGTCGCGCGCAACGCGATCGATTTCCGCTTCGACGATCTCGCTCGGGATCTCGATGGTGAGACTCTTTTGCGTCTCGCTGACGTCAACGAACTCGGTTTTCATTCGGGCTTCAGACTTCGGGCTCGGGACGCCGCACGGCCTGCCATGAGCGAGCCGTGCGCGTGAGCGCGCGGCGAGTCGAATGGTGCGAAAGGGGGGAGTCGAACCCCCATAGCCTTGCGGCTACCGGATCCTAAGTCCGGCGCGTCTGCCAGTTCCGCCACTTTCGCGATGCATCGGCCCCGTCCGCGTTCCGTACCGGCCAGCTTGCGCCAGAGTAACACGCCCGCGGCGGCGCCGTTCATCACGTTCGGGCCGGTCGCCTCGGTGAAATCATGAAGCGCGCGAATGTTGCGGATTGCTGAGCTGCGTGGTACGATTCGCGGTCTTTTTGACGTTAATTCGTACGTGAGGCCATCGTGACGCAACCGCGTACCGATTTGTATCACGGTCTGTTCCGCTGGCATCCGGCCGGAACGGGCCCCGCTCATCTGTCGGCCCACGAAGCTGCACCTCGCGTGGTGCCAGATCCGCAAACGGGCCGATTGCTGAAGGTGGCGAGCCTCGAGGTGACGGATAGCGGCGTGTGCCCCGCCTGCGCTCAGCTTGGCACCGGTGGCTACGTGTCCTTCGTTTCCGACCTGCGGCTCGCCTTTGCATGTCCGAGCTGCCGGACGCTCGTGTGGCTGCCAGGGGCGTAGACCTTCTTCTCCCGCGCCCGCCATCCCGCGCGCGCCATCGTCGCACGGGGTGGAAGCGTCGCGAGCTTCACCCGTCGAGCGTTGGTGATGATCAACTCGTCCACCGGGCCGCGTCGTGACGGGCGTGAGTTGATCGCGCGCCGCGCCGGCACCGGGCGGACGTGCAAGCCGGCGCGCTGCGCGGCGGCGCTGCGATACATCTCCGCGATTTCCGGAGCGCTGGAATTGGAAAGGACGACGATTGCGCCGCGTTCCGCGGCCGCGATCACCGCCTGCTGCAGCCGCTGTTGATCGATCGTGTTGAAGCCACCTGCCGTGTACTGCGCAAAACACGCCGTACGGCTCAGCGGCGCGTAAGGCGGATCGCAGTACACGAAATCGCCCGACCCGACATCAGCGAGCGACTGCTCGAACGATCCGTGCTCGATCGAGATCTGATCGCCGCCGAGCGCGCGGGCGACATCGCGCAGATGATCGGCATCGCAGATTCGCGGGTTCTTGTAGCGGCCCATCGGCACGTTGAACTCGCCCCGGCGATTGAGACGGAACAAGCCGTTGAACCCGGTGCGATTCAGGTAGATCAACATGGCCGCGAGTTCGGGCGTGTAAGTCCCGTGCCCGGCGGCGCGGGTCGGATTGAACCGGCGGTCGCGGACCTCGTAGAAAAACCGTGCACCGCGCCCGCGATGTCCCTCCGCGAGCGATTCGAGCGCTGCGATCACCGCCTCGGGCGAATCCCGCAGCGTGCGGTAGCAGCCAACGAGATCCGGATTGTTGTCGGTGAGCCGAACGTGCCGCTCGACGAGCCGCCCGGCGCTGTACAGATCGAAAAAGACCGCGCCGCTGCCGAAGAACGGCTCGACGTACCGTTGGAAATCGTCGGGGTAGTACTCGCGGAGAACGGGGAGGAGCTGCCGTTTGCCACCAGCCCACTTCAGAAGTGGTCTGACCCTGAAATGGGTATTCCAGGTTGTTGGATCGACGGGTATGAGGGCGGGCCCCCGCACGCCCTTCATTATCGGACGTCACGACGAGGCCTTCAGGCCCGGCCGCGCGGCCCTGCGGTCTGACGGATATGTCAAGGGCAGAGCCGGAGTGGTCAGATGATCCCCTCGCTGCTGGGTTTGGGCGTGTTCCGGTAAATCACCTGGCCCGCGTTCGACGCACCGCTCAGATTCGCACGGGCTGTCTGGCGGCGCCGCCACCACCACGCGGCGAACGCCGCGCCGGCCAGTCCTGCAATCATCCCATACCGAGATTTGGTCATCATTTCCTCCCGGGCGGTCAGGTTCGCAATAACGGTGCCTTTCGGACGTCTTACTCATTCTCGGCCCACCACCACAGGCCAAGCGCGGTCAGGGCGAGACCTGCCGATGCGACGTAGACGGGCAATGACGGCACAAGCCGATCTGCCAGTGTCATCATGCTGACAGCAAAGAGCAGGATCGCGTCACGCCCCACCGCCGTGAACCCGCTGACATGTATGAGGCCGACTACCCCGACGGCAACGAGCAGCAGCCCGCTCGCGACCGCGACGTTGAAGCCGATATCCCAATATTGTTCGGACCGCCAGCGTTCCTGGCGGACACGCGTCATGATGCCGGCGGTGAAGCTCGCGGGCGCCCTCGGCGTGGGGCGCTCTCGCATCCAGCGGTCGATTGCCTGATCCAGGACGTCCTCGTCGAGCGCCATCAGCGGAGATCCGTCTCGAGCAGCTCGCGGAGCTGCTTCTTCGCGCGGTGAAGGTGCGTCTTCACGGTTCCGAGCGGCATGTCGAGCGCCTCGGCCAGGTCTTCGTACTTCACGCCCTCGAGGTAATGGCCAGCGACGAGAACCCGGTAGGTCGGTGGCAGCCGCGCCATGGCTTTGTCGAGCCGATCGCGCAGCTCGAGATCCGAGAGCGTGCGATCGTCTGCCCGCGGCTCGTGCGCGGGTCGCGCCGGATCGAGCGGCACCTCGCGCGATTGATGCCTGGCTGCCGACTCCTGTGCGAGCAGGTTGACGACAATTCGGAAGATCCAGGTCGTCAGCTTTGCCTCACCGCGGAAATACGGCAACCCGCGGTGAATCCGCAGGAACACTTCCTGCGCGAGGTCCTCCACGCGCGTCCGCTCGGGCGAGCTCCGTGCGACCAGTGCGAAGACGAGATGCCTGTAGCGATCGACCAGCTCGCGGAAGGCCTGTTCGTCACCCTGCTGGCAGCGGGCAATCAGCCGGGCTTCGATCTCGTCGGCCATCCGCGGACCCATTAGATCGAGAAGAGGTGCAAAATGTTTCGCGCCGGGCCAGCGATGAAACAATTACCACAAGGGCCGGGTCTAATCGGTCCGTAAGCTGGAGTCGCAGACCGCGATGAACGAGGTCCGGGAAACGACGCTGATGGTGTTCCTCGCCATCCTACCGATGATGGTCGTGGGTGGAGGCATTTTGATCGCGCTGGTGGCGATGTGGCGGCAGGTGAAGATGCAGGAGATGCGGCACCGTGAGCGTCTGGCGATGATCGAGCGCGGCCTCATGCCGCCGCCGGAACGCGACCCTGCCGCGTTCCACGCGAGCTTTCAGCAACGTGCGCCGGGCCGTTTCCTCAGCTTCGGAATCGCGCTCGTTGCCGTCGGTCTTGGCCTGATGCTCATCATTGCGTTTGCGGGGGGCGCCCCCGGTCCCGCCGTTGGCGTTGGCGGAGCCATTGCGCTCCTCGGCATCGGGTTCATCATCAACAGCCAGTTACAGCGCGGCAATTACGTTCCCGCGCCGCAACGGACTCCCGGATCACTGCCGTCGCCCCCGCCCCCGCTGGGTCCGACGGATCCGCCGGGATCGGTTGCTCCCTGAACCAGTCACGGGCTCGGCCCTTGATATCCCAGCGGAGCCCGCGACTGGTTGCCAGTGTCTTTCTGGCGCGCTTCGCGCGCCTAGGACCGCTATGCGGATCCGACGCAACGGGTACAAAATTCGCGTTCCAGGCCGCATAGCGGTCCAGACGATTTCAATACCGCTGAGGTGTGACTCTAGAGGGGAAGAGCAGAAGGCGCCATCAGTGCCACCCGGGCCGGCTCGTGTCGAATGTCTTCGTAGCGGGGCACCATCACTGGCGTCGCCGGCGTGCGGTCCTCTGCGGGAACCGCTTTCGGGCCGGCCGGCGGCGCAACGACCACGACCACTGTGTTGCTCTGGGGCGCCACGAACGCAGGCTGGCTGATCGTGGCCGCATTCATCACCGCGGACACAACGTAACTGATACCGAAGAGCAGCACCGCGCCGATGACCCGCGTCAGCTTCCGAGAAATCTGGAGACGTCCCATGTCGCTGGCTAGCAGTGCACCGCGGATGCCACCGACTTCAGCTCTATAAGATGTTGATAATAAGTAACTTATAACTTGAGTCCTGCTTCGGGAGGGGGTGCGCGCCGGGCGGTCCGGGCACAGGAGCGCACACAGGCGCACATCGGCCGGTCGAGGTGGTTTCCGGATCCTCTTGAGCTGCCAGCCCTTATCCGTATTGACACCGGCCGTCCGGCACACGATCATGGGCTAAGAAGTCTGTTAAGTCCTGATAATACATGGACATGCGTCTCCCCCGTCCATGGCGCCCATCAGCCGGTTGCGTGCAGCCCTGTAAGTCACGGGGCGAAGCTGTACATCTCCGGCGACTCCATCCAATTTGGCCTATCTGATTCTCCTGCCCCTCGTTGTGTCGCTCGCGTGCGACCGGCGGCCACAGGCGTTCGGCGTGTATGCGCCGGACACGCGGGAGCTCGTGCGGCTGGACTACGACTCCAATGGGGACGGGGTTATCGACGCGCGCACCTACATGCGCGACGGGCGGCCGGTGCGCCTGGAGGCCGACCGCGATGGCGATGGGCGTATCGACCGGTGGGAGTACTACGACCAGGCCGGGCAACTGCGACGGGTTGGCGAGTCGAGCGCGCGTGACGGCCGTGAGGATACGTGGGTGTCGATGGTTAGCGAGGACACGTGGATCGCGCGCTCGACGCGCCGCGACGGTGTCGTCGATCGACGCGAGCGCTATCGCGGCCAGACGCTGATCAGCACGGAAACCGACACCAACCACGACGGGCTGCCCGATGCCTGGGAACAGTTCGAGGGCGGCGCACTGCGTGTGTTGCTGCTCGACGACGGTAAACGCAGCGGCCGTCCCACCCGCCGCATCGTGTACGAGCGAGGGGGCGCGCGCGTCGAAGTCGACCCCGATGGTGACGGGGTGTTCACGCCCGGCCCCGATTGAGTCGTTGCGGAATCGAATCCCGATGACCCGGTCCGTGTGCCGAGGACTCATTGCGACCGGCGCGCTGCTCGTGGCGCTCGTCGCGGAGGCTGACGCCCAGCATCGGTTTCAGACAGGCCCGGTAGCCTGGACGCCCGTGATTACGCTTCGCGAGGCGGGGGTCGACACGAACATGTTCGACGAGCCGTCGAACCCGAAGCGCGATACCACAGCTGTCGTCTCGCCGCAGGTGACCGCGACCGTTACGCTCGCGACCATGCGGTTGACCACTGCAGGGGCCGCTGACTTCGTGTACTTCGAGCGGTATACGAGCGAGCGCGGCGTCAACGGAAGAGGAACAGCACGTCTCGACGTGCCGTTGTCGCGCTTCCGGCCGTTCGTGGAGGCCGGCTATCTCAGCTCGCGAGACCGGCAGAATCCTGAAATCGACACGCGTGCCCGGCGTCTGCAGCGCGACGTGAGCGCCGGCCTGGGCGTTCAGGTGACCGGCCGCGGCCTCGTCGAGGTGTCAGCGCACGTATCCGACGCGAGGTTCGCTCGCGATGAACGATTCCGCGACGTCAATCTGGCAGAGCGTCTCAATCACGAGTCGCGCGGCGCCACGGCTACGCTGCGCTATGTGCTGACCCCGCTGACGCAGGCGGTGATAGATGCAGGGTATCTCGAGGATCGGTTCCTTCTTCGACCGGCACAGAATACGGAGAACCTCCGGACGAACGTTGGATTCGAGTTTGCTCCGGATGCCATCATTCGCGGCCGCGCCGTCGTCGGCTTCCGCCGCATTACAGCCACCGGGACCGAGGGGCTCGACACCGAGGGCGTCACGGCGGCTGTCGACCTGACGTACGTGCTGCTCGGCCGGACACGCTTCGGCGGCCGGATTGCCCGCGATCGCACCTATTCGATCGAGACGCCGCACTTCCTCCAGACGACCTATGGGCTCGATGTGCTGCACGAGCTTTTCGGTCCCTTTGATCTGACGGTTCTCACCGCGCGCGACAGGCTGGATTATCCTGCACGGCTCGACCAGGGGTCGTCAGGGCATGTCGATTTCGTCTGGCGTTACGGCGGCGGGTTCGGCATTCGCGGCGGCGATCGCTTCCGGATTGGGTTCAACGTCGAGCTGACTCGGCGCGATTCGGCCATTCCGGACCGTGACTTCGACCGGCGGCGTCTGTTCACCACGGTTTCGTATGGATTCTAGGTAGATCATGCTTCACTTACTGTCGCTGCTGATTCTACTGTTCCAAACGTCCGCGCCTCCCTCGCCCGTGCCGAAGCCCCAACCGTCGTCGTCGGGCGACTACGTCGTGGGCGCGCAGGACGTGCTCAAGGTGACTGTCTTCGACGAGCCGCAGCTCTCGGGTACGTTCCGCGTGGACGCCGATGGCACGTTCACGTATCCATTCCTCGGGCGGATCGAGGCAAAGGGGCAGACGCTGCGAACGATCGAACGCACCTTGACGAAGCTGCTCGCGGATGGGTACGTCAAGCGGCCGCAGATTGCCATCGAAGTCGAAGAGTACCGCAGCCGCAACATCTTCATCGTCGGCGAGGTGCGAACGCCGGGGAAGTATGCGCTCAGCGGCCAGATGACGGTGATTGAGGCGATCGCCCAGGCCGGCTCGACGACGACCAATGCCAGCTCGGACCTGCTGATCCTGCGCCGAGCCGGCGGCGGCGGGACCGACGGAGGGGCGCTGACTCCCGGTGCCCCAGGGGTCACGCAGACGCTACGGGTGAGCCTGGCTGACATCGAGGCCGGCCGGCAGTCGACAAATGTGATCCTCCAGGAAGGCGACACGGTCTTCGTCCCGCGCGCCGAGCGCTTCTACGTAACGGGGCAGGTGCGAAGTCCCGGCGCATATACCTACGAGCGCGGCATGACGGTGCTCCAGGCGATATCGCTGGCGGGTGGTCTCAGCGACCGCGGTTCGAGTCGCGGGATCAAGATCGTGCGGATGACTGGCGGGAAGAAGCGGGAGATCGCCGTGAAGCTCGAGGACCCGATCGAGCCGAACGACACGATCGTTGTTCGCCAGCGACTCCTTTAGTAATTGTGTGATTCGTGATTGTGTTCGACGTCACGAGTCGCGAGCCACCACACAATCACGAATCACAAAATTACTATGTGCGGCATCGGCGGCCTGGTCAGCTTCGGTGCGACCGACGCTGAACGCGACGCGGCGCGTGCCGCGGAGTTGAGCGCGGCGCTCGCGCACCGCGGCCCTGACGGTGCCGGCAGTTGGCGTTCGCCGGACGGGCGGGCGCTCTTCGTGCACCGCCGGCTCGCCATCATCGATCCATCTCGAGGCGGGGCGCAGCCGATGGTCTCGCCCGACGGGCGTCACGTCATCGTCTTCAACGGCGAGATGTACAACTACCGCGAGCTTCGCACCGCGCTGGAGCAGGGGGGCGAGCGCTTTTCGACCGCTTCGGATACGGAGGTGCTGCTTCGTCTGATCGCGCGGCGTGGTCCCGAGGGGCTTGCCGACGTGCGCGGAATGTTCGCATGTGCCGTGTGGGATGCACGCGAGCAGTCACTCCTCATCGCGCGGGACCGCTTCGCCATCAAGCCGTTGTACGTGGCCGCCGCCGTCGATCGCGTGGCATTTGCCTCGGAGGTGGGCGCGCTGCGCCGTGCGGGTCTCGTCGAACGCGATGTGTCGCCGGCTGGCGTGCTGGCGTATCTCGCCTGGGCGAGCATTCCAGCTCCGTTGACGTGGCTCCGCGGCGTCGAGGCCCTCGATGCCGGCACGTGGTGCCGCTGGTCGCGTGACGGCCGGCAGACGCGCGGCTGCTTCGCGGACGCGACGAGAGTCTACGTGACGGCGCCCGAGGCCGCGACGAGCGAGGCCGCAGTGCGGCGACGTGTCTCCCAGGCGGTATGTGACACGGTGCGCGCGCACCTGGTCGCCGATGTGCCCGTGGGCGTTTTCCTGTCTGGCGGAATCGACTCGGGCGCGATCGTGTCAACGGCACGCGGCATGATCGGCGGGGACCTGCACACGTACACCGTTGTGGTTGACGAAGACGAATATTCCGAGGCGAGCCTTGCCCGCGAGGTGGCGGAAGCATTCGGCTCCGCGCATCACGTGCTCCGAGTGGACGGATCGAGCATCCTTCGTGAGTTGCCTGCGATTGTCCAGCGCATCGACCAGCCGACGGCGGACGCGGTGAACACCTATTGCGTCTCGAGGGCTGTTGCGAGCACCGGTCTCAAATCCGTCCTGTCCGGTGTGGGCGGAGACGAAATGTTCGGCGGATATCCAAGCTTCGAGCGCATTCCCGCCGGTCTGCAGCTCGGGCGCGCGTTTGGTCCCGTCATGCGTGCCACGGGGGCGGCGGTCGCGCTGGCGCTCCCTGCGTGGCGTGCGGCGAAGTGGCGCCATTTCGCGGGCGACCCCGATCTCGAATCGGGATACCGCGCCGTGCGCGGTTTCCTGATGCCGGAGGAGCTCGACGCCATGCTGGGGCCGGCGCTCACAGAGACCAGCGTGCGCGAGGCAGCGGAGACCGCGGTTGCCGCCGCGGAAGCGCGCTTTTTCACACCCGCGGGGCCTGAGCGCCCGCTCGCGTCGGTCGCGCGGATGGAAACACGAGGGTTCCTGCGATCGCAATTGCTGCGGGACAGCGATGCCGTCTCGATGGCGCACGGTCTCGAGGTGCGGGTGCCGTTCGTGGACCACGAGCTGCAGCGTGCGGTGTGGCCCGCGCTCGGCGCACATCCCTCGCTGCTTCGAGGGAAGCGCGTGTTGTACGAAGCAGTGCCGCGACCCCTGCCGCGCGCGGTCACCCACGCGCCCAAGCGTGGATTCACGCTGCCCTTTGCGGAATGGATGCGCGGCCCGCTGCGAGACCCGGTGCGTGAAGGGTTGCACGCGCTCGTCGCCGGCGGCTGGATCGCGCCGCACGCGCCTGACGAGGTCTGGTCGGCCTGGCAGCGTGGCCAGGCTCACTGGTCGCGAGCGTGGGGATTGGGGATGCTCGGCCGATTTCTCGAGGAGGCGCCGTGACCGGGAGGCTCGACGTGGCGACGGCCGTTACGGTGATCAGGCCGGGGCGGTCGCTGCACGTCAGCCCGCGCGAGCTGTGGGACTTCCGCGAGCTGCTGTATTTCCTCGTCTGGCGCGACGCGAAGGTCCGCTACAAACAGACCGTCCTTGGTGCGCTGTGGAGCGTCCTTCAACCGCTGCTGACGATGGCGGTGTTTGCCGTGTTCTTCGGACGGCTCGCGCGCGTGCCGTCAGACGGGCAGCCATATCCGTTGTTCGCGTTCACGGCGCTTGTCCCGTGGACGTACTTCGCCACGGCATTCTCGGCTGGTGCTCAATCCCTCGTGGGCAGCCAGCAGCTCATCTCCAAAGTGTATTTCCCGCGACTGATCATCCCGCTGGCATCGGTTGCGACACCCATCATTGACTTTGCGATCGCTGGTGGACTGCTGGCGCTCATGCTCCTGTGGTATGGCATCACGCCGTGGGCCGGCATCTTCCTGGTGCCTGCGTTCGCGCTTCTGGCGGTGGCGATCGCGCTGGCGGCGACACTCTGGTTCTCGGCGCTCAACGTGGAGTATCGCGACGTCCGGTACGTTCTGCCGTTCGCCCTGCAGTTCTGGATGTTTGCAACCCCGGTGGCGTATCCCGCCTCCCTGGTGCCGGAGGTCTGGCGTCCGCTGTACGGCCTGAACCCGATGGCCACGGTTGTCGAGGGGTTCCGGTGGGGCCTGCTCGGGACACCCGCGCCCGGCGCGATGGCCGCTGTCTCGCTCGTCGTCGTCACGATGGCCCTGGTTGGAGGCGTTGCGTACTTCCGCCGCATGGAAGGCACGTTTGCAGATGTCATCTGACCTCGCGCTGCGGGTGCACGGTCTTGGTAAGCGCTACGAGATCGGCGCGCGGCCGCGTCGCTACGGGACGCTGCGCGAGCGCATTGCGGCGGCGGCCGTGCGTCCTTGGCGTCGGCTCACGGGTCGCGAGCCGGTGGCCGGACCGCCGACGAGCATCTGGGCGCTCGAGGAGGTGTCATTCGATGTGCGCCGGGGCGAGGTGCTTGGCATCATCGGCGGCAACGGTGCCGGCAAGTCGACGCTGTTGAAGATTCTGTCGCGCATCACGGAACCGACGGTGGGGGAGGCCACCATTTTCGGACGGGTCGGATCGCTGCTCGAGGTTGGCACGGGCTTCCATCCCGACCTCACGGGCCGCGAGAACATCTATCTGAACGGCGCAATCCTCGGAATGCGGAAAGCGGAAATCGACCGCAAGTTCGACGAGATCGTCGCCTTCGCCGAGGTGGACGCATTCGTCGATACGGCCGTGCGGCACTATTCGAGCGGAATGTACGTCAGGCTCGCGTTTGCCGTGGCCGCACAGCTCGAGCCCGAGATTCTCATCCTGGACGAGGTGCTCGCGGTGGGCGACGTGCACTTCCAGAAGAAGTGCCTGGGCAAGATGAACGACGTCGCGCGTGGCGGCCGCACGGTACTCTTCGTCAGCCACAACATGGCCGCGATTCAACGTTTGTGCACCCGCGCGCTGCTCCTCGATCGCGGGCGTGTGGTTGCGGATGGCGCGACCTCTGACGTGACCGGGCGGTATCTGAGCGGCGGCGCGCGGCCCGCTTTCGTCGCCGCCGCGCGAACCGGCGAGCCGCAGATTGTTTGCGTGATGCTCAAAGACGCGGCCGGGCGTCCCCTGGGTCGGCCCGTGATCACGGCCCCGATGGTCATCGAGATCGGTTACGTTCTACCTCAGGCGGCGCCGGGAACCTGTGTCGGCATCGGGATACTCACGGCCGATGGTGCGCCCGTATTCTCGAGCGACTCGCGCGATGCGGGCGTGGTCGCGTCCGGCGCGGCGGACGAGTACCTGGCGCGTGTGACGGTGCCAGCCGACACGCTGCTCGCCGGCGATTTCCAATTGGCCGTGTGCCTGTGGAACGAGCGCGATGTCCTCGACTTGCAGGAGCCGGCCCTGACCTTCAGCATGGATCCGGGCGCCTCTCCCCTGTATCAGCAGCTCGCGCGTCGAACCGGCGTCGTCCAGGTCCGATGCGCCTGGAAGATCGAGACGACCACCGGTGTTGGCGTATAGGGTCAGAACGGGGTCAGAACGGGGTCAGAACGACGATGCGGATCGACTCAAGGCATTGACACGGTCCGACTCAAGGGGGTAAATGCCCCATCACCGGGGTCTGACCCCGTTCTGACCCCGTTCTGACCCCGGTCTGACCCTCCTACAGCAGGGCGGCAGTTTGAGACGGTCCACCAATCCCACCGCGATTCGTGAGGCGCTCGTGCGCCAGCACGCGGGTCGTTGGGCGGCCTTCGAGCGCGCCATCGATTTCGTGAACCGGCTGGGCGTCCCGGGCGACATCCTCGAATTTGGCGTCTTTGCGGGAGCCAGCCTGGCACTTCTCGCTTTTTCGCACCACTGCCACCCGCACCGCCTCCCGCGCCGTGTCGTCGGGTTCGATTCCTTCAACGGCCTGCCCGCGACGCACGACCCGCATCCGGTCTGGCACAAGGGCGCATTCGCTGTGAACGAATGGTGGCACCCCACACTGCCGATCGGCGCTCGGGTCACGCCTGACGCGGTCCACGACCTGTTCCGGGAGTGCGCCCTCCCCAAGCCGACTGTAGTTGACGGCGCATTCATCGATACGGTGCCGCGGATCGTGCCTCGCGACGTCATGGCGGCGGCGGTGGTGCATCTCGACTGTGATCTCTACGAGCCCACCCGCGACGTGCTCGCGGGTGTCGCGGCCGCGCTGCAGGACGGGACGATGCTCCTGTTCGACGATTGGTTCCTCTACCACGGAGACCCCTCCCGCGGAGAGGCGCGCGCCTTCCGTGAGTTCCTCGAGGCTCGTCCCGAATGGGCGGCGGCGCACTACAAGTCATACGGTGTCTGCGCCAACGCGTTCATCCTGTATCGCGTCTGATCTAACGGACGTGCCTAGCCTGTTTCGCCGCGCGGCCGGGCGTGCGCTGCGGTCGATTGCCGGCTCGCGACGGCTGCCCGTGTTCGACCGACTGGCCCGCGCCGATCCGCGATGGCCCACCTTCGTCGACGCGATGGAGTACATCAACTACGAGGCCGTGCCGGGCGACATCGTGGAGTTCGGCGTATTCACCGGGATCAGCCTCGCTCTGCTGGCCAAGTCCTATTCGTTCGACTCCAAGGGAATGTCTCGACGCGTGGCGGGCTTCGATTCCTTCGAGGGTCTTCCCTGCTCCGGCGAGCCGCACGCCCGCTGGAGGCCAGGCGACTGCTCCTCGAGTCACGGGTGGCACCCCTTGCTGGCCGACGGTGATCCGGTCACCCCCCAGGTGACGTTTGATCTCTTCGCCGCGTGCGGCCTACCGCCTCCGATCCTCCACGTCGGTTCGTTCGAGCAAACGCTTCCGCACGCGATCCCGGCCGAACACCCCCAGATCGCGCTCGCGCATTTCGACTGCGATCTGTACGAGTCGACGCGTGTCGCGCTCGAAGGCGTCGCGCCGGCGCTCCAGGACGGCACCGTGCTGCTGTTCGACGATTGGTTTCACTACAAGGGCCATCCCGGCAAGGGCGAGGCGCGCGCGTTCGGCGAGTTTCTCGCCGCGCATCGCGAGTGGGGCGCCGTGCAGTACCGCAGTTACGCGACCTTCTGCAACGCGTTCATCCTGCATCGACAATGAAAGTCGCGCACATTGCTCCTCCGCTCGCGCGCACCGGCGGCGCGCCGGGTTACCTGCTCCAGTTGCGCGAAGGGCTGGCCGGTCTCGACGCGGGGCCGCATCAGGTGACATTCCCGGACGAGGCATCTCGGGTCGTGCCGCCGCCAGCGCAGTCGCCCGTGCGGCAAATCGGCGGGCGACTCAAGCGCATGCTGTTCGGGAAGCCGGGGTTCTATCGTCCCGACGTGCGCGCGTGTCAACAAGTACACGGCCCTCTCGACGCGCACATCAGCCAGGCGGTTGCGGACATGCGAACCGCTGCGGAGTCCGTGCTCGCACGCGAGGCGGAGAACGCCGACGTGCTGTTCGCTCACGATCTCGGCAGCGCCGAGGCCGCTCTCGATCACCGGCGCAAGCGACAGTCGGTCTGGCTGATGTTTCATACGCCGATGCCGATTGCGTTGTACTTGGTGTGGAACTGGGGAGTGCCCGAGCAGGACTGGCGGACCGTGCTCGCGTATCCCGACGTGAAGCGGTGGGTCGATCGCGAGTTGAACGTATGCCGGCGCGCCGAGCGTCTCGTGCTGCCTTGTCGCGAAGCCGCCGACGAGCTCGCCCGATGCGACGCGCGCTTCGGACCCTTGCTGCGCAAGGCGGACCTCGTACTGACCGGCGCCGCCGCGCCGCCTCCGGCCAACGCACGGGCGACCCGCGCGGCGCTGCGCGCCCGGTGGTACCTGCCAATCGATCAACCGATTGGCCTCTTCATTGGCTCGGCCCAGGCCTATCGAGGGCTCGATGCGCTGCTCGATGGACTCTCCCTCTTGCGCGACCACATCGTCATCCCGGGCACGATCGCGGTTGCCGGGCCCGACCGGGCGACGTTGCCCGTGCACGATCGGATTCGCGTACTCGGCCGCGTCGAGGACGTCACATCGTTGCTGCGCGCCGTGGATTTCGTCGTGAACGTGAACCGGTTCAGTCTCTTCGACCTCTCGCTGATTGAAGCGACCGAGTCTGGTCTTCCGCTGCTGCTGCACGATACGGGCGGCAACCGCACGTTCCGCACGCTTGGCGCCGGCGTGGAGCCACTCGCGAACCTCGCGCCTGCAACGGTCGCCGCCGGCCTCGAGCGCTTGTTTGGTGTGCCACAAGCCGAGCTCGATGCGCTCGGTGCGCGCTCGCGGCGATGCTACGAAGAACACCTGAGGCCGGCCCAGTTTGGCGCCCGTCATCTCGCGCTCTACGACAAGGTCGCCGGCGTGAAGCGCCGCCGGGCCACCGCCTGATGCGGGTCGATGCGTTAATCGTCGGGGCCGGGCCGACCGGACTTGGCGCAGCGTGGCGGCTGGACGCCCGCGGGCACCAGGACTGGCTGCTTGTCGAGACCGATGCGGTGCCGGGAGGCCTCGCGCGGTCCGTCGTCGACGAGTATGGCTTCACGTGGGACCTCGGCGGTCACGTGCAGTTCAGCCATTACGAATACTTCGATGCCCTCATGGACGAGCTCCTCGGGGCCAATGGCTGGCTCTACCACGATCGCGAATCATGGGTCTGGGTCGCGGGCCGGTTCGTCCCGTATCCTTTCCAGCTCAACGTGCACCGGTTGCCTCCACAGCAGCGCGACGCCTGTCTCCGTGGGCTCGAGCAGGCAGCGCAGGCGGGCACGGGTGGCGCGCCCGAGCATTTCGGAGACTGGATTGATGCGACGTTCGGTGAAGGAATCGCAACGTTGTTCATGCGCCCGTACAACCGGAAGGTCTGGGCCCGCGATCCTGAGTTGATGACTTCGCAGTGGGTCGGCGACCGCGTGGCGGTGGTTGACCTTCACCGAATCCGCGAGAACGTGCGTCTGCAGCGGGACGAGGTGTCGTGGGGCCCGAACAACCGCTTCCGGTTCCCCGCGCGGGGCGGCACCGGCGCGATCTGGCGGGCACTGGCAGAGAGGCTCTCATTGCATCATCGCGCGCGGCTCCGGTTTCGAACGCGCCTCGCACACGTCGACACGATGCGGCAGCGCGCAACGTTCGACGACGGAACGGTGGTGAGCTATGGCCGGCTGCTCAGTACGATCCCGCTCGACGAGCTCGTGGGCATGAGCGATCTCGCGGTAGCGCTCGGCGGCGAGGCTGCGCAACTCGAATATTCCTCTACCCACATAGTCGGCGTTGGTCTCAACGGCCGGCCGCCAACGCACGTCGCCTCGAAGTGCTGGATATATTTTCCGGAATCAAACTGTCCCTTCTACCGCGTCACGCACTTCTCACACTACTCGCCGCACAACGTGCCGTTGCCCGGCCGCCAATGGTCGCTGATGGCGGAGATTTCGGAGTCGTCCTTCAGGCCGGTCGATCGCGAGCGCATCGTCGATGAGACGCTCGAGGGCTTGCGTGCCACGTCGCTCGTCGAGAGACACGACGTCGTCCATCACACGTGGCATACGCGCCTCGAGCGAGGATACCCGATTCCGTCGCTCGGCCGAGACGCCACCCTTCGGACGCTGCTGCCGGCGCTCGAGGTGCGGAATGTCTACAGCCGCGGCCGCTTCGGCGCCTGGAAGTACGAGGTGTCGAATCAGGATCACAGCTTTGCGCAGGGTGTGGAGGTCGTCGATCGCTGGTTTGACGGAGCGTTCGAGCGGACGCTCCAGACGCCCGACGCCGTGAACACGCGGCCGCGGGTCGCGGCGGCACGCTGACGTGCGGCAGCCGTTGCTGCGGCGCGCACGTGGTGCCGGTGCGGCTTTCAAACGGTGGCTGTTTCCACCTCGCGAGCTTGCGGCGTGGCACTACGCCTGCCGGGTCGCGGCTGCGGTGCCGCGCCACACGCCGGGCGAGATCGTGCTCGACGGTTACCGCCTCGCCTATGCCGACCTGCTGACGCTCTGTCCGCAGTGGCGCGATATCTTCGTGGACGGCGCGTTGCGCTTTACGAGCGCCTCCAACCGGCCGCGCATTCTCGACTGCGGCGCCAACATCGGCCTGGCGGCGCTGTACTTCAAGCATCTATATCCTCAGGCGCGGATCACCGCGTACGAAGCCGATCCCGCACTGGCGGCGCTGTGCCGCCGCAATCTCACGAGCAACGGGGCCGGGGACGTCGACGTGGATGCGGTTGCCGTCTGGGCGCATGAGGGATCAGTCAGCTTCCAGAAAGAGGGCGCCGATTCGGGAGCTATTGAAGGCACGAGCGTGGGATTGGCCGCAGAGACGATGACGGTACCATCGATCCGCCTGCGGGACGTGATAGCCCGGAACCGGATCGACCTGCTCAAGATGGATATCGAGGGCGCCGAGGTCACGGTCCTCACCGATTGTCTAACCGCGCTGGACAACGTGCATGCGATGATTCTGGACGTCCACGAGTTCGATCCGCGACACCGCCGGACGCCGGAAGTATTCGACCTGCTCGAACGGGCCGGGTTTCGCGTCAGCATGTCGAACGTAGTGCCGCTTCCGTGGCGCAGCACGGCGCCGGTCGCGTCGCCCTTCCCGGACAATTCGGATACATGGGCCGTCACCGTACGGGCATGGCGGGACCAATGAGCGGCCCACCCGAGTCGGTGGTGTTCGTGTCGCCCGGCGTGATGGGCGGCGTGATCAGCATCATCGCCAATCTGCTCGCGTACCGCGAGCCGGATGCGTTCACATATCACGTGGTGCTCACCGACGAGGCGCGCTCGGCCGACGCGCGCTTCACGGGCCGGCTCCCGGCCGACACGCAACGTGTCGTGCGGGTCAGCCTTGGTATCGAGAACATCCACGCGCTGATCCGTCGCGTACGCCGCGCGTTGCCTCCCGGCGGCGGCGTGCTGGTGACGAACGACCTCGTCGAGCTCGCTACGGTGTCCGCGCTCGACGTCAACCGCACGGTCATGATGCTGATACACGGCGACGATCCTTACTACTACGACCTTGCCGTGCGCCACGAGGACGTCATCGACGTGTTCATCTGTTACGGACAGGTGATGTTCGATACTCTCCGACAGCGTCTGCCGGGGCGTCACGGGTCGATCGTCCACCTGCCGTATGGCATCCCGTTGCCCGCGCGCACGCGGACGGCAGCCCGCGGACCGCTTCGACTGCTTTATGCAGGACGTCTCGATCACGGACACAAAGGCGTCCTCGATCTTCCAGCTATCGATGCAGCGCTCAGCGCCACGGGCACACCGGTGTCGTGGACGATTGTCGGCGGCGGCCCGGACGACGCCGAGCTGCGCGCGCGATGGAACGGCGCGGCGCACGTTCGCTGGTTGGGCGTCATGGCCAATGCCGAGGTGATCGAGGAGGCGGCGCGACATGACGTGTTCGTTCTGCCGACGCGCACCGAAGGTGTCCCTGTGGCGATGATCGAGGCAATGGGCGCCGGACTGGTGCCGGTCGTCAGCGACATTCCGAGCGGCGTCAGGGAGCTGGTGGATCCAGGCGTTCACGGGATCACACCTCCGGTGGGCGACATCGCCGCGTTTGCCGACGCCATACGAGCGCTGCACTCCGATCGCGATCGGCTCGAGACGATGAGCGCTGCTGCGCGTGAACGGGTCGTTGCCCGCTACAACGTCCGCGAACGCGTGCGCGCGTATCAACAGCTCTTTGCGCGCCACCACGAGCTTCGCCGGCCGCGTCCGCCGCGCACCCGCCTTCGATACGGCAGTCGTCTCGATCGACCCTGGATCCCGAATGCCGCCGTCAAGGCGATCCGTTCGCTCGCACGACGGGCCCGATGACCAGCGAGGCTCTGCCTCAGACGATCCAGCATGTGCAGGTATGAGCTCCGCCTCGCTAATCACAGTGTTGGTTTTGCCCCGCCTCCGGCGGGGCGCGACGCCTTGAAGACCGTTCGCTAAACTTGACTCATTTGCAGACAACTCAGGCCTTCAAGGCGTCTAGCGACGCGCCCTCCGTATCGGTTGTGATGACGGCCTTCAATCGCGAGGCGTACATCGCCGAAGCGATCGAGAGCGTGCTGGTTCAGACCTATCCGGACTTCGAACTGATCGTCGTCGACGATGCCTCGACCGATCGGACGG
>DASYQV010000208.1:0-2785 GCA_036005125.1 Vicinamibacterales bacterium
GCGCATCGGGTCTGGGACCGGTTCATAGATGCCCGCGACGCGGAATCGCCCTGCCTGGGTTCCAGCCGGGTCGGCCGCAAGGGTCACGATGTCTCCCACGCGCACGTGTTCCGCCTCGGCGAGCTGTCGCGACACGAGGACCGATGGCATGGATGATTGTGCCGCGGGCCTGTGTAGCGCAAGCAGGAGAATGAGTCCCGGAAGGAGCGCCCGACGTACCATCACCGGATTATAGTGACGCGACGCCGCTTTAGAGTGAACGTGTAGGCGCGGGCCTTTACTAGATCCGTGCTCAGCGGAGACTCTCCGCCACGCGCGTCGCAGCCATCACCCGTGGATTCATCACGCGGAACCAGAGCGGTGGAATGAGCGCCAGCAGGAACATCGCGCCGTAACCGGCAGGAAGCTGCGGGGCTGGGGCCAGGAGCTCGAGCGACTGGTACCGCTTCGACGCCACGCAGTGGTGATCGGAATGCCGCGCCAGGTTGATGAGCATCCAGTTGCTGACGCGGTAGGACGAATCCCACGAATGCTGCGGCGCGATACGTTCGTATTCGCCCGGTGCGATTTCGCGCCGCGTGAGCCCGTAGTGCTCGATGTAGTTGATCACCTCGAGCAGCGAGAATGCGACGACGGCCTGTCCCACGAAGACCGCGACGCCGGTTGCGCCGTAGATCAGCAGGAGCGCCGCCCAGAGGACGATCTGAGTGACGCCATACCGCAGCATCCGATTGGCGGGCGACCATGCGCTGCGGCCGCGCCGCGCGAGCCGATCGACTTCCAGGTGCCAGGCACTGATCAGGCTGCCTGACAACGTTCGCGGCAGAAAGCGATAAAAACTCTCGCCGAACCGCGCCGTCGCCGGATCCACCGGCGTACCGACGTGCCGGTGATGTCCATGCTCGATGGCGAAGTGCGCGTAGCTGACGCTGGCGAGCACGATCTCCCAGAGTGCGCGCTCGAAGCGGCCGCTGCGGTGGACGAGCTCGTGCACGAACGTGATTCCGAGGGCACCCGACGTGACGCCCATCGAGACCGTCGCGCCGGCGATTTCGAGCGGGGACAGCCGCCCGCTGGTTGCCATGGTCAGCACCCGCAGAAGCAGCCCGAGCTGCACCGGCACCCACGCCCACGTGACGATGCGGAACCAGAAATTCGCGTCCATGTCGGCCGGGGGGCGCGCCTCATCGGACGTCCCGCTGAGCGCATCGACGATGGGCACCGCGACGAAACGGTGACAACCGGCATGAACGTCCACCAGCCGCCCTCCGAAATGCACCCGACGACATGTGGCGGCAGCAGAAAGCCCGCCAGGTAGGGAAGGGCGTGCCACGGCGCCTTACGCATGGGCCATCTTCTCGATCCGCGTCCACTCGACGTCGCTCACCGGCATCACGGAGAGCCGCGACATCCGAACGAGCGGAAACGACGCGAATGCCCGGTCGCCTTTGATCGCGGCCAGCGTAACGGGCCGCTCGAGCCGTCGTTCGGGCACGACGTCCACTACCGACAGCTTCTCGTCCTTCGGGTCCGGGTACGCATCGCTGGCCGCTTTCGCAATCGCGACGACGGCCTTCTCCTTGCCCGTGTGGTAATAGAAGATGCGGTCGCCCTTCCGGATAGATCGAAGATGCTTCTGCGCGAGCGGGTTCTTCACGCCCGACCACACCGTCCGCCGATCGCGTTCGAGCGCCGCATAGTTATAGTGTTCGGGCTCCTCTTTGATGAGCCAGTTGGCCATGAGTCGAATTATAGGTTACCCACCTGGATCGCGACGTTCGGTCTCTCGTGGAAACGCGTGGCCTCCCCTTCGCGACCGGATTCAGCCGGGTGTCCGCGTGTTGTTCGTCGGCATCAACCCCGGCGTCCGCTCCGCGCTGACCGGGCATCACTTCGCCGGCTACTCGAACCGCTTCTGGAAGCTCCTCTACGATGGCGGCCTCGTCCCTGAGGTTATCGATTACACCGACGATGACCGCCTGCCGGAGTGGGGTTTTGGTGTCACCAATATCGTGGCCCGGCCAACGCCCGGAATCGACGCCCTGACCCCGGCGGAGTACATCGCGGGTCGCGCGCGCCTGCTGCGAAAGATCCGCCGCTGCGGGCCGGAGATCGTGGCGCTGGTGGGCGTCACCGTGTTCCGGGCGATGTTTCCCGACATCAAAGGTCCCGTGGCATTGGGACTCCACGACGAGCGGCTCGCCGGTGCCCGCGTGTTCGTACTGCCGAACCCGAGCGGGCGGAACGCGAACTACTCGTATGCCGAGATGCTGAAAGCCTTCCGCGCGCTGGCGCGCCTCCTGCGGATCGGGGAAGACGGCCGCCCCCTGCCGCGCTGAAATCCATTCGCGCGTCGCCAACATAGTGTGCTTGGATCTCAGTCTCACCGTCAGCAGTATTGAGGAGGCCGAGCGTATCTACGCGCTGCTCTCGAAGGGCGGCCAGATCTTCATGCCGATGCAGACGACGTTCTTTGCATCCCGCTTTGCGATGCTCAGCGACAGCTTCGGTACGTCGTGGATGATCCTCGGCCCCACGCCGCAGGCCGCGTAATCACCGCAGACGCGTGACGGGAATTGGTCGTCCGCGGAGACGTTTCGAACGTTTCCTCCGAGATTCTGCAACCAACGGCCGTCCCAAAGAGCATGAGTGACGGCACGGGATCGCTCACCGGGCCGACCAGTCCCGCAGTCTAGATCCGTTTGATTGTCGCGAACCAGGCCGGTGCGCCGTCGTCGTGGTATCTCGTCTGAATCCGGTCCGGTTCGATGGCGGCGACATTCCA
>DASYQV010000209.1:0-15456 GCA_036005125.1 Vicinamibacterales bacterium
GATTCTGTGGCAATTGCGTGTCCTCCCGCCGACCTGAACGAAGACGGCCTTTACGAGCGGGTCGAGATTTCGCAGCTTACCGGCGGCGCCTCGGCGTGGGGCGATCATGCCCGCAGTGTGGAATTTCGCCTCAACGACAACGACGATCCGTCCCTGCTGCCGTCGACACATGTCTCGCGGTTTCAAGTCGAGCGGAATCCGCAACGCCCGCGATCTCGCCGCCGCGCGACGACCGTTGATCCTCGCACGCGCGTTCCGCGCGGCCCTCCCCTGCTCCCCTCGTGACTATCACGTTCACCGAGCATTTCCTGTGAACTGCTGACCGCCCTCGCGATCCCTTGTGATCGCGCCGGGCACTACCCGCAGTGGCAGGTGGTCCCGTGAGGCGGAAGGAGTGATGTCGTGCGGATCGTTCTGGCCGATTTACGATCGAGTGAGGGGTTTGTCGTCAAGGACACCGTAGCCGGCGGCTACGGGTCGCGTTTCCGACCATTCTCGCGCGTCACGAGTGTCGTATGCGCCATCAAACAGCGCCTGCTCGCCATGCCGAGCGTGCAGTTGGGATACGTCGCGGCGATCTGCGCTGCGGCAGGCCACGACGTTGTGTGGACCGATGGAGCGGCGGTCGACGGCGACGTCGCGATCATCCTGACGTCGCTGGTGGATTATCGTCGCGAGGCCGCCTGGGGCCGGGCCCAGCGCGACCGCGGCCTGCGGGTCGGTTTCATCGGGCTCGCGGCGTCGAAGCTTCCCGAGCTCTTCGACGCGCACGGGGACTTCGTCGTCCTCGGGGAGCCCGAGGATGCCATCGGACGACTCGCGCGGGGTGAAAAGCTGGCTGGCCACGTGGTCAGCGAGGCAATCGGCGATCTCGACGCGCTGCCCTTTCCACGATGGGATCTCGTCGGCGCCCGCGCGAAAGGTCTGTGGTCGCTGCCGATGTACGCCCGGCCGTGGGGCGGCGCAGTCCCGATGCTGGCGAGCCGGGGCTGTCCCGAGTACTGCACATATTGTCCACATCGGATCCTCGCCGCGCCTCGCTCGCGGTCCACGACCAACATCTGCGACGAGCTCGAGTACCTCGCTCGCGTGCGACGCAGGCCGTACGTGGTGTTCCGGGATCCGCTGTTCACCAACGACCGCGATCGGTGCCTGGCCTTGTGCGACGAGATTCGCTCGCGCGGGCTCAGCATCCGGTTCGAGTGCGAAACCCGTCTCGACCGTCTCGACACGGGTCTGCTCACGGCGCTGCGCGGCGCCGGGCTCGCGGCCGTCAGCTTCGGCGTCGAAACGGTCTCGACCGACACGCTCCGGCGCTCGGGCCGTCGCCCGATTCCCGAAGCGCACCAGCGCCGCGTGATCGCCGAATGCGGGCGTCTGGGCATCGTCACTGCCGGATACTACGTGTTCGGGTTCCTGCAGGACGACTGGGAATCGATCGCGGCAACGATCGAGTACGCGATCGATCTCGGGTCGACCGTCGCGCAGTTCAAAGTGCTCACGCCGTACCCCGGCACCCCGATGTGGCGTCAGCTCGCGCCGCACATTTTCGAGCACGATTGGCAGCGGTTCGACGGATACACCCCGACGTTCCGCCATCCTCATCTGTCGTCCGAGGAGCTGGTGTTTCTGCTCGGCGCCGCGTACACGCGCTTCTACATGCGCCCGTCGTATCTGGCGAACTACCTGCGGATGCGCCGCACGCGGCCGTCGCTGCTCGCGCGGCTCGACGAGCGGGTGTCGGCACGCCACGGCCGGCTGGAAAGGGCCGCGATGTCCAGGCCTGTCGCGTGCTGACTGCGGTCTCGAGGTACGGCGCCCGGGTGATCCCGAACACGGAGCAGACGATTGACGCGCTCCGGGCAAAGGGGCAACTGGTCCGGGGGCCGCACCTCGCCGCGTTCGAGCACGCGTTCGCGGCGCGCCTCGGCGCCTCCGATGCCATCACGGCCTCCTACGGACGGATGGCGTTCTATTACCTGCTTCGAGCGCTCGATCTCCCGAGCGGATCGGAGGTCGTGTTTCCGTCCCTCACGTTCTGGGTGGTTCCGGAGGTGGCCCGGGTCGCCGGACTGACTCCGGTATTCGCCGACATCGACGCCCGGACGTTCACGCTCGATCCCGACGCGTTCGAGCGGGCGATCACACCGCGCACGCGCGCCGTGGTCCCGACGCACCTCTACGGGCTGCCGTGCGACATGGATCCGATCCTCGCCACCGCGCGGCGTCACCGTCTCGCGGTGATCGAGGACTGCGCCCACGCGCTCGGAGCGACCTGGCACGGACAACCGGTGGGCACGCTTGGCGACGCGAGCTTCTTCAGCTTCCAGTTGCTCAAGCCGCTCAACACGTACGGCGGGGGCATGGCGGTCACGAGCGATCGCAGCCTTGCCGCGCGCGTTCGCGCGCTCGCGGAAGCCGAACCCTGGCCGGCCGAGACCGCCGTCGTGCGCCGGCTTCGTCTCGGCCAGGTGGAGCGGATCGCGATCCGGCCGCGCGTGTTCACCTGGTCCCTTTTTCCGGCGCTGTGGGTCGCGTCGTATTTTCAGGCGCGACCCGACGTCTACCTGTGGGAATCGATCCGGCGGCTCGATCCGCTGCCCGCCGCGTATCGCGAGCGCTACAGCAACGTGCAGGCGGCGCTCGGGCTCGAAGGGCTCGCGCACCTCGACGAGTGGACCGCTCGTACCGTCGCTCACGCGCACGTCGTCACCGACGCGCTGCGCGGCGCGGGCGTCGAGCTCCCGTGCGTGCCGCCGGGGCGGACGCACGTGTTCTATCAATACGCGATTTATGCGGAACGACCCGATGCGGTCGCGCGATACTGCCTCCGTCGCGGCGTTGACACCGAGATGCTTCACGTCGACGTCTGCACGCGGCTGCCGCTGTTCGACGGCGCGCGTGTACCCTCACCCGGCGCCGACCGCGCCGCCACGGCGATTCAACTTCCCGTCCATGAATCGCTGACCGACGTCGAGGTCGAGCGCGTGGCCGACGTCGTGCGCCAGGCCGTACTCGATTCCTGATTCTTGATTCGTGATTCTCGATTCGCGATTTGGGGATCCGATCGGAAATCAAGAATCATGAATCACGAATCATGAATTCATTACGGAACCGCAATCTTCAACGCGGCGCCGTACAACATCGTGGAATCGTTGTCGCGCGCGGCCCACCGCAGGAGCGTGGCGACATCTTTCTTGATCGCGCCCGTGTGAACCGTCCGTCCGTTCACGACGACCTGGACCGGGCGGGCGAAGTCGACGACATCGGGAGACAACAGCAGCGTGAATTCCTGAACGCCGCGCGTCCTGGCGTCGAACGTGTTTCCGCTGCGGACAACGTCGACGCGCCCCGATGGGTGGTCCCGCGCGTACAGCGTCACGGTCTGCTCCGGATTCGGACCAAAGGTGTTCACGTCCTCGAGCTGGACGTCCGACGGCCGCGCGCCCAGTCGATCGATCACGAGCCAGCGCATCCGGTTGTAGCGATCGGTACGCTCGGTTTCCCACGACAGCCGCTCGGGATGTGCCGGACGTACGTGCGTCCGTACGAATTCCTCGTACCGCGGGCGCTCGTCGGGCCACCAGCTCACGTCGTGGCCGGCGTCGTCGAACACATGGAACAGCAGCGAGACGCCCGCGCGCCGCATCATGCCCACAAGCGGCGCGACCGATCTGGCGGGATACAGACGATCGCGCCCTCCGTTCACGATGAGCAGCGGACAGTTGACCATATTGCCGATGAACAGCTCGCCATCCGCGAGGCTCTGCTCGTTCGCAAGCACGCTCGGGTGGCCGTTGAGCGACATGCAGGCCGACCACGGCGTCGCGAGACGCATCGCCAGGAAAAAGACCCCGGTGCCGCCGTCGGAGATGCCGGAGACGTACACCCGTGAGGCGTCGATGTTGTAGGCGCGCTTCACCCGGTCGACCAGTTGCATGATGTTGTCCGCGCCGGTCGCCATCCACCACATCGATCCCGACCAGGCGCGCGGGTGCAGGACGATTTCGGGGACGCCTGGAATGCGGTCGGTGAGCGGCCGGATCTCCGCACCTGCGGCAGGCGCTTCACGTCCGACCCCACCGTGCAGCTGCACGCGCAGCTGCCACGGCCGCGCAGGATCGTAGTCGGCGGGAATCTCGGCCACGTTATCGAGGGCAACGCCGTCGGCCGTGGAGGGCAGCGAGCGCCGGCCGGTCGGCTGTGTCGTATAGGTGCGGCCGGCCTTCAGCCGTTTCCAGATCGCGTCGAAGTCGGAGCTGGCGCCAAGCACGCGCGGCACGGCCCGCTCCGCCTCATCCGGACTCGCCGCGTCCCAGAACGCGCGCAGCGGCGCGTCGAGATCGGCGGGTGTCGATCGTGTCTGGCCGCGCGCCGTGTCACCGAACGCAGCCCAGAGTGCGAAAAGGAGCGCTATCCCGGGAAGCAGCCATCGTCGCATGGCGTCATCTTACGCCTGAGTGGCTCTCCGGGAGGCCGGGCATGTGGATTGCTGTGATGAGCTCGCCGCCCCCAAGGAGTGACCATGCCTGAGCAACGAAATCCCGGCCAGAATCCGCCCCAGAATCCGGGTCAGCGGCCCGGTCAGCCGGGTCAGAACCCAAGTCGACCCGAACCTGGCCGGCCGCAGAATCCGCGCGGCGCCGAGCAGCAGGGCAACCAGACGCGGAATCCGAATGACCCGGCTCGGCAAGGCAATCCCAACCCGCCCGGCAGCAAGCCGGATCTGAATCGCTGAGTATCGTTACCATGCGAGCCGGCGTACGTTTCGACCTTCGCACGTCGACGCTTCACGCGCCCGGCTGCCTGCAACGGCGTTGACTCACCACTGGTTCCCGCGCGGGTGGTGTGCTCCGTTCGCCGACGCCCGAGCCCGTCGAACGCGAAGGGAGCGCGAATGACCAGAGGGCCGCACACGGGCTGCCCTCTGCCGCATCCTGCTCGCGCTTCCAACTCTCCAGTGCTTGCGGTCTGAAGACCCGCGTCTAGATCCCTGGGTCGCAGGCCGCATCTCCAGTCGTAGGCCGCATCTCCAGATGCGGCCCAGTGGAATCGGGTCTTCATCGAAGACCCGCATCCCGTGCCCGCTCACCGGTCTTACAACCACTCCATCAAGATTGCGCCACCGCACCTCAACAGGTGTAGCATCGTGCCGGTTCCGGCGGCCACAGCGCCCCTCACGGAGGTCGGCACGTCATGACGCGACAACACATCCGGGTCGTCGGACTCCTTGCGCTCGCGGTCGCTGCCTGGACAGCTCAGGTCTCGGGTCAGTTCGGCGCGAAGAACGGTCAGTGGCGATCGTACGCGGGCGACAGCGGCAGCACGAAATACACCCCGCTGGATCAGATCACCAGAGAGAACGTGTCCAACCTCCGTATCGCGTGGCGGCGTCCCGCCGTCGACCCGAGCCTGACGGCGCGTGATCCCTCCCTGCGGTTCTCGAACAACTTCCGCGCCACGCCTCTGATGGTGAACGGGGTTCTGTACAGCCCGAACGGGATCGGACTGACCGAAGCGTTCAACCCGGCGACGGGCAAGACGATCTGGGTTCAGGAACCAATCGAGTCGAAGGAGCTTCGCGGCGACAGCACGCGCGGCGTCGCCTACTGGACCGACGGCAAGGACGAACGCATCCTGGTCCAGCGTGGGGAATATCTCTATGCGCTGAACGCGAAGACCGGGAAGACCTATCCGGACTTCGGCACACGCGGCCGCATCGATATGAAAGTGGGCCTCGGTCCCCTGATGACCGATTACCGGTGGACCGGCGCGCCGCTGGTCGTGCGCGATGTCGTCCTCATCGGCACATCGATGACCGACTCTCCGGGACGGATGGAGCAGCCGCGCGGCGACGTGCGGGCGTACGACGTGCGCACGGGAAAGGTGCGGTGGCAGTTCCACGTGATTCCGCAGGGACGCGAGTTCGGCGTCGAAACGTGGGAAGGCGAATCGTGGGCGTACAGCGGTCAGGCGAACGTATGGTCCATGTTCAGCGCCGACGAACAGCTTGGCTATGTCTATATGCCGGTCACGGCGCCGACCAACGACATGTACGGCGGCCATCGCCTCGGTGACAATCTTTTCGGTACATCGCTCGTCTGCGTCGACGTGACGACCGGCAAGCGCGTGTGGCACTTCCAGCTCACCCATCACGATCTCTGGGACTACGACCCGCCAGCGCCGCCGATCCTTGCCGACATCACCGTAGACGGCAAGCCGATCAAGGCTGTTGTCCAGGTCACGAAACAGGCGTTCGCGTACGTGTTCGATCGGGTCACGGGCAGACCGGTATGGCCGATCGAGGAGCGGCCGGTGCCCAAATCGACGACGCCTGGTGAGAGGGCGGCGGCGACGCAGCCCTTCCCGACCAAGCCGCCGGCGTTCGATCGTCAAGGTGCGACAATCGACAACCTGATCGACTTCACGCCGGAGCTGCGGGCCGAGGCCATCGAGATCACGAAGCGTTACGTGATGGGTCCGATTTTCACTCCGCCCTCGATACGGGGGCCGGCGGACACCGACACGAAAGGCACGATCCAGTTGCCCGGGTCCCAGGGCGGCGCCGACTGGCAGGGTGCGGCATTCGACCCCGAAACGGCGACGCTCTTCGTCCCCTCGGTGACAGCGCCGTTCGTCGCCGACATCGTTGCGGGGAACGCGAAAGAGACGAATCTGCGGTACATCCGAGGCTCGAGGCGGTGGATCGGCGGACCGCGCGGCCTGCCGTTGTTCAAGCCACCGTACGGACGGATCACCGCGATCGATCTGAACCGCGGCGAGCACCGATGGATGGTGCCGAACGGCGATGGCCCGCGCAATCATCCTGCAATCAAGCATCTGAACCTGCCACCGCTTGGAAACCCGGGTCGGCCCTCACCGGTGGTGACCAGAACGCTGTTGTTCATCGGCGAGGGATCGCCCATCATGGCGGCTGGCGGTTCGCGGCTGCCGCCGGACATGCCGAGAGAGATCTCCGTCGGCTACGGCAGCAATCGGTTCAAGGCAGTGGACAAGTCAACGGGCGAGACGGTGTGGCAGACGGAGCTGCCGGCGGGGACGACCGGCGCGCCGATCACCTATATGTTCGAGGGAAAGCAGTACATCGTCGTCGCGATCGGCGACCGGGAGCATCCCGCCGAGTACGTGGCATTGGCGCTGCCGTAAGCACCGATGTAGGCCGCATCCTCAGTCGTAGGCCGCATCTTAAGATGCGGCCCAGTAGAATCACCAAAATCAGCGCCGCCCGGCCTACGTCTGTCTTCGTTTCAATTTCTCGTGTTGGTCACGCGTGCAACGTCAGGCAGCGCGAACGCCGTGAGCGTCGTGCCCGCAGGCACCAGCAGGTGCTGGCGTCCGTCGACCATGTAGGTGATCGGCGACGCCCCGTGGACGTTCGAGCCCAACTGGTACCACCAGAGAAGCTTTCCGGTGCCTGACTCGAGCGCGAGAACGTTTGCCTCGTTGTCGCCGCTGAAGATCAGACCCGACGCGGTCGACATCAGGCCTGCAGACGAGGGCGTCGGGTACTGGAACTCCCACTTCCGGTCGCCTGTCACCGGATCGATGGCTCGCAGCGCTCCGTACGCCCGTCTCTCGTTGGGTCGCGCCCGCTGGCCGGCGCCGCCCGTGAACCGCTCGCCCGGCGTGTAGTCGGGCTTCCACGCATAGTAGGTCGCGCACACTTCGCGTGCGTTGACGAAAAAGAGCCGCGCGCGTGGATCGAACGTCGGCGGCCAGAAGTTCGTGCCGCCGATGATGTCGGGGCACGTGAACTCGCCTTTCTCGTCCGGCGTATGGCCTGGCACGAGGATCGGCCGGCCATTGCTGTCGACGCCTTTCGCCCAGTTGACCTCCACGAACGGCTTCGCGACGATGACCTTTCCCGTGACGCGATCGAGCGTGTAGTAGAAGCCGTTCCGGTTCGCCCACATCACGACCTTCCGCGGCTGCCCGTCGACGGTCAGGTCGGTGAGGATCGGAACCTGAGTCGAATCCCAGTCGTGCACGTCGTGCGGCGTGAACTGATAGTGCCAGCGGAGCTTTCCGGTGTCGACGTCAAGAGCCACGATCGAGTCGCTGTACAGGTTGTCACCCTTGCGGCTGTCGCTGTGATAGTCGGGGCCAGGATTGCCGATGCCGAAGTACGCAAGATTGAGCTGCGGATCGTACGCGCCCGTCACCCAGATGCTCGACCCGCCGCGTTGCCACGAATCGCCGGCCCACGTTTCGTGACCCGGCTCGCCCGGGCCGGGAATGGTGTAGAAGCGCCACGCGCGCTTCCCGGTCTGCGCGTCGTATGCATCGATGAAGCAGCGGCACCCGTATTCGCCGCCGGCGACGCCGACGATCACCTTGTCCTTCACCACGAGGGGGGCGATGGTCGCGGCGTACCCGCGGCGGTAGTCCTCCATCGTCGCATCCCACACGATGGCGCCCGTCTTCATGTCGAGCGCCAGCAGATGCGCGTCGAGCGTCGTCATGTACAGCTTGTCGCCGAGCACGCCGAACCCGCGATTCACCAGGCCGCAGCAGGCCGTGAGGCCCTCGGGCAGCTCGCGGCGGTAGCGCCAGATCTGGCGGCCGGTTCGCGCATCGATCGCCCAGTTGACGTTCTGCGGGCCGGTGACGTAGAGCACGTTGTCGCGCAGGATCGGCGTCGCCTGAAAGTTGCCGAGCGTGCCGGTCTGGAAGGTCCACTGCGCGACGAGACGGGCGACATTCTGCGGGGTAATCTGCGTCAGCGGACTGTGCCGGTGGTTGCTGTAGTTCCCGCCGAAGGTGAGCCATCGCGAACCATCGTCTTTCAGACCGTCGAGGATCTCCTGCGCGGTGACGAGGGGCGGCGGCGCCTGCTGCTGCGCCGCGACGACCGCGCCGACCGATGCTGCCAGAAGAACGACCCGAGCCATCGTCGTGAGCATAAGCCTCCTGCCGCCGAGCTCGACGCCCGGACCTACTTTTGAGGAACCGCCGGGTCGAATCCACGAAGTGTGGACAGATATCGCAACAGATCGTCGACGTCGCTCTGGCTCAGCCGCTCGGGGCCGAAGGCCGGCATCGCCGACTGCTTGTCGTCCTTGACCTCGCGCATGTCTCCTTTCAGGTACCCTTGAATGCGCTCACGCATGTCCATGATCTGGACCGAAAACAGATCCTCGTTCTTCTTCACGCCGTGGATCTGTTGCCCGCCGCGTGTTGTGAGCGTGACCGGCTCGAACCCGGGTAGGAACCCTTCGAGTGCGCCGCGAATCTGACGTTCGACCGACTCGCCCGCGCGCGCGATGCCCACGCGCGACAGATCCGGACCGAGCCGGCCACCCTGGCCGTTGACGCGATGGCAGCTGCTGCATTGCACGCGGAAGAGCCGTTGGCCGTTCTCGGCGTTGCCGCGCGGCGGATCGGTCGGCGCCGGCGCCGCGAGCGTGCGCAGGTAAGCCAGAACCTTCCAAATCTCGTCATCCGAGGTGCGCGGGCCGACCGCCGGCATCTCGGTATTCGGGACGCCGTTGCGCAGCGTCTTGAAGAGGCCCTCGTCGGTCCGGCCGGACGCCCAGACCTGCGTCAGATCCGGCGAGCGGATTCCACGTGCGTCGACGCCGTGGCAATCGGCGCAGCGCGCGCGGAAGATCCCCATGCCCGCGCGAATCGCGTCGGCGTTGCCCTGGAAAGGGTTCTTTGTCGGCGGATTCTGGGCGGCGACACGGCCGCCCGCGAGGGAAAGAAGCACGAGCGAGAGGAGCGAGGCTATCCACTTCATGCGCAGATCCTCGTTGCAGGGCCGCTCTGTCTGTCCGGGGGGCTCATTATAGAGCATCACGGCGTGTGGCCTTGCTCTCGGACTCCCTCACCCTCGAGCCACTTGCGCGGGCTCCGTCAACGCCCGTGATCGAACGACGCGAGGGAAACCGCGACGCCGAAGGCCGAAGGCGCGAGAGCGTCGGAGGCCGAGACTGGAGGTGGGAATCGTGCCTGAAGGCCGAGGCGCGACGCGCCGATGGCTGAGTGCCGGATTCCAGCGCCGGCACCGAGACCGAGCGACGCGAGGGAAACCGCGACGCCGAAGGCCGAAGGCGCGCGAGCGCCGGAGGCCGAGACTGGAGGTGGGAATCGTGCCCGAAGGCCGAGGCGTGACGCGCCGATGGCCGAGTGTCGGATTCCAGCGCCGGCACCGAGACCGAGCGAAGCGAGGGATTGGTGCCGGAGGTGGGAATCGAACCCACACGGGCGGTAAAGCCCACCGGATTTTGAGTCCGGCGCGTCTGCCAGTTTCACCACTCCGGCGATGTGGCTCGTCCACCAAGCTCGTGAGCGCCTTCGCGAGACCTCGGCGGGATCTTCAGTATACTGCTCAAAAGCCTCTCCTTTTGTCTGCAGAGCTACATGGCGACGACGATTGGAACAACCATCATCATCAACGGCGACGTGACCTGCGACGAGCCGCTGCGGATCGACGGCCGCGTCACGGGCAACATCCTCCTCCGCGAGGCCGAACTTACCGTCGGCAAGGCAGCAAAAGTCGACGCCGACGTACGCAGCACGCGCGTGCTCGTTCTCGGGACGGTCAACGGCAACGTGGCCGCGACCGATCGTATCGAGCTGGGCGAGTCTGCCAACGTCACGGGCAGCCTCAGCGCCGACCGGGTCATCTTGATTGAGGGCGCCCGCTTCAACGGGCGCATCGACATGGACCGCCGGACGATCGCCGCGAAGGTGGCGCACTACAAGGCCGAGCACCCGGCGCAGCCTTGATGACGACAGTTTCCGCGAGGCTTCTCGAGGTCCCGTACCACCTCGGCCGGCGCGGTGTCGATGTCGGCGCCGGACCCGAACGGCTCGCCGCGATGGTGCCGCAACCCGGGGACCGTCAGCGTATCGAGATCGATTCCGCCCCCGCGTCCGAGATCGAGGGCTCGTTCGCGGTGCTCCGCGCGACGGCCACCGCTGTCGCGAACGTCAAGCGATCGGGTGCGGTGCCCTTGGTGTTCGCGGGCAATTGCATGACCGCGGTGGCGGCCTGCGCCAATCCCACCACGCCCCGGCTCGGTGTCGTCTGGCTCGACGCCCACGGCGATTTCCACACACCCGAGACGACGCACAGCGGCTACCTGGACGGCATGGCGCTCGCCATGCTGACCGACGCGTGCTGGTACACGCTCCTGCGGGCTGTCCCGGGATTCACGCCGATTTCACCGGAACAGGTGCTCTTTGTCGGCGGTCACGCGCTCGATGTCGGAGAAGGCGCGCGGATGCGCGCCGCCGGCATAACCGTCATCGGCGGCGCCAGCCTGAAGCGAGTCGAGGCGGCCATCGAGACGCTCGCCTCGCGCGCCGACGCGCTCTATGTGCACTGCGATCTCGACGTGCTCGATACAGGTGAGCTGACCGCGAACACGTGGGCGCGCCCCGGAGGTATGAGCAGCGCCGCGCTCCTCGAGGTGCTCGCGGCCATCACCGCCCGGAGCCGAATCGAGGCGCTCGCGTTTACTGCCTACGATCCGTCCTGCGACGAACGCGGAAGCGGCCCTGGGATTGTTGAGCGGGCGCTGGCGGCCACATTGACGCGTGCCGCCTGATCCAGCACGCGCGATCCTCGTGTCTAGCCGGCCGCGAGCAGCCCCAGGAAGAGCAGGAGTCCCCCAACCATCTGAGCCGCTCTCAACCAACCGGCGTCGGGTGAGATCCGCGAGGGGAGAAAAATCGACGCCATGTCACGAGCTTCCATTGGTCCTCGCTTGCGTGCCCCGGGACGCCGATGTAAAGCCAAAAATGGGCAAGCGTGCTCTCATCGTCAGCGTACGGCAGAGCCGTGCGCGCATCTCATGCACAAGAATTGCCAGGAGCTCATGAGCGGGCGGAAACCTGCCGCGCACAGGTGGGTGATGACAACTCTGAGTGGATGAACGTGCGGCTGCGACGTCATCAGGAGTAAACGCCAACTGAAGAGTCGCTTGGTGCGCCTGCTACGATGTCGAATATGGAACGTGACCTGACGCCGATCTCGGGAATCGACGAGCTCGAACGCATGTTGGCGGAATCGCGCATGCGTCCGCTGCTTCTCTTCAAGCACAGCTATACGTGTGGCGTCTCCGCAGAAGCGCTGGACGAGGTGCGCGCGTACATCGAGGAACAGACGGGCGGCGTCCGTTACGCAATCGTGACCGTCCAGACCCATCGCGATGTCTCCAACGCCATCGCGACACGCCTCGGCATCCGTCACGAAACGCCGCAGGCGATCCTCGTGCGCAACGGCCGCGCGGTGTGGAACGCCTCCCACTTCCGGGTGACGGCCTCCGAGGTCGGCAAGGCCATTCAGGCCGCCATCGTCTAGCTTCCGCATCCGGTCTGAAGACCTTGTCGCGACAAGATGGCCGCCATGCCGTGGCCATATGCCACATCGAAGTGGCCATGGCATGGCGCCAGATTGTGTGCGCGATTACTCCTGGTACGGCTCCGCGAACGTGATCACACGCCCGTCCGGATCGGCCACGGCGAACTCGCGCATGCCGTAGAACTGCTTCTTGAGCGGCATGACGGGTGGCATCTGTCGTGACACGCTCGCGTGAAGCGCGTCGAGACCTTCGACGACGACGAACAAGCACGTCGCGATAGAACGCGAGGCTTGCTCCCAAGTCCCGCACGAACGAGATTCGGTGGATCAGCAACCATTAGTGATTTGTGAGCGATGCTCGGCTCGCCGTCGCTACCGATACCGTTGGGGTCGAGATATGGCTCGGCTCGACAGGCATACGACATGCACCTCCCTCATGCGGCCGAGGCGACACTCGCGCGCCGCCGACGCCGGGACCGAAGCAGGAGGAAGATCCATGAAACGGGCGAACCTGGTGGCCACCGCGTGCTTCACCGCGGTCGTGGCCTTTGCAACCATAAATGCTGCCGCGCAGGTCTACAATGACAGCAAGCGAACGTTCATCACATTCAACAATGCTGTCGAGCTCCCTGGTGTGACCCTGCCGGCCGGCACATACCTCTTCCGGCTCGCGGACTCGCCCACCGACCGGCACATCATTCAGGTGTTCAGCCAGGACGAGAAGCACGTCTACGCGACTATCCTTGCGGTGCCGGCGGAGCGGCTGGAACCAACCGGTGAGACCATCGTGACGTTCCGCGAGACGACCGCCACCGCCGTACCGACGCTGCAGTACTGGTACTATCCTGGCGACCGAATCGGCCACGAGTTCGTCTATCCGAAAGATCAGGCGCTGCGGATCGCTCAGCGCACGGGACAGAGCGTGCTCTCGACAGAAGGCCAGATCGGCAGCTCGAATTCGCAGGTGAGCTCGATTGATGCGCAGGGCCAGGTCTCCGAATGGCCGCGCGAGAAGCAGAAACCGTCACCGGACCAGGCGCATATTCAGGTCGAGCCGGCGCCGGAACAACAGTCCGCGCAGGCTGCTCCCGCGCCGGACGTCGACATCGACCAGGCCCCGGCCGCCACAACGGGTCGGGCAGAACCCACGAATGAACGTGCGAGAAACGAGGCCCCGAGCGAGCTGCCCCGCACCGCCAGCCCGCTGCCGCTCAGCGGTCTCATCGGCCTGCTCTCACTGGGCGGTGCGCTGGGTATCCGCTGGCGGCGTCGGTAAGGCACACGACTCGGTCCGCGATGGCGGCACGTCTTCGCGCCGCGTAGACGGCTGGAGAAACACAGGTCCCGGCCGCGAGCGGCGGGGGACACTCCGAACCCCGCCGCGCTCACATGCGTGGTGGCGCGCGGACGAGGGGCGACCGCGAAGGTCGCCGGAGATGCGGAGCGCGATATGACCAGCACGATGTCCCCCCGTCTGCTGTTCGTCGCGGCCTTCATCGGCGCGCTGTCCCTCGTCGCGTACGGTGCCTCGCCTGCTCAATCACGGCAAGACGGACAGCCGATCGATGGAACCCAGGGGCGGGTCTTCAAGTCGCACTCCGACCTCGTCGTCCTGCACGTGAACGTGTTCGATCGGCGCTTCAACGCGGTCCCCGATCTGGCTCAGGAGCAGTTCGCCGTCTTCGAGGACGGTCGGCAGCAGCAGATTACGTTCTTCAAAAGCGAAGACGTGCCCGTGGCCGCCGGGCTGGTGGTGGACAACAGCAGCAGCGTGATCGCGCGATACGGGTTGGTTGTCACCGGCGCCATGGCGTTCGCCGACTCGAGCCACCCGGAGGACGAGTTGTTCACGGTGCACTTCAACGAGCACATCCGCCCTGGGCTCCCGCCACAGATTCGCTTTACGTCGAATCGCGCGTTGCTGCGAGCCGCGTTTGCCGCCATGAAGCCCGGCGGCAAGACCGCGCTCTACGATGCCGTCATCGACGCCCTCGATCGGGTCGAGCAGGCCACTCACCAGAAGCACGTCATCGTCGTGCTCACTGACGGCGAGGACAATGCAAGCGTCCACACGAAAAAGGAGATGTACGAACGTGCCGGCGGGAGCAACGTGATTATCTATACCGTGGCGACCGACGACGGCAGGCACGGCGCGAGCGCCGATCCCGACGTGCTGCGGACGCTCGCGAAGATCGGTGGCGGTCTGTCGTATTTTCCGCGGGTGGACGCCGACGTTGTCCACGCGTTCACTGAGATTGCGCGCAACGTCCGAAGCGGCTACAGCATCGGCTACACGCCATCGAACACGTCGCGCGACGGCGCGTTTCGGCGTGTGCGGGTGGCGGTCGACGTTCGCGGACGCAAGCTCACCGTACGGTGTCGCGATGGCTACACAGCGCCAGGTCCATCCAGCGCCCAGTAATATGTGGCGGCCTGTGCCTTCCCGCGGCTCCCGCCGCAGGTCGCGCCTTCTGCGCCTGCTCGAGTGGCTGCTGCTCCTCGTCGGCATCGCGGCGCTCGGGTACTACGTGTATTCGTCCGCCGAAACAATGCTGTATCAAGCGTTCGAGAACCGCGAGCTCGACAGAATCCTGGACACCGCGCCGCCATCTGGCACCGCAGGTGATGTGCCGCTGGCGACGCCGCGTCCGCGGCCCAGGCCGTTGGACGGAACGGCGATCGGACGTCTCGAGATCCCGCGTCTGGGTGTCTCGGCCATCATCCGCACCGGCAGCGATGCGCGCACGCTGCAACTGGCCGTCGGCCACATTCCGGGGACGGCGTTTCCGGGCGAGAACGGCAACGTCGGGCTGGCGGGTCACCGGGACACGTTTTTCCGACGCCTGCGCGATATCCGCAATAACGATGAAATCCGGGTGACCACGTCCGATGGGACGTACGACTATCGCGTGGAACGCACATCGGTCGTTCAGCCAGAGGATGTGTGGGTGCTGAAGCCTACCGGATATCCGGCATTGACGCTGGTGACCTGCTACCCGTTTACGTACATCGGGAACGCCCCGCAGCGATTCATCGTGCGCGCCAACCGGCTGCGATAGGGTCAGAACGGGGTCAGACCCCGACTACGACCCGACTCAACGTACGGCGAAATTGCGTACCTTGAG
>DASYQV010000210.1:0-3164 GCA_036005125.1 Vicinamibacterales bacterium
GCGCGCATCGAGCAGATGCTGTTCGATGGCGCTCCACGGCCGCGGCCGGATGGTCGCTTATACCCCGACCTGGCCCGGCCCGGTCTCGGTCTGGAATTGAGGCGTACCGACGCCGCGAAATTTGAAGTCCATTGATGTGACCACGCTGCTCGAGGATCTTCGGGCCGCGGTCCGCGGCGAGGTGCGGTTCGACTCCGGCGACCGCGCTCTCTACGCCACCGACGCGTCCAATTACCGTCAAGTACCGATCGGCGTTGTCGTCCCGCGTACGACGGGGGACATCATCGCCGCCGTCGAGATCTGCCGTGCTCACGGCGCCCCGATCCTCGCGCGCGGCGCGGGCACGAGCATCGCCGGTCAGTGCTGCAATACGGCGGTCATTCTCGACACCTCCAAGTATCTCGACCGCGTCATCGACATCGATGTCACCGCCCGCACAGCGCGTGTTCAGCCCGGGCTCACGCTGGATCACCTGCGTGGCGCCGCCGCCCCTCACCATCTGACATTCGGCCCGGACCCGGGCACGCATCGATGCTGCACACTGGGCGGCATGATCGGGAACAACTCGTGCGGCGTGCACTCCATGCAGGCGGACTATTACGGACCGGGCCCCACCACGGCACACAACGTGGAGACTCTCGACGTGCTGACGTACCGCGGCGAGCGGATGCATGTCGGGGCCACCGACGATGCCGAGTATCAGCGCGTCATGAACATCGGCGGGCCGCAGGCCGCCATGTATCGCAGGCTGAAGGGATTTCAGGAACGGTACGCGTCGATGATTCGACAGGAATTCCCGGACATTCCGCGGCGCGTCTCCGGCTACAACCTTCCAGCGCTGCTGCCGGAACGCGGATTCGATG
Organism: Vicinamibacterales bacterium; assembly: GCA_036005125.1. Classification (GTDB taxonomy): domain Bacteria; phylum Acidobacteriota; class Vicinamibacteria; order Vicinamibacterales; family UBA2999; genus DASYQV01. Next base: position 864 of record DASYQV010000210.1, read on the forward strand.
TCGCGAAGGCGCTGGTCGGGAGCGAGTCCACGCTCGTCTTCGTCCTCGAAGCGACCGTCCGCCTCGTTCGCGACTTTACGCACCGTACGCTCGTAGTGCTCGGGTATCCGAACATCTTCGAGGCTGCCGACGTGGTGCCGCGACTGCTCGAGTACCGGCCGATCGGGCTCGAAGGCGTTGACGAGATGCTGGTGCGTGAAGGCCTTCGCAGCGGCATCCGCGAGGACCGGCTGCGCCTGCTGCCTGCCGGCCGCGGATGGCTGCTCGTCGAGTTCGGCGGCGACACACCGGTCGAGGCGCGCAACGCCGCCGAGCCCCTGATCGCGTATGTGAGAAGTCTATCGCGGCAGCCCGACATCCGCGTGCTCGACCAACCAGAGCAGCAGAACAAGCTGTGGGAAATCCGCGAAATGGGGGCTCCAGCGGCTCCGGCGACGCGCGAGGCGCCGGCGATGTGGCCAGGATGGGACGACTCCGCGGTCGCGCCGGACAGACTTGGAAAGTACCTGCGCGATCTTCACGCCTTGTACGCCAAGTACGACTACATCGCCGATCTGTTCGGCCACTTCGGGCAGGGATGCGTGCACTGCCGTGTCAGCTTCGATCTGCAGACGCCCGCCGGGGTCAGACGCTTTCGCTCGTTCATGGAAGAGGCGGCAGACCTGGTGCGTCGATACGGCGGATCGCTGTCGGGTGAGCACGGGGATGGCCAGGCGCGCGGCGAGCTGCTCTCGCGCATGTTCAGCCCGGAGATGGTCCAGGCCTTTCGCGAGTTCAAGTCCATCTGGGATCCGGACTGGATGATGAATCCGGGCAAGGTCGTGGATGCGGACCCGCTCGACGCACATCTTCGCGCGGGCCCCGACGGGCGTCGGCCGATTGCGGTCGAGACGCATTTCCGCTTCCCCGACGATCGGCGAGACTTCGCGGTCGCCACCGAGCGCTGCGTCGGCGCTGGCAAATGCCGCAAGGATCAGGACGGCACCATGTGCCCGAGCTACATGGTGACGCGCGAAGAGAAGCATTCGACACGCGGCCGGGCACGGCTGCTCTTCGAGATGTTGCGCGGCGAGACGCTGGGCGGCGACTGGGCGAGCCAGGAAGTACACGAAGCGCTCGATCTGTGCCTGTCGTGCAAGGGCTGCAAGGGTGAGTGCCCTGTGCAGGTGGACATGGCCGCGTACAAGGCGGAGTTCCTCTCGCACTACTACGAACATCACTGGAGGCCGAGGAGCGCCTATGCATTCGGACTGGTTGACGTCTGGGCGGCGATGGCATCGCACGCGCCTCGACTGGTCAACCTGATCACGCAGACGCCCGGACTGAGTGCCGTCGCAAAACTCGTCGCAGGCATGCCGCAGGCGCGCCGCATCCCCGCCTTTGCGCCGTTCACGTTCCGTGACTGGTTTCTCCGCCGGACGACACGACTGCACGCCGGCCGCCCGCGCGTGATTCTGTGGCCTGATACGTTTACCAATCACTTTCATCCCGAAACAGCGATCGCGGCCGTTGGGGTTCTCGAGGACGCGGGATTCCAGGTTCGTATTCCCCGCGCCCACCTGTGCTGCGGGCGCCCTCTGTACGACTACGGCATGCTCGCCCTCGCGCGACAACGGCTGACCCGCATCGTTCAGAGCTTGACGAAGGAGATGGACGAGGGCGTTCCCATCGCCGTCCTCGAGCCAAGCTGTCTCGCGGTGTTCAAAGACGAGCTGCCGAACCTCTTTCCAGATGACGACCGCGCGCGGCGGCTGAGCGCGGTCGTGTGCTCATTCGGGGAGTTTCTCGCACGTCACGCCCACCGCCTCCTGACGATGACGCTGCATCGGAAAGCGCTGGTCCACGGTCATTGTCATCAGAAGGCGCTCGTCGGGATGGAAGCGGACCGCCAGATGTTGGAACGTCTCGGACTGCACTGCGAGACAATCGACAGCGGCTGCTGTGGAATGGCCGGCTCTTTTGGCTTCGAGCGCGATCATTACGAGGTGTCGCAGGCAGTCGGCGAAAGGCGGCTGCTGCCCGCGGTGCGAACCGCGCCGAAAGACACGCTCATCATTGCCGATGGTTTCAGCTGTCGCGAGCAGATCGCGCAGGCCACGGACCGCCGTGCGTTGCACCTCGCCGATGTTCTCGCGCTCGCGAGAAGCCAACCACGGGCACGGAGCGAAGAGTATCCCGAGAGGCACCAGATCGTCGATCACGCGCGGGCGCGTGTGCCCCTGTCCACCGCCGCGCTATGGGTGGTCATCGGGGCAGCTGTTGCGCTCGCGGCGATAGCGGCACGACGGATCCCGCGAATGC
>DASYQV010000211.1:0-16521 GCA_036005125.1 Vicinamibacterales bacterium
ACTGCGGACTCTGTAAATACGATCCATGTTCGCTCCGGCTATCGAGCGGTTTCTTCCACCCGATTCGATTCGGCACTCCAGTTCGGCACCGGCAGCCGGTTGTCGACCGCCACCACCGCATACACGTACCGGACTCCCGGCGTCGTGCTGGCGTCGCGATAACGGGCCTCGAGTATCGGGGTGGCCGTGAGCGGCTCGAGTGTGGCATCTGACCCGTCGCCGCGCAAGACCAGATAACCTCCGAGGTCGGGTTCCGCGTTCGGCTCCCAGATCAAGCTGATCGCTCCTTCCGACGCGACGGCGGCAAGCTGCTGGGGCGGCGCGGGAGGAAAGACATCGACGGGCGTGAAGCAGACCGGTGGCGAGGCCTCCCCAATCACCAACTCCTTCAGACCGCGGACGGAGCGCACCGAGTAGCAACGTCCCCGCTCGAACATGACGGGTAAATCGGCGAACGTCAATTCTGAGAGCGGCGCCGCGTTCTCCTGCGCCGGCACGAATGCATTCCACGAGTCGTCGAGGTCGAGCTTCGCCGGCGGGGCAAGCGGATCCGGCCCCAGCTCCCGATACACCAAGTACCGCGTCGGCCCCGATATGGTGGCGTCGGCAGCGGGGGCCGCCGGCGCATGCGGTGGTTCGTCCGGCGCGTCGAGGTCCTCGATTGGCGGCTCGTCAGGCAGCGGGTGATCGAGCAGGAAGCCGATGAGACCCCCCGAAGGCTCCCACGTCAGCGACACGCCTGTCTGCGTGTAGCGCGCCTCGATATCAGCCGGCGGGGGCGGAAGCGGATAGAGGACGAACTCGGCGGCCGTACCGGTGGGGCCAGGCGTTCCGCGCGGCGAGAACGCGTAGGCGACGTAGAACCGCCGCAACGGCGACGACTGCGCCGCCGTCTCTACACCCGCCACCGGCAACAAACCCCGGTCATGCGGCTCGGGCTCCGGGATGCGGCCCTGCACGAGGTCGTCGGCCTTCAGTCTGTCGATGACGGTGATTCTTCCACCCGGCTCGAGGGCGATTCGCGCGAGCAGGGCCGGAGTCGTGGGAGGCGGCGCTGCACGACGGCTCCCGGTGACTGGCTGCGTCGACAACGGTACATTGACGTGCGCGATGAGGGTGCCAACCGCCGCCCAGCGACCGCGCGGCGGCGGCATGTGGCCCGTGTAGGCGTACACCTCCACCCATCCTACCGATGCCGGGGTCGACCTGTCGACGTTGGCGGCGGGAATCGTCAGCGAGATATAGACGTCGCTGCCCAGCCGCCGCGCGTCGATGGTCTCCACAGGCCCCGGAATGCGAACGAAGGGAGCGAGCGGCGGGCCTTTCTTCCCGCAACCGGTGACCGCAATCGCACCGACCGCGGCCATCACGTACGTGAACCATCCGAGTGCTCTGCCCTTGATAGCGCGGCAGAGCCCTCGGCTGGTCGTTGGCGCGCCGCGGCCGCTCCACGTCCGCCGCGCGCGACGGCCATCGAGCGGCACGCCATCTGTGGCGCGCGACCGGTCACGGGCTCCGCCCCTGATAGTCCAGCGGAGCCCGCGACTGGTTGCCAGTGTCTTTCTGGCGCGCTTCGCGCGCCCAGGACCGCTATGCGGATCCGGCGCAACGGGTACAAAATTCACGTTCGAAGCCGCAGAGCGGTCCGATTCAGAATTCTCGTCGGGTCCCCGCGAGCGGTCCAGTTCACAGGATGTATCGGGAGAGATCTTCGTCCTTCACGATGTCGGCGAGCATGCGTTCGACGTAAGCCTCGTCAATGGTAATCGATTTCACGCCGAGGTCCGGCCCTTCGAACGAAATCTCGTCGAGCAGCCGCTCCATGACCGTGTGCAGGCGCCTGGCGCCGATGTTCTCGGTCTTGTCGTTGACGCGCGCCGCAAAATCGGCGATCCGTTCGATCGCTCCATCGCTGAAGCGCAGCTCCACGCCCTCGGTGCCGATGAGCGCGGTGTACTGGGTGACCAGCGCGCTCTTGGGTTCGGTCAGGATGCGCACGAAGTCTTCGCGCGTCAAGGGCTCGAGCTCCACGCGGATCGGAAAGCGCCCCTGCAGTTCGGGAATCAGGTCGGACGGTTTCGACACGTGGAACGCTCCGGCCGCGATGAACAGAATGTGATCGGTCTTCACCATCCCGTACTTCGTGTTGACGGTCGTCCCCTCCACGATCGGCAGAATGTCGCGCTGCACGCCCTCGCGGCTCACGTCGGGACCGTGGCCCGCGTTCATGCCGTCCCGGCTGGCGATCTTGTCGATCTCGTCGATGAAGATGATGCCCGACTGCTGGACGCGCTCGACGGCCGTTCGATTCACCGACTCCATGTCGACCAGCTTCTGCTGCTCCTCCGCAAACAGGTGCTGCAGCGCCTCGGGGACCTTCAGCCGGCGCGTCTTGGTGCGACCGCCGAACATGTTGCCCATCATGTCCTTCAGATTGACGCCAATCTCCTCGACAGAGGAGCCGGCGATGATCTCGAACGACGGGATCGCGCTCTCGCGGACGTCGATCTCGACGATGCGCTCGTCGAGGCGTCCTTCGCGGAGCTGTTCGCGGATGCGCTCGCGCGTGCGGCTGTGCTGATCGCGCAGGGCGGCCACGTCCTCGCCGGGCATCGGCGGCCGCGAGGGCGGCAGCAACAGATCGAGCAGGCGCTCCTCGGCTGCGGTTCGTGCTTTCTCGCGCACCTCCTCGCCCTTTTCCTCGCGCACCATGTCGACGGCAAGCTCCACGAGATCACGAACCATCGATTCGACGTCGCGCCCCACGTAGCCGACCTCGGTGAACTTCGAGGCCTCGACCTTGACAAACGGCGACTGGACCAGGCGCGCCAGGCGGCGGGCGATCTCGGTCTTGCCGACACCGGTCGGACCGATCATCAGAATGTTCTTCGGCGTCACCTCTTCGGCAATCTCGGGCTGGAGCTTCTGACGCCGCATCCGGTTGCGCAGCGCGATCGCCACCGCGCGCTTCGCCTTCGCCTGACCGACGACGTGCTTGTCGAGCTCCGCGACGATCTCGCGCGGGGTCAGCGCATGGACAGCGCTGGTCGTTCGTTCCGGTAGGAAGATAGCCATCGATTAGCTCCGGGCGCAGGCGGGGTTCACAGCTCCTCGATCGTCACGTTCGGGTTCGTGTAAATGCAGATGTCCGCCGCAATCTTCATCGCTTCCCCCGCGATCTGACGCGCGTCGAGCCCGCTGTGGCGGACAAGCGCGCGTGCCGCCGCCATGGCGAACGGACCTCCGGACCCGACTGCCACTATGCCATCATCGGGCTCGATGAGATCGCCGGTACCGGAGATCAGAAACGTCGCCTTGCGGTCGGCAACGACCAGCATGGCTTCGAGACGTCGAAGCAGGCGGTCGGTTCGCCAATCGCGCGCGAGCTCCACGGCGGCCCGCTCCAGGTTTCCGCGATACTGTTCGAGCTTGGCTTCGAACCGGGAGAAGAGCGCAAACGAATCGGCGGCCGAACCCGCAAACCCCGCGAGAATCGAATCGTTGTACAAGCGCCTGATCTTCTTCGCGCCATGCTTGACGACGGTGTTGCCGAGCGTGACCTGGCCGTCGCCGGCCAGCACCGTGCGGTCCCGATGCCGCACGGCCAGAATGGTGGTCGCATGGATCACTCTCGCAGTATGCCTCAAAAAGTGAGCACGGCCCGATAACGGATGGCCTGCCGCGATTACAGGACCAGGGCCTCGAAAGGGGCTACAATTCCCGAACCGGCGCAATTTCAGCAAATCCGGCTGGCGCGCAGGTTGCTGTGACTCATCCAATAGCAAGCGGCGTCGCGCACAATACGTTACGCAGGAGAAAAACCATGACCCGTCTCCCCTATGCGTTGATGCTGACCGCCGCGCTGTGCGTCCTCAGCGCCCCATCGGCCTATGCCGGGCAACGTCAGCACGGTGGGCGGCACGCGGAACGTTCCGATCCAGAATCTTCCGCGCCGTCGCGCGCGGCGGTGCCGCGAGGCGAAGCCGCCCGGCCCGCGCCCGACAGCGGCCGCGGCGCGTCCAGCGCCGGGAGCGAGCGCGGCGTCGACAATGCGGGGCGCTCGCGCATACCCGCCCGCTTCGACGAAGGCCGCGTCGAGAGAACCCCGGAAGCGGCGCGTGAAGCGGCGCGCGCGCGTGTGCCTCGGTCTTCAGCGCCCACGCCGGATGCCTCGAACGGCTCGAGCGAACAGGTGAATGTGGATCAGGCGCGGCGAGCGAACGATTCGTCGCGCGGCGGCGCCGTGATCCCGCGCTGGCCCATCGCTCGTCCCGCCGAGGTCATCCGGACCGAGACGACCGCGGAGCGTGCCGATGACGACCAACGTCATGCGGTTCCGCGGGGCAGCCGGCCTCGTGGCGACAATCCGTCTACCGGCACTGCGGTGCCGCGCGTGCCGGACGTGTCGCGCGGAAGCGGGGATCAACGAGGCGGCAACGTCTCCGTGCCGCGCGGTGGCCGGACATTCAACAACTACTACAATTACTATCCGCGCTATTACTATCCCCGGCGCTGGTATCCGTACGGCTTCGGCGCGTTCGGCCTGGGCTACTTCTATTACGATCCGTACGCCTGGTATGGGTACGACCCGTATGGGTATGGCGGGTATGGCGGCTATCCGTACTACGGTGGCGTGTACGGCGGCTACCCGTATGGCGGCTACCCGTATGGCGGCTATCCGTATGGCGGCTACCCGTACCCGTCTGGAGGCTACTCGAATGGCGGTTCCTCCAGTGGCCACTACGAGTACGGCGACCTGCGTCTGCAGGTCGAGCCGCGGGAGGCGGAGGTGTTCGTCGATGGCTACTTCGCCGGACACGTCGACGACTTCGACGGCATCTTCCAGTCCCTGACGCTCGAAGAGGGCCCGCACAAAATAGAGATCGTCGCGCCGGGCTTCGAGACGCTCGACATCGACATCCGCATCCTGCCAGGACGCAAGATCACCTATAAAGGGGAGTTGAAGCGACGGTTGTGAGTGCGTCGCACGATTTGATCATCGGCTTATATCAGATTGGATCATTGAATCTGATCATTTCACCATCGAACCATCTACCGACTCATTGAATCATCGACGGTCGATGATGCAACGAGCGCCTGCACCGATGATTCGATAGATGATCAGATGACGAGATGATCACATTCGATGATCCAATCTGATATAGCCGATGATCAGATTCATTGGCGCCTGAACCACAGATAGAACGGCAAGCCGAGAGCCATCACGACCGCTGAGGCAACCGCAGCGGCAGGCCCGTTCCAGAGGGCGTTAATCAGAATCGCCGCGCTCGCGACGACGAAGAGGCCCGGGAACAGAGGATATCCCCACGCGCGGAAGGGCCGATCCGCGTTCGGTTCCCGCGATCGCAGAACAAAGACGGCGGCAACCGCAACCCCCAGGAAGAGCGTAATCGCGAATCCGGTGTAGTTGACGAGCGTGTCGCCCTTGGCCGACACCAGGAGCAACGACGCCCAGATCGCCTGCGCGACGATAGCGGTGGCGGGCGTGCGGTACTTCGGGTGCACGGCCGCGGCGCGGCGGAAGAACAGTCCGTCCCGGGCCATCGCGAAGTACACGCGTGGTCCGGCAAAGGTCATCGCGCTGACGCTGGCTGACAGGCTGATGATTGCCACGGCCGCCATCACGTCGCCCGCCGCAGGACCGAGCAGGCCGTCGGCGACGACGTCGAGCACGCTGCCCTTGATGGTCGCGAGCCGATCGATTGGCAGGACGTAGAGATAAAGCATGTTCAGCGCGAGATACAGCGCAACGACCGCGCCGGTGCCGAGCGCGAACGCGCGCGGCACGTTCCGACCGGGATCACGGATCTCCTCAGCGATGTACGACGCCGCATTCCACCCCGAATAGGCGAACATCACCGGGATCAGCGCGAGCAGCCAGCTGGCCGGCGCGACCGGCCCCGTCTGGACGACGTTCGACGGGTTGCCGGCCCCGAAGGAGAAGCCGAACGCGACGAACAGCACGAGCGCTGAGACCTTCAGGACGGCAAGAATGTTCCCGACGAGACGCCCCGTCCCGACGCCGCGCAGATGGATGAAGGCGAATCCCCACACCAGCACCAGCGCGCACACGGTCTGTGGCGAGAACGTGAGCTCCAGGATTCCGGGCACGATCGGCAGCACGAGAAAAGGCGTCGCCACTCCGGCCGCCGGGACGAAGCGGCCCATATACACGGCAAAGAAAACCGCGTTCGCGGCAATCGCGCCGGAAAAGCCGGCGACAAAGGACGTCCAGCCGGTGAGAAACGCGGCGAGCCTGCCGTACGCCTCGCGGAGATACACGTACTCTCCACCTGCGTGCGGCCGCAGGGCTGCAAGCTCCGCGTACGCGATCGCTCCGGCGAATGCCAGGACCCCGCCCGCCGCCCATGTCGAGAGAAACAGCAGCGCGCTCGGGACCGACGCCGCGACCTGCGGAGGCGTGAACAGGATTCCGCCGCCGATCACGTTGGAGACGATGACGGCCGCTGCATCGAGCGGGCCGAGACGACGGTCGAGGACGGGTTCGGAGAGGGCGGCAGTGGAGAGGCGCACTCCGGGAGCCTACTGGGTCAGCAACTGGCGGTCAATCTGATATTCGCCGAGCTTTGCCCAGGTCCGCGGACCGTGCTTGCCGTAGATCTCGACCTTGGCGTCGACGAACTCGCGGTTCTGCAGCATCTGGAGCCGCGACTGCGTCCCCGTATACCCGTGATTCGAGCGAAGCACGATCTCGCGCGTTTTGCTGCCGGGCGCAAGATCCTGCTGCCCGATGGCTTTGACGAAATGCGAGTCCCACGCGGCCTGGTCGCCCCGGCGACGAAACACCGCATTGAGTTGCACGCTCGAGATCGGCTCCTTCGAGACGTTCTGAAGCCGGAGCGAGGTGCTGGGGACGAGCTTGTTCTTTCCGCCCTCGACGACGCCCGCGTCGTACCAGCCGGTGTGGACGTCAACCACTTGAAGGACTTTTTCGACTTCAACGTTGCGGCAACCCGTGATGACCAGGGCTGCCAGGGCGACGAGAGCAACGCGTGTCATGTCGTCATTAGACACCGAATTGGCTCACCTGCACGATCGGCCAACGCTCACGACACTCATCCGGAGGCCTGAAGGCCTCCGGCTCCCAGTGTCTTTCTGGCGCGCTTCGCGCGCCCAGGACCGCTATGCGGATCCGGCGCAACGGGTACAAAATTCACGTTCCAGGCCGCATAGCGGTCCAAGGATCTAAAACTCCCTGACCTCGACGCGCTTGCGGGCCTCGTCTTTCGTGATGCGCTCGGCTCGAAACGCCGCCAGGTCGCTGCCTTTCACCCGAAGCATGATCGTGGTGACGTCGTACGGATCGCCGGGCACACGCTCGTTGTCGCGCGCCGCAACGGTCAGCCACTCGTCCGGACCGACTCCGATCGGGCCGCTGTGATCGAGCATGGCATCGATGAGCGCGCTCTTCACTTCGGACGTGTAGGCCTCGCTCGGGTCGGAGACAAACGCAAGATCCGCCGTTGTTGTCGGAGGCGGCGTAACCGGCTGCCCGGCATCCGGCCCCGGCACCGTCTGAGCGGAGATGGTGCCGCGCGGCGGCGCTCCGACGGGCAGGCCGGCCGGCATCGGCTGCACGGGCCCGACCTGCAGCTCGATACGTTTGATCGCCTGCTGAAGATTGGCCCTGTCGCGCGGATCCTGGATCGACTCGACGTGCGCCTTGAGCTGCTGGAGCGCGGTGGTCGCCGCCACGCCGTTCCGGTCGACCATGGCCCGGAGGGACCACGCGACACTGCGCCGCATCGCGGGCACCTCGACGTCGAAGAACACGCCGAAGCCGTCGAGCCGGAAGCCGCGTGCCTGCGCCGCGCCCGAGAGCAGGAGCATGTCGGGCATGATTGCGCGGACCTGCCGACTGAGGTTCTGCGCGCCGTGCTGCACGGCGCGCTCGAGCACGCCTTCCATGACGAAGATGTTGTAGCGCGCCTGCATCTGTTCTTTCGGGGGGGCCGGGCGCTGGGCCTGCTGGGCCGTCGCGATTGGTGTCGCAAGCACCACAGCCAGGCCGATGACGAAGACTTTCAACACAGTGTTCTCTCCTGCTTCCCTTTTCTCCTGCTTCCGCAGTGTCCCTCTCCTGGTTGCGTCACTCCGGCGCGTGTGCGCCGAACGTCAACTTCCCTACTGCTGTCGCTGCGCGGCGCGAATCAGGTAATTCAGCATCTGCCGCTGCTGCCTCACCTCGACGCCCGCGGCGCCTTCCATTTGTCCCATCGTCCGCTCGATGCGTGCCAGATCCACCTGCCGCTGGGAATCGAGATCACGAACGACTTGCGCCGTACGAAACGCCAGCTCACGCTGCTGGCGCTGCTCACTCTCGGCAACGAGCTCCCGCACCTGCTGCATCAGTTGCTCCTCGGAGACCGCTGCGCGCACCGGCCTGACGTGGCCATCCGCCTGGCGTGCCTTCACGAATTCGCTGCGAAGCCGGTCCTCGAGGGCAGCCAGGTCGGCCGGCGAAACACCAGCCGTCCTCATAGGGATTGCGTCGATCGGCCGCTCGCTGACGATTGTCGAAGCGGAATCGGGTGGGACGGACGGCCGCGTCACGCCAACGCCCATGAGCGCGCCACTGGCAAAGATCAACACCGCCGCCGCAGCCTGGGCCCAGGCCGGCAGCGGCCGCTGCCACCAGCGTGGCGAGGTCAGCACGGGCGCAGGGTCGGGCTCGGACGCCGGTTTCGGGGAGGACGCGACAATCCGGAATCCCAGCGCCCCGGTTGGGGGTGCCCACGACGCGAGCCGTGCCCGCGTCGCACGCAATGCCTCCACCTCCTCCGCACATGTCGTGCAGATGGCGAGATGAGCTTCGATAGCACAGCGCTCGGCCGGTTCGCACTCATCATAGAGGTAACTGGTCAGCGCCGACGGATCTCCACACTGATAGTCGAGACTCATATGTGTTTCACCAGTTCCGGGGCCGTTTTCTCATTTTTTAGCAGGTGCCGGCGCAGCACGGTCAAGCCCTGATACAGGCGCGTCTTCACGGTGCTGAGCGGGCACCCCTGCAGGTCGGCGATCTCCTGAAAGGTCATCCCGTGGTACTCCTTCAGGATGATGGCCGTCCGCTGTTCCTCGGACAGTAGCGCCATCGCCTGCTCGACAATTGCGCTGAGCTCTTGCCGAGCGACCAGCTCCTCGATGGACTCCGACGGCCCGCGCTCGGACACGAGGTCGACGAGCTCGACCCCTTCCGGCGGTTGCATCAAGGGAGCACGCCGCTGTCGCCGGATCCAATCGCGACAGAGGTTGAGTGCAATACGGTACAGCCACGACGAGAATTTTGCCTGGCCCTTGAACCCTGGCAGGGCCCGAAACGCCCGCAGAAAGGTTTCCTGGCACACGTCCCTCGCGTCCTCCTCGCGGCCGATCACGCGATACGCGAGCGCGTAAATCGGCCGTTCCCATCGGAGGATGAGCTGATTAAAACTGTCGACGTCGCCGCCGATCGATCTGGCGACGAGTTCTTCGTCGGACCACGCCATGGAAAGCGGGGGGCCTCCGGTCCAGCCAGTTACGCGACATCGAGGGCACAGCCCTTGGGCGTGTGACGAAACGTGCCGGAGCCACGAGCCCGAAGCTCATTTTCGTCACAGGCTTTTCCGTCTTAGACGGTGAGGCGGGACGCCCGGCCTGCCGAGTCCCTGTGCGGCTTTCCCAACGAGGTTTGCCCGGTTTCTGGGACCGCCTGACGGACCCGGTGCGGCGAAGCACGCCAGAAAATACTGATGAACCAGCCAAACGGCTCTGGATTGTGACCGGCAGAGCCCTTGACTGGTTATTATAGGGCCTAACCTGTTGTGCAAGGGATGCTTAGGCGTCCCTCACCGGCCATGGGCCGGGTGGTAAAATCGCTGATTGTGATCGACGCGGTCCGCCTTGCCAATCTGGCCCGGGTCCTGGCGCGGGGCGTCCGGATGGCGGACCTGCTTCCGCAGCTTCATGAATGCGCGGTCGAAGCGGCGGACGGCCGATGTTCGGTCCTCCTGCAGACCAACCCCCGAACGGCGCAACTTCATCCGACGTCAGCGTCCGGGCTCGACGACCTGCCGACAGCCCCATGGCTGACGAGCGAGCCTGAGGCGCGTCTTGCGTCCGCGGCCCTGAACAGCGAGCAGCCGACGCCGGTTCCCGACATTGCGGTCCGCTGTACCTCGCTCGCTGCGCACCTTGGGACCCGTCACGCCTTGCTCCTGCCCCTCAACGGCCTGTATGGTCAGCTCGGGTTGCTCGTCATCGGGCTCGATGTCGATCCGTCAGGCGAGGAGCTCGAGGCGCGGATGGCCCCGGTGGCCGACGCGTTCGTGCTGGCTATCGAGCGGCTGCGGCTGCAGCGCGATGCGGACTTGCAGCGCGATCTGCGGGCGTTGATGCTCGATTTCATGCAGCGCGTGTCCTCGGCGCTCAACCTGCGCGCGGGGCTCGAGATCTTCTGCGACGCCGCGGCGCGCCTGTTTGGCGCGGACCGTATCTCGGTCTGGCTTCACAATCGGCGCGCGCGCGAGCTGGTGCTGGACGCCTCGTCGGACCCGGGCTCGGTTGCGCGCGCCTCGCGTGTCTTCAGCGACGATCAGGCGCACCCTGCGGCGCTCGCGATGCGGCGCGATCGCGCCCAGATCTACGAGCCTTCAGCGACGTCGTTCACGGGCGCTCCGGACGTGGCCGTCGGGCTCAAGGGGCGGCGACGGGCGCTGGGCACGCTGATTTTCGAGGGCGTGCGGATTGAGCCGGGGGGTGAGGCGGACGTCGTCGCGCGCGCGGAAGAGATTGGCCGGCAACTATCGGCCGCCATCGAGAATACGCAGCTGCTCGAGCAGGTGCTGAAGTCGCGCCAGGAGCTCGAAAACACGTTCAACGCGCTCCCCGACCTCGTGGCGGTCTGCGATCAGACGCTGGACCTCGTCCACGTGAACCAGGCGTTCGCCCATCGGGTGGGCGTCCCTCGTCATGCCATTGTCTACCGCTCGTTACGCGATTTCGTGGCCCCGGCGACAATCGACTGGCTGACGTCGATGACGACCGACCGCGCGGCGGGTCCCGCTCCGGTCACGCGCGAGGTCACCGATGAGGTGCTGGCCGGCACATTTGCCATCACGGTCACGCCGCTGCTCACCGACGATGAGACCGCCGGCCTCGTCGTGGTGGCCCGCGACATCACCCGACAATCGACGCTCGAGGCCGAGCGCATGGCGCTGCGCGACCGGCTCACGCAGAGCGAGAAGCTCGCCGCACTCGGGCAATTCGTGGCGGGAATTGCTCACGAACTGAACAATCCGTTACAGGGCGTCCTCGGACACCTCGAGCTGCTCCGCTCGACGGGCGATCTGCCCCCGCGCTTGCGTAAAGATGTGCAGACCATCTTCCGCGAAGCCGACCGTGCTGCGAAAATCGTGCGGAACCTGCTGGTGTTTGCCGGCTCGCGGCGGCTCTCGCGTCGGAGATTGAGCCTGAATCTCGTCGTATCCCGTGTGCTGGCCCTGCGGTCGGCGTCCTGCCGAGCCGCAGGCATCGACGTCGTTCGAGTCGTGGACGAATCGCTGCCGCGGTTGCTCGGGGATCCGCTCATGCTTCAACAGGCATTGCTGAATGTCGTGCTCAACGCTGAGCAGGCGGTGAAGGGACGTCCCGACGCTCGCATCGAGGTCCGGACCGCACATGCGAATGGCATCGCGTCGGTGCGCGTCGCCGACAACGGCCCCGGCGTTCCGCTCGAGGTGCTGTCGCGAGTGTTCGAACCCTTCTTTACGACGAAGGAGGTCGGCAAGGGCACCGGACTCGGCCTTGCGATCGCGTACGGCATCGTTCAGGAGCACGGTGGTGCAATACGCGCGGCAAACGGTCCATCGGGAGGCGCGGTTTTCACGATTGAACTTCCTTTTCGCGGGTAGAATAAGGCAGCCTTGGCACTGAACTTTCCGAACGACGAAGTCTTCCTGACCACCGAAGAGGTGCTCGAGTATCTGCAGGTGAACCTGCGGACCGTGTATCGCCTCATCAAGGCAGGAAAGATCCCGGCCGTGCGCGTTGGACGTCAGTGGCGTTTTCGAAAGCGCGACATCGACGCGTGGCTTGACAGCCAGCGGCCTCGAGGCGTGGAGCGTCCAGCAGGAGCCGTGGCCGCACCCATGCCGTCGCGCAGCGCGCGGAAGCGCGTGCTGGTGGTGGACGACGAGGCGAGCATTCGCGATCTCCTGTCGAAGACGCTCGCGCTCGCCGAGTACGATGTCGATACGGCGCCCGACGGCACGTCGGCGCTCGACCGCATGCGCACGTTCACCTACGACCTGCTCATCGCCGATCTGAAGATGCCGGGCATGGACGGGCTCACGCTGATTCGCCAGGCGAAGCGCATCAAGGCGGATCTCCCGGTGATCATCATCACTGGCTTCTCGACCGAATCGAGCGCCATCGAGGCGGTGAACTTGGGCGTGGATGGGTATCTCACCAAGCCATTCCGCGTGCCGGCTGTTCTTGCCGCCGCGGCAAAAGCCCTGGGTCAGTAGCCGGAGAGCTCGAACGCGCGCCGGCTCTAAAGAGCCGGCCTACGTGCGGCTGTTGTACGTAGGCCGCATCTTTAGATGCGGCCCAGCCGGCGACCTGCCGACGCTCCTCCGCGCGCCACCGCGATGTTACGATTAAGGGTTGGCTGAGTTTGTCGTGCCTCGGGAGCAGCCAACCGTAGGGTCAATGATTCAACTTGCAGAGCTGACAAAGGCATTCGGCGATCGTGTGTTGCTCGATCGGGTCACCTGGCAGATCTCGGATGGTGATCGTGTCGGACTCTGCGGGCCGAACGGGGCGGGCAAAACAACGCTGCTCAAGATGCTGGCTGGTCTCGAGGAGCCGGACAGCGGCGCCATCATCACCCCGTCGGCGCTGACGATCGGGTATCTGCCTCAGGACGGCCTCGAACACGCTGGCAAGACGCTGTTCGAGGAAGCCAGCAGCGCGTTTCAGCCGCTTCTCGACATCAAAGCCGAGATGCACGACATCGAGCATCGGCTCGCCGACGCGTCGGTGCCGCAGGTCGAGCACGATGCGATGCTCGAGCGTTACAGCGACCTTCAGGACCGGTTCCGTCTCGGCGACGGCTACAGCATGGATCTGCGCATCGCGACCGTGCTCCGCGGCCTCGGTTTCTCGCAGGAGGATGCCGATCGCCCCAGCGAGACGTTCTCCGGCGGCTGGCAGATGCGCATCGCGCTCGCGAAGCTGCTGCTCGGCCGTCCCAATCTGCTCCTGCTCGACGAGCCGACGAACCACCTCGATCTCGACGCGCGCAACTGGCTGGAAGAGTATCTGGCCGAATACCCGTACGCGGTGATCCTCGTCTCGCACGATCGCTACTTCCTCGACGCCGTCGTCACGCGCATCACGGATCTGAACCTGCGCAGGCTCACCGATTACGTCGGGAACTACAGCACGTACGTCGAGCAGCGCGACCAGATGCTCGAGCGGCTCCGTCAGGCCAAGCGCGAGCAGGACGACGAGGTCGCCCGCGTCAAGATGTTCGTCGACCGGTTCCGCTACCAGGCGACCAAGGCCGCCCAGGTCCAGAGCCGAGTCAAGATGCTCGAGAAGGTGGTACCGATCGAAGTGCCGCCCGAGCGGAAGCGCATTCACTTCAAGTTTCCGCCGTGCGCCAAGAGCGGCCGCATCGTGCTCGAGCTGCAGCACGCGCGAAAGGCCTACGGGGACTTGACGGTTTTCGAGGACGTCGCCCTCCACGTCGAGCGCGGCGATCGAATCGCGCTGGTGGGCCCGAATGGTTCGGGCAAATCGACGCTGATGCGCATGCTGTCGGGCGAGGAGATGCCTGACGCCGGCACGCGGACCGTCGGTCATCAGGTCGTCATGGAGTACTTCGCGCAGGACGAGGCCACGCGCCTCGACCCGGGACTCACCGTCTACGAAACACTCGCGAGCGGTTCACCAACCGGCATGGTGCCGGCCATTCGCAACATCCTTGGCGGGTTCCTGTTCTCGGGCGACGACGCGTACAAGAAGGTGGCGGTGCTGTCAGGCGGCGAGCGGACCCGCCTGGCCGTCGCGCGTATGCTGCTCAGGCCGTCGAACACGCTGCTGCTCGACGAGCCAACGAACCATCTCGATCTCGATTCGAAGGACGTTCTTCTCGAAGCGCTCGAAGACTATGGCGGCACGCTCGTTATCGTGTCGCACGATCGCTACTTCGTGGAACGGCTTGCGACGAAGATCGTCGAGATCGGCCACGGTGCAGCGCTCGTCTACCCGGGCACCTACCCCGAGTTCCTCTGGCACAAGGAGCAGCTCGCGAGCGCCGGTAACGGCCAGGGGACCCGGGCCGGGGTCCCCGCCGCGCGTGGTGTGCGCGGTGGGGTGGAGGCCGGGGTCCCCGCCGCGCGTGGTGTGCGCGGTGGGGTGGAGGCCGGGGTCCCCGCCGCGCGTGGTGTGCGCGGGGCGGTCCCCGCCGCGCGTGGTGTGCGCGGTGGGGTGGAGGCGCGGCCCTCGGCGCCCGTGCAGAAGCCTCCGATCGGCACCGTTGACGCGCCCGCGTCGCGGACACTCGACGTCTCCCGCGAGGAGCGGAAGCGGATGGAAGCCGAGCGTCGGAAGAAGCAGCGATCGCGCGACGCGCTCTCGCGGCGCATCGCGGATCTCGAGTCGCTCATTGCAGACCGCGAGGCACAGGTCAAGGACCTCGAGGC
Organism: Vicinamibacterales bacterium; assembly: GCA_036005125.1. Classification (GTDB taxonomy): domain Bacteria; phylum Acidobacteriota; class Vicinamibacteria; order Vicinamibacterales; family UBA2999; genus DASYQV01. The sequence continues at coordinate 14,733 of DASYQV010000211.1, forward strand.
GGCCATGTCGACTCCCGGCTTCTACGAGAACCACGAGACGTCCAAGCCTGCGATCGAGCGCCATCAGTCGCTGATGTGGGAAGTTGGCGATCTGATCGCCCAGTGGGAGGCGCTCCAGGAGCACGCGACCGAGTCCTGAACGTATGTGTACGGAACGTATGTGTACGCAGGTATGTGACGTAGGCCGCATCTTCAGATGCGGCCCAGCGCCGGGTCTGAAGACCCGGCCTACGTACGGTTTTTCGTAGCCCCATCTTTAGATGCGGTGCGCGCCGGATCTAAAGACCTGGCGTTCAGCAAGCGTCGCGCGCCACGTGTCAGTTGGACGTCTGGACGGGTTCGATCCGCAGAACCGCGCCTTCCACTGCATCGACCGTCAGATAGAGGAGTCCGTCGGGTCCCTGCTTGACGTCGCGGATGCGGCGTTTGAGCTCGTACAGCATCGTCCAGTCGCCGCCACGCTGGGGGAGCCCATCCTTGTTCAAGACGATCCGGTGCAGTTGACGCGCTCCGAGGTGCGAGCCTGCTCCCATCGCGCCCACGAAGATGTTGCCCTTCCACGTCGGAAACTTGTCCCCCGTGTAGATGGTGATTCCGCCTACCGCCGGAGAGGGATTCCAATACAGGAACGGCTCCTCCATGCCTTCGTGCCTGCGGTCCGCCGTCGAGGGTCCCGACCCGCCCGTCGGCCGGCCGCTGTAATCGGAGCCGTACGAAATGACCGGCCAGCCGTAGTTGCGGCCCGGCCGGATGATGTTGATTTCGTCGCCGCCCATCGGGCCGTGCTCGGTTTCCCAGATCTCGCCGGTCTGCGGGTGCACGAAGAGCCCGATCGCGTTGCGAATGCCGAACGCGTAAATCTCGGGCCGGTAGCCCGCCCTCCCGACGAAGGGATTGTCTTTCGGGACCGTGCCGTCGTCGTTGAGGCGCAGAACCTTGCCGGCGTGGCTCGCAGGATTCTGCGGATCCGGGATCGTGCCGGGCTGCGTGCCGCTTGGCTTGCCGATCGTCATGATGATCGCGCCGTCCTTGGCAAAGGCGATCCGCGATCCGCAGGCGCTCTGACACCTCACGTCGGACACGAAGACGTCCTTGAGGTCGGTGAGGGCTGCGCCCCCATCGAACCGTGCCCGCGCCAGAGTGATCACCACCGATTGCCGCTTCGCCGCGGACTCCTCCGGAGTCGGCGGCACGGGCTTCGAGTAGGTGAGATAGATGAACTTGTTTTCCGCGTAGCGCGGATGAACCGCGACGTCCATCAGCCCCGCACGCCAGACACGTGTGTTCACCTCCGGGACGCCGGCGATCGGCTGCGGGTCCAGCACACCGTGACGGATAAACCGCAGTCGGCCACCCAGCTCCGTGACGAGCATGTCGCCATTCGGCAGAAAGGCGAGCGCCCAGGGCTGCCTCAGTCCCGTGATCGGCACGAGGCGGAATGGCTGGCCACCCGAATCCGTGAGGACCTGCGGCCGATCCGGGAGGTCAACGAGGGGACGGTCTGCGCCTCGCGATGCGTCCCGTGCCGCCGACGATTCAGGGGAATCCTGCCCCGGCTGCTGCGCGACCGGCGCCCCCGCGCCAAGCGTCGCCATCAGAGCGAGGATCGGAAGATAGCGGTTCATGAGCACCACCGAGCGGATACGCGGCATAAGTGTCTCCTCTGCGACGCCGATCAGTCACGCAGTCCGAATGACACGATGGAGAGACCAGCGATGGTCGCGACGTACTGCTTGCCGTCGATGGCATAGGTGATCGGCCCATTGATGATCGGGGCTCCCAGATTGGC
>DASYQV010000212.1:0-15785 GCA_036005125.1 Vicinamibacterales bacterium
CAACGATGGCGACCATGGGACGATATTGCAAAGCGTACGCGATCGATCAGTTCCGGAAATTCAAGGGATGGGAAGAAAAGATCGAGAACCTGGCCCCGATCGAGAACGACGAGGACGGATCGCAGCAGCCGCGGACGAGCCTCGCCGAGGACGATTACCTGTTCCTGCAGGAGAACTACGTCGTCACCGATGGCATCTTCCTGGACGAGCACATCGTCTTCGACAGCGTGACGCCGGAGTGGAAAGAGTTCTGCACGAACGATCTGGCCTTCGAGATCCCCGACTACAAGCGGTTCGAGGAGACGCAGCCGGTGGGTGATGAGGTGGCCGCGCCCATTGCGGTCCCCACCCCGACCGTCGGCGCCGGCGAGCCCGCGACGGTGTAACAGCCAATCGTACGTAGGCCGGGTCTCGAGCAGGCTGCTGAAATTCGCGGGTGCTTGAGATTCCCCTGATTCAACTGTCACGGCTCACGCAGAGATCGCAGAGGCGCAGAGGAATCGGGTGATTCGACGTTGTTCAGCGCCGTTCGACTGGTCGGCCTGCAGGGCCGCGCCAAGCGTATAGGCCGGGCCTTTTAGACCCGGGTACATTCGCTGGGCCGCATCTAAAGATGCGGCCTACGTACGCTCGCCCTCGATCCTCCATGACCTTTTCGCACACCCGTCCGGCCGCTCGTGCGCCCGCGATCCCGCGGCGAGGCACCTCCTCCGCCCCGCTGTCGTACGCCCAGCAGGGGCTCTGGTTCCTGGATCAATTTGCGCCCGGCAGCCCGCGTTACAACATTCCGATGGCACTGCAGCTCGACGGTCCGCTCGACGTCGAGGTGCTCGCGGGGGCCGTTGCCCTGGTCGTTCGACGTCACGAGATCCTGCGCACCACGTTCATCGAGGATCGCGGCGAGCCACGGCAAATCGTGTCGACGACCTCATCGGTGCAGATGCGGTTCGTCGATGCTTCGGCCATCGAGCCGGCGAAACGCGGCCGCGTCGTGCCGCGGCTCGTTCGGCAGGAGCTGTGGCAGCCGTTCGAGCTGGCGCAGGGTCCGCTGCTGCGGATCTCCCTGTGGCGCATGGCGGCGGACCAGCACGTCCTGACCGCCACCATGCACCACATCATTGCCGACGCATGGTCGGTGAACGTGCTCCTCCGCGAGATCACCACCATCTATGCCTCGCTGGTCGCGAATCGACCGGCGGCGCTCCCTCCGCTGCCTATCCAGTACGGCGACTATGCTGCGTGGGAGCGCGCGCGGGTGGAGGGGCCGGCATTCGAGCGGACGCTGACGTATTGGGAAAACCAACTCGCGGGGGTCGAGCCGCTCGACCTCCCGAGCGATCGCCCGCGAGTGGCCACGCGAACGTTTGCCGGCGCGGCAGAGCCCTGGAAGCTCTCGCGCGAGGTGTCGGCGGGCCTGCGCGAGCTGGCGCGCCGGGAACGCGTCACGCTGTTCATGCTCCTCGTCGCGGTCTTCGCGGTGCTCCTCCGCCGCTACACGCATCAGGACGACCTGGCGATCGGGTCGCCGATGACCACCCGGCAGACCCGAGAGACGGAACCGCTCGTCGGGCTGTTCCTCAACACTCTCGTCCTGCGGGTGAACGCCGCCGGTCGTCAGCCCTTTCAGCGCTTCCTCGCCCACGTCCGTGATGTCGTGCTCGGCGCGTTCATGCACCGGGATGCGCCGTTCGAGCGCCTCGTCGAACATCTGCGGCCGTCACGAAGAGACGACGCGCCGCTCTTCAACGTGATGCTGGCGGTGCACCCCGGGGTCAAGTCCGGGATCGGCATCGACGGGGTTCAGGTGACGGAACTGCCCGTCGCAGAGGAAGCGATCCGATTCGACCTCACGCTCTTTGCGATCGAGGGGGGCGACGAGTTGAGCGGTGTGCTCAGCTACAGCGCGGAGCTGTTCGACCAGGCCACGATGGCGCGGATGAGCGGCCACCTGGTGTCGCTGCTGCAGGCAATTGTCGAGCGGCCGTCCGCGAGGCTCGACGAGCTCCCCCTGCTCGCCAACGAGGAGCGGGTCCAGGTGCTCGCCCGAGGGATTGGCGTGGACGCACCAGAACCGACAGCCGCCGGCGTCCACAAGCTTTTCGAGCGCCACGTCGAGCTGACACCGAACGCCCCGGCCGTGCTGCGGGATGGGCAGATCCTCAGTTATCAGGATGTCGATCGCGGAGCCAATCAGATTGCACACGCGCTGATCGCGCTCGGCGCCGGACGGGGCACACGGGTCGCGCTCTGTCTGGATCGGCGTCCACCGCTGGTGCTCGCGCTGCTCGGCATCATGAAGTCGGGCGCCTGCTACGTGCCGCTCGATCCGACATACCCGGCCAGGCGCCTGCAGGGGATTGTCGAAGACGCGCGACCCACCGTGCTCCTCACGGAGACGCGGTTTGCATCGCTCTGGCACGACCTGTCCGGCGTGACTGTCGTCTACCTCGATGCGAGTGACAGCACGATTGCGTCGAGACCGACCGTGAACCCTGGAAGGAAGGTGACGCCTGACGACCCCGTGTACATCATCTACACGTCCGGTTCGACCGGGACGCCGAAAGGCGTCATCGTGCCGCACGGCGCGTTGATCAACTCGTGCCGTGGAGTGGTCGAGGCGACGGGCATTGGACCGGGAGACCGGTTCCTGCACTTTGCGCCGATCGGTTTCGACGTCACCGCTTTTCAGATCTATCCGGCACTGACAACAGGCGCTGCCACCGTGCTCGCGCCGCCGGCAAGCGAGCTCTCGAATGACGACATCCTCGAGATTTGCGAGCGGACCGGGCTCACGATTCTCGATCTCCCTTCGGCGGTCTGGCAGCAGTGGGTCAAGGACATGGCCGACCGCGGCCGGCGGCTGCCCGCACCGCTGCGCGTCTTCATGACCGGCGGCGAGAGCACGCCGATGGAGTGCGTACGCGCGTGGAGCACATTGGTAAAGGGCTCAGCCCGCTTCATCAGCTCGTACGGGCCAACCGAGACCACGGTGACGACGATGTGGCGCGGCGCGTCGGCCGACGTCATGAGCTGGCGCACGCCGTCGACCACGCTGGGAGGTCCGCTGCAGAACGTCAGGCTCTACGTGCTCGACGCCGCGTTGCAGCCCGTGCCGCCTGGCGTGAGCGGTGAACTGTGCGTCGCCGGTGCCGGCCTTGCGCATGGATACGTGGACCGGCCGGATCTGACCGCCGAACGATTCGTGCCCGACCCGATCAGCTCAGCGCCCGGCCAACGGATGTATCGAACCGGGGATCGTGTTCGCTACCGCGCCGACGGCCTCCTGGAGTTCCTCGGCCGGTTCGATCATCAGCTCAAGCTGCTCGGCGTTCGAATCGAAGCCGGCGAAATCGAAGCGCTCCTCCGCCAGCATCCGCGCGTCCGCGCGGCCGTTGTCACGACCGCCCGGCCGGCGTCGCGTCCTGTCCTCGTGGCGTATATCGTCGCCGATGCCCCTGTGCCCGGTGACGCCGAGATGCGGCAGCATCTGGCGGCTCATCTGCCGTCCACGGTGATTCCGACCGCATTCTGCTTCCTTCCCGCCCTGCCGATTACGCCCAACGGCAAGCTGGATCGTCGCGCCCTGCCGATGCCCGATCTGATCGACGCGGAACGCGCGATCCTCGAGCCTCGCACCGAGACCGAACGACTGCTGATCGAGATGTGGAGCGAGGCGCTGGGCGTCACGGGAATCAGCGCCGACGATGACTTCTTTGCCGTGGGCGGACACTCGATCGTGGCAGCGCGTCTGGCGTCACGCCTGCGCGAGGCGTTTGGAATCGATCTGTCCGTGCGGGCGATGTTCGAGGCGCCAACCGTCGCCCAGCTCGGGAAACTGATTGACGATCGGAGGCGCAGCAGGGAGGACGAGAGGAGGCCCGCCCTTGTCAGTGTCGAACGCAAGGGACCGATGCCGGTGTCATTCGCGCAGCAGGGCTTCTGGCTGCTCGAGCAGTTCGAGCCCGAGCGCCCCATCTACGCAAATCCCGAAGTCGTTCGATTCCGAGGAGCGCTCTCGGTACCCGCATTCGTCCAGACGCTCACCGCGATTGTCGGACGGCACGAGTCACTCCGCACGACGTTCCGCGCGGTCGATGGCGCACCGAAGCAGATCATCGAAGCTGCGCGTCCCGTGGACGTCCCGGTGATCGACCTCGAGGCGCTCCCGCCCGCACGCCGCGAGGCAGCGGCGACGGAGCTCGCCCGCGTCGAAGCACACACCCCGTTCAACCTTTCACGGGGACCGATGCTCCGGGTGACCATCCTGCGGATGGCAGCCGACGATCACATCGTCCACTTCACGATGCATCACATCGTCTCCGACCTGTGGTCGATCGGCGTGCTCATGACCGAAGTCGGCGCCCGGTATCGTGCCGCGCTCACGGGTGAGGCCGTCGTCCTCCCCGACCTGCCCGTGCAGTATGCCGATTACGCCGCGTGGGAGCGTGTGCGCTGGAACGAGCGCGCGCTCGACGAGGCGGTGGTCCGGAGGCTCGCGCAAATCGGAGACGTCACGTCCGAGCTCAATCTTCCGACCGATCGGCCGCGAGCGCTGACGCCGCGTTTCTCGGCTGCCAGGCGGCAGATCGAGCTGTCCGATCAGCTCCTCGCGAGGGTGCGCCTGGCGGGACGGCGCGACGGGGTGACGCTTTTCATGTCGATGCTGGCCGCGCTTCAGACGCTCCTGCACCTGTACACGGGAGAGCCATCGATCCTGGTTGCCGTGCCCGTAGCGAATCGCGACGAGCACGCGACCGAGCACCTGATCGGGTACTTCGTCAACCACGTCGTGATCGTCACGCGCTTCGACGGCGAGCCGACATGCCGCGAGCTGCTGGCACGCGCGCGAACGGCCACGCTCGAGGCGCTCGATCACCAGGATCTGCCGTTCGAAGAGTTCGTGCGCCGCGTACGCCCGGAGCGGCAGGGAAGCCATACGCCTCTGCACCGCGTAGTCTTCAACGTGCTGAACGTTCCCGACATGCGCCTCGACCTGCCCGGCCTTCGCGCGGAGGTCGCGCCACCGGCCGCTCGCGAGAGAGGCTTGTTCGACCTCAACTGGGCCTTTGCGGATCACGGCGATCACGTGACGGGCGTCCTGGAGTACGACGCCGAGCTGTTCGATCCGTCGACGGCCGACCGTATGGCGTCCGGCTACATCCGCGTGCTCGAGGCCTTTGCCGATACGCCCGACCGGCGGCTCGCGACGCTGAACCTGATGACGTCTACCCAGGAGTCGCTGGCACTGGCATTCAGCGAGCCGCTCTGACGCTGGCTTAAGGCTTAGGGCTTAGGGCTTAAGGCGTGAGGCAGGGCGGGCCGTAACGGCCCGCCCTGTGATGTCCCTGAGCCTTGAGCCCGTAAGCCTTGAGCCCCGAGCCCTCAGCCTGACTATGGATTTCAGCGTCATGTTCTTCGCCGGCTCGGATCGCCCGCGAGCGACCGATCGGTACGCGCTCGTGCGCGAGGCCGCGCAATTCGCCGATCGTCATGGATTCTCGGCCGTCTGGACGCCCGAGCGGCATTTCCACGAGTTCGGCGGGCTCTTTCCGAACCCATCGGTCCTCGCGGCCGCGTTGGCCGTCATGACCGAACGGGTTCAGATCCGGGCGGGCAGTCTCATTGCAGCACTCCATGATCCGGTTCGCATTGCGGAGGAGTGGTCGGTCGTCGACAACCTGTCTCGCGGGCGCGTCGCGATCTCGTTCGGGGCAGGCTGGAATGCTGACGACTTCATCTTTCATCCCGAGCGCTACGCGGTCCGCCAGGCGTGGCTCTATGACGCGATCGCGGAGATTCAACGGCTGTGGCGTGGCGAGTCGGTCGTTCGCGAAAACGGCGCCGGCCGCTCGATCAGTGTTTCCGTGCGCCCTCGGCCCGTACAGCCGGAGCTCCCGACCTGGGTGACCTCGTCCGGTCACGTCGACACGTTTGTGAGCGCCGGCCGGATCGGCGCGAACCTCCTGACGCACCTGATCGGCCAGACCCTGGACCAGTTGCGCGACAAGATTCGAAGGTATCGCGACGCGCGCGCTGCGAACGGATTCGACCCCCGGGCCGGGAAGGTCACCGTCATGATGCACACCTTCATCGGTCCCGATCTGCAGGAGGTCAAACGGATCGTGAAGCTGCCTTTCTGCGACTACCTGAAGACCGCGGTGCGGCTGGAAGAACGCGCGGCCGCCGCCGGCGGCGCGGTCAGCGGCGGTCATCGCATCGAGCAGCACGCCATTCCGGACTCCGCGATGCAGGACCTGCTCGAGGTGACGTTCGAACGCTACTTCAGCACCGCCTCACTGCTCGGCACGGTCGATACGTGCCAGGCCATGGTCTCTCGGCTCGAGGCGTGCGACGTGGACGAGGTCGCGTGCCTGATCGACTTCGGCCCGTCCGACGAGCAGGTGATGGCCAGCCTTCACTCCGTCGATCGTCTCCGCGAAGCGTGCGGCGCCGATGCCCGCGCGCGCGCCGAGGCTGATGCGATAAACGAGTTCAGCGAATCGATCCTGTAGGCCTCAGGGATCAGGCCTCAGAGATCAGGGTTGTCTCAGGCATCAGTCAGGCTGGGGCCTCGGACGGCCCTGAGGCCTGAGGCCTGATCCCTGAGGCCTGATGTAGATGAGAGAAACACCATGAATACTCCAGCAACTGTCGCCGTCATCGGCGGGATGGGACCGCTCGCGTCCGCCGAATTCGTGAACACCGTCTACGAGCGGGCCACGACGGACCGCGAGCAGGAGATGCCGCGGCTCGTGTTGTGGTCGGATCCGTCGTTCCCGGACCGGACCACGGCGCTCCTCGACGGACGCAGCCACGTGCTCGCCGGCCATCTCGAGCACGCGATCGCCCAGTGTGAGGCAATGGGGGCGGGGCAGGTCGTCATCTGCTGCGTCACCGTGCACGCCGTCCTGCCCCTCCTCCCCAACCATCTCAAATCCCGAATCGTGTCGCTCGTCGACGTGGTGCTCGAGGCGGCCATCGAAGCCGAGCGGCCGCACCTGCTCCTGACCAGCCTCGGCACGCGGCGCATGCGGGTGTTCGAAAGCCATCCGCTGTGGCCCGAGGCGAGCCGGTGGCTCCGCTGGCCGGACGAGGAGGACCACGAGCGTGTCCACGACGTGATCTACGCGATCAAGCGCCAGGACGGACTGCCGCAGGCGGTCGTGCTGATCAGATCGCTGCTCCGCAAGCACGGGCTGAGCTCGTTCATTGCAGGTTGCACCGAATTGCACATGGTTCAGAAGTACTGGCGACGCCATTCACCGATCGACTGCATCGATCCGCTCCAGATCGTCGCAGACCGGATCGCCGCGCCGATTGTCGTCGGAAGCCCGCGGGAAGCAGGGGTGCAATGAGATCTCCGTTTGTCCACGAGTGGTTCGCCTCCAACGCCGCAGCCGGCGGCGATCTGATCGCCATCGATTCGAGCACGCGGACGCTGACCTACGCCGAGCTCGATCGACGCTCGAACAGTCTGGCGCACGCGCTCACCTCGCTCGTGCCCCGCGGCACGCTCATCGGCATCCTCACCGACGACATCGTCACGGTTGTGACCGGGATGATCGCCACCCTGAAGGCAGGGTGCGCGTTCGTGCCGATGGATCCGTCGAGTGGTGATGCCCGCCTCGCCACCTTGATCGATGCGGTCGATCTGACCTGGTGGATTGCCGATTCCTCAACCCTCCACAGGCTCTCGACGATTGGAGAGCAGCGGGAACGTGGGTTCCGTGCCCTCGGCGCGTTCGACGCGACGCCTGCCGGCCATCCAGGTGTCGAGGTCACGTCAATCGATCTCGCGGCCGATTCGCGACCCTGCCTGGTGGCGCGCGATCCGGACGATCTCTGCTACATCTACTTCACGTCGGGTTCCACCGGACAGCCGAAAGGCATCGCTGGACGCCTGAAGGCGATCGATCACTTCGTGCGCTGGGAGGCACGGACAGTAGGGGCGCGCGAAGGTTTCCGCTTCAGTCAGTTGACGAACCCGGTCTTCGATGCGTTCCTCCGCGACGTGTTCACGCCGCTCTGCACGGGCGGCGTCGTGTGCGTCCCCGCCGATCGCGAGACGAAGCTGAATCCGCTGCGGTTGCTGGCGTGGCTCGGCGAAAGCCGCGTGAACGTCATGCACTGCGTGCCGTCGGTTCTGCGCACGCTGCTCCAGATTCCGGTCGAGGAATGCCAGCTCCCGGAACTGGCGCACGTGCTGACCTCGGGCGAGCCCCTCCTGCCGATCGACGTGCAGCGGTGGCTGCCCCGTTTCGGCGGCCACGCGCGGCTGACGAACCTGTACGGGCCGTCCGAGACGACGATGGTGAAGTTCGCGTATCCGGTGAGGGCAGCCGACGCGGAGCGGCGCTTCGTGTCGATCGGCAAGCCGATCGAGGGTACGCGGGCGATTGTCGTCAACGAGCACGGAAAGGTGTGCCCGCCCGGCGTGACCGGCGAGATCTACATCCGCACGCCGTACCGAAGCCTGGGCTATTACGGCCGGCCGGATCTGACCGACGAGGTCTTCATCCCGAATCCATATGGTTCTGATCGGGCCGACCTCGTGTATCGCACGGGCGATCTCGGTCGCATCCTCGAGGACGGCAATTACGAGTTCCTCGGACGGCGGGATCATCAGGTGAAGATCCGCGGCGTCCGCGTGGAACTGGCGGAGATCGAGAACGCGCTCCGGCGCGATCGCGGCGTACGCGACGTGGCCGTGATCGATCGCGACCTCGCCGACGGCAGCAAATCGTTGTGCGCGTTCGTCGTGCTGCAGGACGGCTTGACGACCGAGGCGCTCCGGGCCGCCGCGAGCGACCTGCTTCCCGAATACATGATGCCGTCGATGTTCGTGCCGCGCGAGACGCTGCCGCGTACGGCCACGGGGAAGACCGATCGCCGCGCGCTCGAGGCACTCGTGCCGCTCGACCGTCGGCCGCCTGCGGAGATCGTGGGACCCCGCACGCCGATCGAGGAGCTCGTGGCCGACGCATGGGCGCGCGCGTTCGGCGTCGAGCGCGTGGGCATTCACGACGGGTTCTTCCAGCAGCTCGGTGGGCACTCGCTGCTCGCCACGCAGGTGCTCGCCCGCCTGCAGCCGCTCTTCGAGATTCCGCTCAAGCTGCGATGGCTCTTTCAGGCGCCGACGGTGGCCGGCTTCAGCGCGTATCTCGAAAACGCGCTCAGACACGGCGGCGAAGAAAGCGCACCCGAGCCGCCGCTGGAGCGGATCGGTCGGGATCGCGCATCGGCCGTGTCGTTCGGTCAGGAACGCCTGTGGGTCGTGGACAAGGTGACGGGTACCCGCGCCTACCACATGCCGCTCGCGATCAAGTTGACGGGCGAGGTTGCGCCCGCGGCGCTGGCGGCCGCCGTGACAGCGCTGTCGGCGCGTCACGAAGTCCTGCGGACGACGTTCGGTATCGTGGACGGCCGACCGGTTCAGCAGGTCGAACCGCCTGCGCGGGTAGACGTGCCTGCCGTGGACCTGAGCACGCTCACCGGCGCTCGGCAGAAGCGAGCCCAGCGGGCGGCACAGGCGGCGCTCGAGGCCGCGCCGTTCGATCTTGGCGCGGGACCGCTGTGGCGCGTGGCGGTGCTGCGTCTCGATGCGGCCACGCACGTGTTCACCTGCACCTTGCATCACATCATCGCCGACGGATGGTCGGTCGGCGTGCTGCTGCGCGATCTGGCTGCGCTGTATGAGGCGGCGCGCATCGGGCAGGACGCGGAGTTGCCGCCTTTGACGGTGCAGTATGCGGACTATGCCGCGTGGCAGCGACGCGTGCTGGACAGCGCGCGGGTCGCGCGCGAGGTGGAGTACTGGCGGGACGAGCTCGCCGGTGTGACGCCATTGGCGCTGCCAACCGATCGCCCACGTCCTGCGGTACCGAGCGGCCGCGGAGGCGTGGCGTGGCGGACGTGGAGGCCGGAGCTGAGCGCGCAGGTGCCGGCATGGGCCCGCGCGCAGGGCGCGACGCCGTTCATGGTGCTTCTCGCCGCCTGGCAGGCGGTGCTCGCGCGCTATGCCGGCCAGTCGGACATTGCCGTCGGCGTCCCCATCGCCCAGCGCCCGCGACCGGAGCTGGAGCCGCTGATTGGATTCTTCCTGAACACGCTGGTCCTCAGGACCCGGTTCGATCGTGCGATGACGTGGCGAGCGCTCGTGGCCGAGGTGCGCGCGCGCTCGCTCGCGGCGTTCGCGCATCAGACGGTCCCGTTCGAACAGGTCATCGACGAGCTCCAACCCGAGCGCGATCTCGCGCGGACGCCGCTCTTCCAGGTCCTCTTCGTTCTGCACGACCTGCCGGCGTTCAGCGCACAGCTTCCGGAGCTGCGCTTGGACTTCATCGAGTCCGAGGGAACCGGCGCGAAGTTCGATCTCGAGCTGGGCATCAGGACCGGCGCCGATGGTCTGACCTGCCGGCTCGAGTACGCCACCGATCTGTTCGATCGGGCGACGGCGGATCGATTGCTCGCGCATCTGGAACAGTTCGTGGCAGCGGCGATGGCCGATGCGGACCGTCCCGTTGCGGAGCTTCCACTTCTGACCGCGAGCGAGCGTGACCAGATCGTGACGTGGAACGACACGGCGAAGGCCTGGCCTGATGTCGAGTCGACTTCGCTCGTTGCATGGCTAGAGGCGCAGGCAGCGCGAACGCCGAACGCGATTGCGGTGTGGGCCGAGCCCGAGCCCGGAGCACCAGGTCCCGAGCCGCAGGCGCTGACATATGCCGGGCTCCACGGTCGCGCCAACCAGATCGCGCGGCGCCTGCAGCGGCTGGGCGTGGGGCCGGAGTCACGCGTGGGCGTGTGCCTGCCACGCTCGCCGGAGATGGTGGCGGCAATCGTCGGCGTCCTGAAAGCGGGCGGTGCGTACGTGCCGCTCGACCCGAGCTACCCGGCAGCGCGGTTGGCGTTCCAGGTAGCCGATGCGCAGGTGGCGGTGGTGTTGACCTCGACGGCATGTGCGGAAGCGGTGCCTGCCGGGTCGTATGTGGTTGAGGTGCTGGATACGCCGGACGCCGCGTGGCGTGAGGAGGTGACGACCCCGTCGGACGTGAAGATCTCGCCGGACCAGCTCGCGTATGTGATCTACACGTCGGGGTCCACGGGCCAGCCCAAGGGCGCGATGAACACGCATCGCGGGATCGCGAACCGGCTCGCGTGGATGCAGGCGACCTATAGGCTCACCGCGGCCGACCGCGTGCTGCAGAAGACGTCGAGCAGCTTCGACGTGTCGGTGTGGGAGCTGTTCTGGCCGCTCGGGACCGGGGCGACGCTCGTCGTTGCCAGGCCTGGTGGTCAAAACGATCCGGAATATCTGGCCGACGTGATCCGGCGCGCGGGCGTTACCGTGCTGCATTTCGTGCCCGCGATGCTCGAAGCGTTCGTGACCGCGGACGGTTTGAGCGCCTGCGAACGCGTGCGGCTGATCGTGTGCAGCGGGGAAGCGCTGCCGGGACCGCTCGCGGCGCGCTGTCTCGCGGCGTGGCGCGGACAGCTGGAAAACCTGTACGGCCCGACGGAAGCCGCAGTCGACGTGACATGGCAGCCGTGCACGCCCGAGGAGACGCAGGCGGCGGTGGTGCCGATTGGGCGGCCGATCGCCAACACGCAGGTCTACGTGCGAGACGCGGCGGGACAGCCGGCGCCGATTGGCGTGGTTGGCGAGTTGTATCTCGGCGGCGTGCAGGTCGGGCGCGGCTACTGGGGCCGGCCGGACCTGACCGCCGAACGCTTTGTACCCGACCCGTTCGGCGCACCGGGCGCGCGGTTGTATCGGACCGGCGACCTCGCGCGCTATCGATTGGAAGGCGTCATCGAGTACGTCGGGCGCGCCGACCATCAGGTGAAGCTGCACGGGAACCGGATCGAGCTGGGCGAGATCGAGGCGGCGCTGCGACGGCAGCCGCAGATTCGCGACGCGGCGGTGCTGCTCCGTGCGGATGAGCGGGAGATTCCGCGGCTCGTGGCGTATGTCGTCCCCGCCCCATCCACGGACGCCGCCGCATCTAAAGATGCGGCCTACGAAAACGCGGCCTACGACCCTGGGTTCGCCATCGACGCGTTGCAGCAGCAATTGCGCGCGCAGTTGCCCGATTACATGGTGCCCGCGGTCTTCGTCGTCCTGGAGACGTTACCGCTCAGCCCCAACGGCAAGGTCGATCGGCGTGCGCTCCCGGCGCCTTCCGGCGAGCGGCCGACGCTGACCCACACGTACCTCGCCCCGCGTTCGGACGTGGAAACCACGCTGGCGCGGATCTGGACCGAGGTGCTGCGGCTCGACCGCGTCGGGATCCACGACAACTTCTTCGCGCTCGGGGGTGATTCAATCCTTGCGCTGCAGGTGCTGGCCCGCGCTCAGGAGAGCGGCATACAGCTCACGCCGCGCCAGTTGTTCCAGCACCAGACGATTGCCGATCTCGCGCTCGTCGCCAACGCGTCCGAGCAGCCGTCGCGCGACTGGGCGGCCCTCGAGCCCGAGGATCTCACGAGCGGTGACGTGCCGCTCACCCCGATCCAGCAGTGGTTCTTCGAGGTGCAGGCGGCGACGCCCCATCATCTGAATCAGTCGGTCCTGCTTGCCGGCGGGCCGGTGCTGCCGCCCGCCGGGTGGGAAGCCATTGTCGACGCCGTCCTCACGCATCATGACGCGCTGCGACTCCGGTTCGCGCCGCAGGACGGTTCGTGGCGTCAATACTACCTGGCCCGCGAATCACAGCGCGTCTTCATGGAAGTGGACCTCAGCGCGGCCGGTCCTCGGTGGCGGTCCGCGCTCGAATCGGCGACCGCGCGTCTGCAACGCAGCCTGAACCTGACCAACGGTCCACTGATCCGCATCGTGTTCTTCCGCGGCGCCACGCGCACTGCCGATCGCATCTTCATCGTCGTCCACCATGCGGTCATCGACGGCGTATCGTGGCGGATTCTTCTCGAGGATCTCTATCGCGCCAGCGCGCAGTGGAAGGGCGGGCTTCCGATCAATCTGCCCGAGAAGACCTCGTCGTTCCGCCGCTGGGCAGATCAGCTTCATACGTCGAGGTCCACGCTCGACGAGGAGACGAAGGCCTATTGGCAGGCCGTCGACACACACCGGAAGAGCGCGAGCCTGCCGCGCGACACGGTCGGCGTCAACTCGATCGGATCGCAGCGGCACGTCACCATCGCGCTCACGGAAGAGGAGACGCAGGCGTTCCTCCAGCAGCCGCCACGCGCCTACCGGATGCAGGCGCACGAGGTACTCGTCGCGGCCGTGGCCACGACGCTCGCCGGCTGGATGGGCAGGTCCGAAGCAGTCCTCGCGCTCGAAGGACATGGCCGCGAGTCGGAGAGCGACGACCTGAATCTCAGTCGCACCGTCGGCTGCTTCACAACGATGTTCCCGGTGTGCGTGAGCGTGCCGCCAGGAGGCGGACCGGGCGCCATCCTGCGCGCGGTCAAGGATCAGTTGCGCGGCGTGCCTCGGCGCGGGCTCGACTACGGGCTGTGGCGCTACGGCGTGGCCGAGAGTCCCGCCGCAACACCCGAGGTGATGGTGAACTATCTCGGGCAGTTCGATCAGGTGCTCGACGAAGCGGGCTCCGTGCTCGCGACCGAGAGCATGGGCCGGGCCCGGCACCCGGCGGCGCCTCGCGCGTTCGTGCTGGAGATCAAAGCCGGCGTGACCGGGAACCGTTTGAGCATCACGATCGGCTATAGCGCAAACCTCCACTGGCCCGAGACGGTCGACACGTTTGCCTACGCACTGGGAACGCGGCTGCGCGCGCTCGTCGCTCATTGCCGTCAGGTGCCGTGGACGCGGACGACCCCGTCGGACGTGACGCTGACGAAGGTCACACAGGCGGAGCTCGACGCGCTCGCAGACCTCGGCGGCGAGATCGAGAGCGTGTACCCGCTCTCCCCGATGCAGGAAGGCCTGCTGTTCCACGCGCTCTTCGACCCCCAGTCCTCGGTGTATTTCCAACAGTTCCGCGTCAGGCTCGAGGGAGAGCTGGAGATCGATGCCTTCCGTCAGGCATGGGCCGACGTGGTGGCGCGGCACTCGATCCTTCGAACGGGCTTTGTCTGGGAAGGGCGCGAGCGTCCGGTGCAGGTGGCGTATGCGCGCGTCCCGCTCGCGTTCGACCTGCAGGACTTCCGCGAGCTGAGTCCTGACGCGCAGGCAGCGCATCTGGCCGAGTATGTGGAAGCCGACCGCTCGCGCGGCTTCCGGCTCGATCGCGTGCCGCTGATGCGCCTCGCGCTGGTGCGGCTCGGCGATCGGGCATGGGAAGTCATCTGGAGCTATCACCACATCCTGATCGATGGCTGGTGCGTGCCGCTGGTGTTCAAGGAAGCGGTGACGCTCTATGAGGCACATCGGATGCGCGTGCCGGCCGTGCTGCCGCCGCTCGGGCGGTTCAGTGACTACATCGGCTGGCTGCAGGCGCAGGATGCGGCGAAGGCCGAGGCCTACTGGCGTCGCACGCTCGAGGGCTTCCGCTCGCCGACGCCCTTCCTTCCCTCGCGCGAGACGTCACGGACCGTCGCGGACCAGGAGAGCTACGCCCGCCGCGAACGCCACCTGTCTGCCCGGACGGTGGACGCCGTGCAGGCGCTCGCGCGCCAGCATCATGTGACCGTCAACACGATCGTGCAGGGCGCCTGGGCGATCCTGCTCGCGCGCTACAGCCGTACGCGGCACGTCGTGTTCGGCGCGACGTCCTCAGGACGGCCGACGTCGCTTCCAGGCATCGAGTCGATGATCGGTCTCTTCATCAACACGCTGCCGGTTCGCGTCGATGTCGATCTCAACGCGCGTGTGGTGCCGTGGCTGCGCGCCATTCAGGAGGGGCAGGCCGAAGCACGCCAATACGAATACACGCCGCTCGTCGACATTCAGGGATGGAGCGAGGTGCCGGGCGGGCTGTCGCTTTTCGAGAGCCTGCTCGCCTTCGAGAACTATCCGGTGAACGACGAGCTGGTGCGTGGACGTGCCAGCTTCAAGATTGCGAGCTCTCGCGTATTCGAGAAGACGAACTATCCCGTCACGGTGCAGGTGTCGCCGGCCGCAGGTCTTTCGATCCGTATCCTCTTCGACGGACGGCGAGTCGACGCGACAACGATCGAGCGCATGCTCGGGCATTTCGAAATGGTCCTGTCCGGGCTCGCGAGCATGGGCAACACGCGGCTCGCGGACCTGCCGTTCCTGTCCGAAGCGGAACGGGCGCAGGTGCTGACGGCGTGGAACGCATCCGCGGACGAAGCCGCCGCACTCGCGGCCGCGACGCCGGCCTCGCTGCTGGACCAGTTGGAGCGGCAGGCAGCCGCGACGCCCGACGCGGTGGCGGTCGTGTGCGAGGGCCGTGCCCTCACGTGTGCGACGCTGCACCGGCGGGCCAATCAGCTCGCGCACGTGCTGCGCGCGGAAGGCGTCGGCCCCGAGGTGCCCGTCGCGGTCTGCGTCAACCGCAGCATCGAGCTGATCGTCGCGCTGCTCGGCGTGTGGAAGGCGGGCGGCGCCTACGTGCCGCTCGACCCGCAGACGCCCGCCGCCCGGCTGGCCTATATGGTGCGCGACATCGGCGCGCCGGTCGTCGTGACGACCACCGCGTTGGCCGAGCAGGTACCGACGGTCGAACTCACACGTATCTGCCTCGACAGTGATGCAGCGCGTCTGGACGCCGCGCCGACGACCGCCCCCGCGTGCCGCGTGACGAGCGCGACGCTCGCGTACGTCATCTACACCTCGGGCTCAACGGGCCACCCCAAAGGCGTCGGCATCACGCACGGCAACGTCGCGAGCCTGTTCG
>DASYQV010000213.1:0-29123 GCA_036005125.1 Vicinamibacterales bacterium
GTGAAACATTTCGCAAAGTGCGGACATGAAAAAGGCCAAACTCCAACCGTTGAGCTATTGCCCCTGGAGCTTGGTCTGACGGGATTATAACGCCCCTGACCCGGCTATGCGAGGTCAGCCGGAAGATGGCCGGGGTCAGAACGGGGTCAGACCCTGGTGATAGGTCGACTCAAGGCATTTACACGGTCCGTATCAAGGGCTTGAGTCGACACGTCACCAGGGTCTGACCCCGTTCTGACCCCGTTCTGACCCCGTTCTGACCCCGGGTTCGGGTCGACGATGTTGTAGAGCGTGTCGCGCTCGAGCGGCTCCCGGCCCGCTGCGCGGATGAGGCGGCTGATCTGAGCGGTGGTCATCGCTTCCGGCGTTCGCGCGCCCGCCATGTGGTAGATCTTCTCCTCCTGCACGGTGCCGTCGAGGTCGTCCACCCCGAACCACAGCGCGGTCTGCGCCACATCCACCCCGGTCGCGATCCAGAATGCCTTCACGTGCGGGATGTTGTCGCACATCAGCCGCGCCACGGCGTGCACCGCCAGCGTATCCAGAGCGCTCGGTGCCGGGAGCTTGCGCATCTGGTTGTTGTCGGGGTGGAACGCAAGCGGGATGAACGCCTGGAAGCCGCCGGTTTCGTCCTGCAGCGCACGGCATCGAATCATGTGATCGACGCGCTCCTCGAACGTCTCGATGTGCCCGTAGAGCATCGTCACGTTCGAGCGCATGCCCAGCCGGTGCGCGGTGCGATGGATATCGAGGTAGCGCTCGGTGCCGCACTTGTCGTGACAGATCTTACGGCGCACGCGTTCCGCAAAGATCTCGGCTCCACCGCCTGGCAGCGAGTCGAGTCCGGCGGCCATCAGCTCGCGCAACACCTGTTCATCGGTCATCCGATACAGATCCGCAAAGAACGCAATCTCCACCGCCGTGAAACACTTCAGATGGATCGTGGGCCGAATGCGCTTGAACCCGTGCAGGAGCTCCGTGTAGTAGTCGAACGGCAAATCGGGATGCAGTCCGTTGACGATGTGCAGCTCGGTCAGAGGCTGATTCGCACGCTTCCGCAGCTTGTCCCACGCCTGTTCGAGCGACATCGTATAGGCCCCGGCGTCTCCCGGCTTCAGCCGCGCGAACGCACAGAACAGGCAACTCGCCACGCAGACGTTGGTGGCCTCGAGCCGGAGGTTGTAATTGAAGTACGTGCGCGCGCCGTGCCGCGTCTCGCGTTCGCGGTTCGCGAGCCAGCCGACGGCAAGCAGATCACCGCAGGTGAACAGCCGCACGCCGTCTTCGAGCGTCAGCCGCTCGCCGGCCCGCAGTTTCGCGTCGATATCGAGCAGGTTGGCCTGTGCCAGGCGGGACTGCATGGAACCGCTCAAATTCTAGCGTGCTATACTGCGCTCCAACAACTGACACCGCCCGGGTGAACAGGGAAGTGGGTGCGAAGCCCACACGGTCCCGCCACTGTAAGCGGTCGGGTACGTATGCCTTGTCTTCGGATGCGGCCATGCCGGGTCTGAAGACTCGGCTTACGTACTTAGAGATTCGGTCGGCAGACGCCGCGGCGACGAGCCCGTCACTGTGCCGCACGGCACGGGAAGACGCGATCGAATCGTACCTACCGCAAGTCAGGATACCTGACTCCCGGCGCATGTCCCTTCGGCTCGCGATCTAGGCCGGATCTGAAGGTCCGGCCGACTATCGCGGCTCCGGCGCGACGGACGCCGGGAGGAGACTCCATGATCGGCCTCCAATCTCGCTCCCTTTTACTCATCTTCGGTTTCACCCTTGCCCTTGCTGCGGCCGTGCGGGCGCAGCAAACAGTATCCGGCGACATCACCGATGAGGACGGCGCGCCGCTGCCGCGTGTGCTGGTGCGACTCGTCGACGCGACGGGCGCCCGCGTCGCGCAGACGTTCACCGATGCACGCGGCGAATTCAGGTTCGCCTCGTCAGCCTGCGGCGATTGCCGCGTGGAAGCGTCGTTGCTCGGTTTCGCCACCGCCACCGCGCCCGCGACGAGCACGCCGATCCACCTGACGCTTATCCTCGGGCCCATCGAAGAGACCGTCGTCGTCTCGGCCACGCGCGGCGAGGTCCCCTCGAGTCAGGTCGGCAGCTCTCTGACCGTTTTTACAGCGGACGAGATCGAACGACGCGGCACGCCGCTCGTCGCCGACCTGCTGCGCGCGACCCCCGGCGCCACAATCGTCCGCGCCGGCGGTCTGGGCAACGTCACGTCGCTCTTCGTCCGGGGCGGCGAGAGCAGTTACAACAAGGTCCTGCTGGATGGGATTCCCCTCAACGAACCCGGCGGCACCTTCAACTTCAGCAATCTCACCTCGGATCACCTGGAACGCGTGGAGGTCGTCCGCGGGGCGCATTCGGCGCTGTTCGGCAGCGACGCGATGGCAAGCGTGGTCCAGCTCGTGACCAGACGCGCGCGGGCGGGCCGTCCCGACGCGCGCGTCTCGGTGGAAGCGGGATCGTACGACACGCGGCGAGTGGCTGCCTCGATTGGCGGCGCACGCGGGCCGCTCGACGCGTCGCTCCATGCGGCGCGATTCGAAACGGACAACCGCGTGCCGAACAACGCATTCGGGAACACTACGGTCTCGATGAACGCGGGGGTTGCCCTGTCGCCCGATGTGACAATACGCGTCATAGGTCGCGGCGAGCTCGGGCGAACCGGCGTGCCGGGTGCGACCGCGTTCGGCCCCCCGGACATGGATGCCTTCTTCGTGAAGCGTGACGGCGTTGGCGGCGTCACGCTCAACCACCACGCGTCAGCGGCATTGCAGCAGCGCGTCACGTATGCGCTCACGGTGTCCCACCAGGAATCGACGAATCTCATGATCGATCCGCCGTACGTGCCGCGTTTCGGCAATCGCGAGGCGCCTTTCGAGTTCTTCGATTTTCCCTATGACAGCCGGAACGATCTGCGGCGACATCGCGCGAGCTATCAGTCGGACTGGCATGCCGGCACAACACGTCACGGCGACCACCTGCTGACGTTTGCGCTGGACTGGGATGGCGAGCGCGGCGTGCTCGGCGATCGCCTTGCGGGCACGGCTGTGCGAGCGTCGCGCGACAACATCGGTGGAACCGTACAGCACCAGGCATTGGGCGCCCGAGCGTCGCTCACGACCGGCGTCCGGATCGAGCGCAACGACAGCTTCGGCACCGCGGTCGCGCCGCGGGTCTCGCTGCTCTTTCCGGTCCGACGCTCCGCGAGCAGCCTCGGCGAGACGACGATCAAAGCGAACGCCGGCTCCGGAGTAAAGGAACCGACGCTGCTCCAATCGTTCAGCCCGAACCCCGGCTATCTCGGAAACAGCGAGCTCGAGCCGGAACGCGCGCGGACGTTCGACGCGGGCGTCGAACAGCGGTTCCTGCGCCAGCGCGCGCGCGTCGAGCTGATCTGGTTTTACGGCCGGTTCGAAAACATCGTGTCCACGCGGACGCTGGGTTTCAACCCGTTCCGTGCCCAGTATTTCAACGTGGGCCTGACGCACGCCCAGGGAACGGAGCTCACAGGCGAGGTCGCGCCTGGTGTGCATCTTCGCCTGCGCGGTGGCTACACGTTCCTCTCCTCCGAGGTGACGCGCAGCACCGCGCCGGCCAATCCGGTCTTCGCCGAGGGCCGGTCGCTGTTCCGCCGACCGCGTCACTCGGGCTTCTTCAATGCGACATGGACCGGTCCGCGGGTGAGCGTCCAGGCCTATGGAGCGTTCGTCGGCGAGCGTGTCGACAGCGACTTCTCCGCGCTCGTGCCGGCCATCCTCTCCAACGAGGGTCATGCGGTGTGGGATGTGGGCGGGGACTGGCGCATGTCCCGGTACCTCACGTGGTTTGCGCGGGTGGAAAATATCGCGAACACGCAGTACATGGACCCGGTCGGCTACCCCGCGTGGGGTCGGACCGCGCGAGGTGGTGCGCGCGTCGGTTTCTGACACATGGACAGACCTCGCGCGGCCATCTCGTGGAGCGGCGGCAAGGACGGCTGCACCGCCCTGCAGCGCGGCAGATGCGATTTCGACGTCGTGGCAATGGTCACAGCGCGGCATAGCCGTAACCAAAAATGCCGCGCTGTGACCCAGGTCCTGTCACGATGCTGAACGACGACGGGACGCGCAGTCGATCGCACGGCCTCAGACCCGACGTGATTGCGGCACAGGCCGAGCGTCTCGGTCTCGCCTGGCTGACCGGCAACTGTACGTGGGACAGTTACACGACCGAGTTCTGCCGTGTCCTCGGCCGTCTGAGCGCATACGGCGTCACGCACGTGATCTTCGGGGACATCATGTTCGCGCCGCATCGGGCATGGGACGAGCGCGTGTGTGCCATCGAACGCATGACGCAGGTGCTGCCAATCTGGGGCGAGCCGACCGGCCGTCTGTTCCACGAGTTCCTCGAAGCCGGCGGCGAAGGGTGCTTCGTCACCGTCAGGGCGGATTCGCTCGACGAATCGTGGCTGGGCCGACGGCTTACGACCGATATCCTTCCCGAGCTCCAGCGGCGTGGCGTCGATCCGTGCGGCGAGCACGGCGAGTACCACACGCTCGTCACCAACAGCCCCTTGTTTTCCTCGCCGCTGCCGATCGTGGCGCACGGCCATGTGTTCCGGAACGGCTGTTGGGCGCTCGACGTCAGTGTGACGAACCTGCTGGGAAACGAGAAAGAGCCGTATGCTCTCGGCTGACCGGGTCTCGTTCGGCTACGCCGACTTCGAGCTGCAGGACGTCTCGATCGACATTCCGCGCGGCTCGTTCACCGGTGTGCTGGGCCCGAACGGCTGCGGCAAGACGACGCTGCTGAAGCTGATGTCGGGTGTCCTGAAGCCTCGCGCCGGCGATGTGCTGCTCGAGGGCGAACCGATCGGGCACATCACGCGCCGCCGGCTCGCGCGCCGCATTGCCGTCGTGCCGCAGGAGACGCATCCGGCGTTCGATTACACGGTGATGGAGATGGTGTTGATGGGCCGCCATCCGCATCTCGGGCCGTTCGCGCTCGAAGGTCCAGCGGACCTGGCGATCGCGCGCGAGGCGCTTGCGGCGACGGGGACGGCACACCTGGCGGATCGCGTTTACATGACGCTCAGCGGAGGCGAGAAGCAGCGCGTGATCATCGCGAGCGCTCTGACGCAGTCGCCGGAGCTGCTGCTGCTCGACGAGCCCACCGCCTCACTCGACCTCGGATACCAGCTCGAGATCGCAACACTGCTGGGAAACCTCAATCGTGAGCGTGGCGTGACGCTCGTGCTCGCCACCCATGACCTCAACCTTGCCGCCTCGCTGTGCAGCGACCTGGTGCTGCTGCGCGAGGGACGCATACTGGCTCGCGGCCGGACCGGCGACGTGCTCACGACGACCATGGTCCGGCGGCTCTACGGTGTCGAGGCCGACGTCGCCTTTCATCCGGGTGCGGGTCATCTTACGGTGATTCCCGTGCGGCGTGCGGAGGGAGGCGTCCGATGAATGCGGGGACGACGGCCGCGCAGAACGCCGCGGTCGCTGCCGCACGCCCGGCGCGTCAGTCTATTCGCGCGAGACTGGCGCTCACGGTCACCGGCTTCGGAGCGCTCCTCGTGGCCACCTGCGTGCTGGCACCGCTCGTGGGCAGCACACCGCTCAGCCTCGTTCGCGTGTTCGATCGGACGGTTCCCTTCGCCGACAACGTCGACGCGCAGATCTTCTTCATCGCGCGCTTGCCGCGCGTCTTCGCCGCGGCTCTTGTCGGCGCCACCCTTGCGAGCGCCGGGGTCGTCCTTCAGGCGCTGCTCCGGAATCCGCTCGCCACGCCGTTCACGCTCGGCGTGTCGGCGGGGGCCGCACTCGGGGCCATCCTCGCCATCACGTTCGGATCCGCGGTGACGTTGGGGCCTTTCTCGCCGGTGCCGCTCGCGAGCTTTGCCGGTGCGCTCATTGCCGTGGCCATCGTCTATACGCTCGCCAGTGCGCCGGGACGCGCGCTGTCCACGTCAGTCCTGCTCCTGGCTGGCGTCACGCTCAACTCGTTCTTCTCCGCGCTGATCCTCTTCGTCCAATACATGGCTGACTTCACCGAAGCGTATCGTGCAGTACGATGGCTGATGGGCGACCTGGACATCGGCGCCTTCGGGCCCATCGTCGCCACGCTGCCGCTCGCCATCGTCTCGTTTGGAATGTTCGCGCTGCTGCCGTCTTCGCTGAACCTTCTGAGCGTTGGTGGAGACGTGGCCGCGACGCGGGGAGTCGACGTGCTGCGCGCGCAGCGGCTGGCGTTCCTGAGCGCCTCGCTCGCTACGAGCGCCGCCGTCTCGCTGGCCGGACCGATCGGGTTCATCGGCATTGTCGTGCCGCATCTCGTACGGCTGCTCGTCGGCGTGGACCACCGCGTCGTGCTGCCCGCGTCGGCTCTCTTTGGCGCGTCATTTCTCGTTGTCTGCGACGTTGTGGCGCGGACAGTCATGGCACCCCTCGAGGTGCCGGTCGGGATCGTCACCGCTCTGATCGGGGGACCGTTTTTCTTATGGCTGCTCGTGCGAAGAGGTTGATCGTTGCTCTGCTGGTCGGCACGGCACTGGCGTGCGGCAGAGCGTCCCCGGACCAGACGACCGGTCCGGCGCCGGCGCGCCGTATCATCTCCCTCGTGCCGGCGCTCACGGAAATCGTCTTTGCCATCGGGGCCGGACCGCAGGTCATCGCGGTGAGCAGCTATGACAACGATCCGCCGGAGGTGAAGACACTCCCGCGCGTCGGCGCGCTGCTCGATCCGGACACGGAACGGATCCTGTCGATGAAACCGGACCTCGTGCTCGTCTACGGATCGCAGGCCGAGCTGCTCAATCACCTGAGCCGCGCCGATATCCCAACCTTCCGATACCGGCATGGCGGACTTGCGGAACTGGCGACGACATTCCGTCAAGTGGGAGAGCTTACGGGCCACCTTGCGGAAGCCGCACGCCGCAGCGACGAGATCGAACGCAGACTTGACCAGGTGCGACGGCGCGTCGCAGGTCGAGGGCGCCCGCGCACGCTGCTCGTCATTTCGCGCGAACCCATGTCGCTCCGCCAGGTCGAGGCGAGCGGCGGGGTTGGATTTCTGAACGATCTGATCCAGCTCGCCGGGGGCGCGAACGTCTTCGCAGACGTCGGGCGGCAGGCCGTGCACGCATCAACCGAAATGTTGCTTGCGAAGGCGCCGGACGTGATCGTCGACCTGCACTACACCGGCGCGTTGGACGACGCGCAACTGCAGAAAGAGCGCGAGGTGTGGCGGCCCCTCGCGTCGATTCCGGCGGTGAAGAGCAACCGTGTGCAGCTGCTCGTGGGCGATTACCTCGTCGTCCCCGGACCTCGTATCGTGCAGGCGGCCGAAGAGTACGCCCGAGCCATTCATCCGGACGCGTTTACGAGCTCGAGATGAAGATTCTTCTCTCGTGGAGCAGCGGCAAGGACAGCGCCTGGGCGCTGCACGTGCTGAACCAGTCACATCCGGGTCAGGTCCGCGCGCTCTTGACGACCGTCAACGAGGCCGTCGATCGCGTGGCCATGCACGGGGTGCGCCGCGAGCTGTTGGAGATGCAGGCGCGGGCGACAGGGTTGCCACTGTGGACGGTGCCGCTGCCACATCCGTGCCCGAATGAGGTGTACGAAGCGCGCATGCGCGGCGCGTGCGAGCGCGCCGTCGACGACGGCTTCACGCACGTCGCCTTCGGCGACCTGTTCCTCGAAGACGTCCGGCGCTACCGCGAAGAACGGCTTGCCGGAACAGGATTGACGCCGCTCTTTCCGGTCTGGGGACGTCCGACGCACGCGCTTGCCGAGGAAATGGTCGGCGCCGGCCTCCGGGCGCGCCTCTCCGTGGTCGACACGCGCGCGCTCGACGCATCGTTCGCCGGCCGCGAATTCGATCGCGCGCTCCTTGCCGAGCTGCCGCCGGGCATCGACCCGTGCGGCGAGAACGGCGAGTTCCACACGTTCGTTCATGCAGGACCGATGTTTCGCGATCCGATACCGGTCGAAGTGGGAGAGACCGTCACCCGAGAGCCGTTTGTATTTCGCGATATCGTCGCGATCATTGAACTGGTATGAGTTACCCGCGGCGCATCGTCTGCCTGACGGAAGAGACCACCGAGACGCTCTACCTGCTCGGCGAAGGGGACCGCGTGGTGGGGGTGTCCGGGTACACGGTGCGTCCGCCGGAAGCACGACAGAAGCCGCGCGTGTCGGCGTTCATCAGCGCCAAGTTCGACAAGATCGAGGCGCTCCGACCTGATTTGATCCTCGCGTTCTCCGATCTCCAAGCCGACGTGGCGCGCGAGCTGATCCGCCGCGGTTATCCAGTGGTGACCTTCAATCAGCGCAGCGTTGCCGAGATCCTGCAGATGATCCGCATGGTCGGCGGGCTCGTCGGCTGCAGCAGGAAAGCCGAAGCGCTTGCGGCCCGGCTCGAGTCGGATCTCGAGGCGCTCGCAGTACACGCGAGCACATTTCCCGCGCGGCCGCGCGTCTTCTTCGAAGAGTGGGACGACCCGCTGATCTCGGGCATCCAGTGGGTTGAAGAGCTCGTCGAGATCGCCGGCGGCGATCCGATCTTTCCCGAGCTTCGTCATGCGAAGCTCGGTCCCGACCGTGTGGTCTCACCAGAGGAGGTCGTCCGTCGCGACCCCCAGGTGATCATCGCATCCTGGTGTGGAAAAGCAGTGAACAAGGACAGGATTGCGGCGAGACCCGGCTGGAGTGAGGTAACCGCCGTTCGCAACCGCGACGTCTACGAAATCAAGTCTGTCTACATTCTTCAACCCGGTCCCGCGTCGCTGACCGACGGCGTGCGGCAGCTTCACGACATCCTCTCCCGCATGGCTCACTCGGCTCCGGCGTGTCGGAGCCTCACCTGACCGTCTCGATAGACACAGGCGATCAGGCCCGAGTGCGCCGGCCTCGGCTCGCCCGGATAGGCGATGGCGCCCCCGATGATCGGGAGCCCCAACGACCGCTTCAGGACGACATCGAGGTACCCGCCAATGGCATCGCGCAGAAAGCGTTCGGTAACGGCATCGTCAGGCACGAGCAGCCATGGGCCGGGGTTGGTCGCTATCCACTTGCTGTCGGCAAGAGCGGAGACGAACGTGGCCGAGAAAGACAGATCCTGGTGCAAGGCTGCGCTGCGCGAGATCTGGTAACCGCCGAGCGCTGCCACGTAAACCGCCACGGCAACGACCGCGGGCCTGAAGCGCACAGCATTGTCAATCGTTCGCTGTACGAGACAGCCGGCAAACAAGCAGAAGCCAAAGCCGGGCAAATACAAATAAAGCTCGCTGCGAGCGACGATGGGAAGCACCGGTGCGATGAAGACGACAAACCAGGCGGCCGCATACAGGGCGAGCGCGAGCGGACGCGGTTCTGCCGGCTCCGATGAGCGCTGTCCCGCAACGCCGCGTCGAAGGACCCCGCCAGCGCACTTCCACATCGTCAGACCCGCCACCGCAAGAAGCGCTGCCGGCGAGGGGAGCGCACGCCACAGATAGTTCCGCGCATTTCGCGACCAACGGAACATCGGCGTCGCGAGGTTGTAATGAGGATCGAGCGATATCGGCACGAGCGCGCCAACCCAGGTGCGCCACGCGAACACGGCGACGCCGATTGCGGCGATGGCGCCGGCGGCCACGAGGCGGCGGGCAGCGAACAGAGGGTGACCCGTCGGGGTGATGAGCAGCAGCATCGGTAGCAACACCGCTGTCTCCTTGCTCAGGAATGCGAGCAGGTAGCAGATGGCGGCCGCGCCGAGGAGCCACGGCCTTCCGCCTCGGTCCCAGGCAATCCACGCGCTGACCGCTAACATGGAAAACAACGCCATGAGGAGCTCAGACCGGGCCGAAATCCACAGGACCGCAATCGGATGCGCCTTGGGCGTGAGCGCGAACGCGAGCGTTGCGAGAAATGCCGCGAGGTCGGTGCCGAGCAGGAGGCGCGCCAGGAGGAACGCCGCGCAAAGCACCGCGAGGTGCAGGACCAGGTTCGTCGTCCGGCTCAGAACCGGCGCATGTCCGAATGTGCTGGATTCGAGGGCAAACGAAAGCTGCGGCAGCGGCCGGTAGAAGCCGAACGGATCGGGTGTGGTGAAGGAGCGCGCGAGCCCGCCAGTCTTCCGGGCCTCTGACAGATGAACGAAGTCGTCGGTCAGCATTCCGCCGCCGAGGAACGGCGCGAAGCTGAGCGCCGTCACGAGGAGCATCGCGGGGAGCCACAGGGAGTTCAGGGAGATCCGGGAGGTAGATTTTCTCCCTGATCTCCCAGATCTCCCTGTGAGTTCCGATGGTGGACTCAAGCGAGCGGTAGGACTACGCACTGAACTCGACGTCGATCTTCTTCGGGATCAGCCCCTTCTCCCAGCCCTCGTCCAGCAGCCGCTGGACGGCCGCGCGTCCGCGATCGCCGTACTCGAGGGTCAGGTCGTTCACGTACATGCCGACGAAGCGGTCTGCCCTCGCGCGGTCGAGACCGCGGCCGAACCGCATGGCGTACTCGAGCGCTTCGGCGCGATGCTCCAAGCCGTAGGCGATGCTGGCATGGAGCAGCCGCGAGACGTGCGCGATCATTGCCGGGCCGAGATCCTTTCGAATCACGTTGCCGCCCAGCGGCAGCGGCAGCCCGCCCGTCCGCTCCGCCCACCATTCACCGAGATCCACGATCTTTTTCAGGCCCTCGTCCTGATACGTGAGCTGGCCTTCATGGATCAGGAGGCCGGCCGCCACGTCCCCACGCCGCACCGCCTCCTGAATCTCGTCGAACGGCATCACCACGTACGCGACCGACGGATCGTAGATCCTCAGGGCCAGGAATGCCGTCGTCAACGTGCCCGGTACGGCAACCTTCACGCCGCGGGTCGTGGAGGGGCCGTCGTTGCGGGCGACGACAATCGGTCCGTACTTGTCGCCCATGCTGGAGCCGTGCGGCAGCAGCAGGTACTTGTCGGTGAGATGCGCGTAGGCGTGGAACGAAACGGCCGTCACTTCGTACGTGCCGCTGAACGCGGCCCGATTCAAGGTCTCGATATCCGCCAGCACGTGATCGAGCTCAATGCCGTCGGTCGGCACCTTGCCGCTCGCCAGACCGTAGAACATGAACGCGTCGTCGGAATCGGGGCTGTGGGCGAGGGCAATTCTCATTCTTGATTCTTGATTCTTGATTCTTGATTTGATCGTGATTCAACTGTCGAGTCAATCATGAATCAAGAATCATGAATGGATTACGCTTCGTCTTCGGGCGCGGCGTACGGGTTTGCGACTCTCTTGACCACGATTGTCAGGCCGAACAACACGAGGACCACGGCCGCCGTGAGACCGAGATAGAGCCCGACGCCAGCCGACGTGGCCGCCGGCAGCACCGCCTCACGGCCTTCGACAATCGCGGTCGCCTGGGCACTCGCCCACGCCCGTTCGGTTACGGAGTGTGTCATCCACTGCCAGCCCAGGAACTCAATCCCGAGCGCGATCAGTCCGACCAGGAGCAACGGATGCCGGGAGTTCTTGCGCGTAATGACGCTCAGCGTCGCAAGGACCATCGCCGCCGCGCCGAGCGCGAGAACCCACAGCGCCGACATCGAGGGAACACCTCCCAGGCCGATGTCGCCGTGGACGACTCGCGGCAGGAACGCGCTCACGCACAGCACGAGACCGGCCGCAAATGGAAGGTAATAGGCCCGCATGCGATGGCGGCCGAAGCGCGCGACGCGATCGCCCAACGACATGCCGCGAGTGTACTGCAGCCGCGCCGCACCTCACCAGCCCGCGCTCTGCCCTTGATATCGCGGCAGAGCGCTGACTGGTGAGGCACAGTGTCTTCTTGGGCGCGCTCCGCGCGCCCGGCCCGTTATGCGGCCCCACAAGAAGTACAACTTCACCTCTGTGGCCGCATAACGGGAAGGATATGCAGGGTCGCCGCTACCGCGACTCGGATTTTTTCGAGAGTCTTTCCGACGCCCACCGCAGAAGACTGCTGAAGTCCATCACCGGAGCCCTGAACTCCTGGGGTGTCATGACATTCAGCATTTCCTGGTGTGTCGGCGCGCCATACGGGACCGGGCCATGGACGAGATTGTCGGCGTCCGTGAACAGCTTGAGCTGCGGAGCCGTTCCGTAGATCTGCAGGAAGTAGCGGAGTTTGAGGCCCTCGCGGACCTCCAAATCGGGCGCGTGCCTCAGCTCGCGCTGGATGCGGCGGAGGTCCAGGGGGAGGCGGTCGACGTCGATACCGGTCGTTCCGATCTCCGCACGCTTCGAAGGCTCCGTCCGGACCGACTGCGCAGAGGCCGGCAGGCACATGCCAAGCATGAGAAGCGCAATCGCCAGAGCCATTCGTCTCTGCCTCATCCGCATGCCCTTGACGCTCTCAGATCACTTCTGGTTTTCTTTCCATTCTTCGTACCAGGCCATTTGGATGGCCTCGAGCTTCGGTTCGTTCGACGTTTTCGGGTCGTCGTCGAAACCGTCGAGCTCCAGCACCTTTTCCCTCAGGTCTGTAAATCGTACAGTCAGCGGATCGATTTCGGGGAATTTTTCGAAGAGCGCAATCCCGATGTCCTCCGAGTCGATCCACTTCATCACGAACGCACCTCCTGAGCCTCCTTGTCGCGGGCGAGGCGGTCCGACTTCCCAAGCTGGATGGCGCCGCCTTCCTGGACGTAGTTCCGCGTATACATCGGCAATTCCGCCACAACATCCCCTTTGATCACGGCCTGGCAGCCGAGGCGCGACGTCGTGGTGAGGTCCCAGGCGGTATCAAGACGATCCGCCTCGTTGTCTTCCATCTCGCTCAGGTTCTGCATGCCCTTGCGGATGATGACGTGGCAGGTCGTGCACGCGCAGCTTCCGCCACAGGCGTGCTCGAGCGGGATCCCGAGGTTCATCGCCACGTCCAGAAACGACTCGGGCAGACCGTGATGGCTGTATTCGAGCTCACCGTGCGCGAACTCGACGGTCTGCTCCTTGCCGTCGATGATGAAGGTGACTTTAGGCATTCGTGATGATTCGCAGGCGGGGTCTTCAGACCCGGCGCTGGACCGCTGGGCCGCATCTAAAGATGCGGCCTACGTACGTAATTACCCGACGTCATCGACATTCTTCCCCGAGAGCGCCGCGCGCACCGTCCTGTTCATGACGACCTCGGCCAGGTGCTGCGTCGCCTGATTGAGCGCGTGCGTCTTCTGGTGGATCAGCTCACGGTCGTCGCCGGCGATCGTCTCTTTCAACTCGGCCACCGCATGGTCGATCCGCTCGCGTTCGCCGGCCTGAAGCTCTTCGGCGGCCAGTTCCGCGAAATCGGGACGCCTGAGCGATTTCTCCGTCGCCTGGACGACCGACTCCGCCTCGTTGCGCGCCTCGATCAGCAGGCGCATCTCGAAGTCGGCCTCGGCGTGCTCGAACGACTCGATGAGCATCCGCTCGACTTCCTGTTCGGTCAGGCCGTACGACGGCTTCACCTCGATCGTCTGCTCGACTTCCGTACGCAGCTCGCGCGCGCCGACGCTGAGAATCCCGTTGGCATCGATCTGGAACCGGACCTCGATTCGCGGCAGACCGGCCGGCATCGGCGGGATCCCGCGCAGACGGAACCGCGCGAGCGACCGGCAGTCGGAGGCGAGCTCGCGCTCTCCCTGCAGGACGTGGATGTCGACGGCGGTCTGATTGTCGACGCCGGTCGTGAACATCTCGCGGCCGCTCGCCGGGATCGTCGAGTTGCGGAGAACGATCTTCGACACCACTCCGCCCATCGTCTCGATGCCAAGCGACAGCGGCGTCACGTCGAGCAGCAGCATTTCGCGCCGGCCGCTTATCAGAATGTCCGCCTGGATCGCGGCGCCAAGCGCCACCACCTCGTCGGGATTGAGCTCTGTGTGCGGCGGGCGCGCGAACAGATCCTGAACCGCGCGGCGAACCAGCGGGATACGCGTCGAGCCGCCGACGAGCACCGCCTCGTCAATGTCTTTCGGCGCGAGCCCCGCATCGGCAAGCGCCTGCCGGCACGGCTCCAGCGTCCGATCGACGAGCGGCCGGATCATCGACTCGAACTCGGCGCGGGTGATCCGTCTGCGGTACCCGCCCGGCAGGCCTGGAGCCGGCTCGACATGGATCTCGGCGTCGAGGTGATCCGAGAGGTCCCACTTGGCCTGGATTGCGGCCTTTCGGATCCACTGCACTGTTGCGGGAGGCAGATCCGAGCCCACATCCCGCAGGACGCTGCTGACGATCAACGCGTCGATGTCGTCGCCGCCAAGATAGGTGTCGCCGTTGGTGGCGAGCACCTGGAAGACGCCGTCCTCGACGCGCAGGATGGAGATGTCGAACGTGCCGCCGCCGAGGTCGTACACCGCAATCGTCCCGCGGTTGCGCCGGTCGAGGCCGTAGGCCAGCGACGCGGCGGTCGGCTCGTTGATGATCCGCAGCACCTCGAGGCCCGCCAGACGTCCCGCATCCCGAGTGGCCGTCCTCTGTGCGTCGTTGAAGTACGCGGGCACCGTGATAACGGCGCGGTCGACCTCGAAATCGAACTCGCCGGCGGCGCGGAAGTGCTCCTCGGCCCGGTGCTTCAGCTCGCGGAGCACGAACGCGGAGATTTCGGGCGGCGTGAACTCGCGCTCGCCGATCCCGATGCGTACCACGCCGCCGGCCTCGCCGCTGACGCGGAACGGCAGGATCGCCGCCTCGTGCCGCACGTCCTCGACGCCGCGGCCCATGAAGCGCTTCACCGAGTACACGGTGCGGCCCGGCGCGGTCAGCAGGCGCCGCTGCGCCTCTCGACCGACATAAATCGTCGCGTCATCGCCGAGCGAGACCACCGACGGCACCAGCGGGTCGCCGCCTTCGCCGCGGATGACGACGGGAACGCCGTCCTTCACGTAGGCGACGAGGCTGTTGGTTGTGCCGAGGTCGATCCCTACAACGTTCGCCATGCCACTAATCATTCATGATTCGTGATTCGTGATTCATGATTGGTCTGTCATTCGCATCGAAAAACCCTGATTCGGAATCAAGAATCAAGAATCAAGAATCAAGAATTCCCCATCGCCGCCGCCTCGCGATCGATCGTCGCGAGAAGATTGTTGATGTAGTTCCGCTCGAGCATCCGCTCGCGGAGCGCCTCGAGCGTGACACGCTGCTGGCGCTCATCCCATTCGGTGCTCAGGTCCTGAAGCTGCCGTTCGTGCTCGTCGCGCCGACGCTCGATCGGCTTGCGTGCCGCGGCCAGACGCTCGCGCAGCGCCGACGGATCAACGCCGCTTTCACGCAGCTCGCGGATCTCGTCGAGCTCCTCGTTGAGGGCAAAGACCTCTTCGAGCAGCGATGGCGGCACCTTCGCGCTCCGGCCCTCATCGGATCTCGTCGGCGCCAGCCCCTCGAGGCCGAGCAGGTACTCGACGCGCGCGACAGGATTGCGCAGCACGCGATACGCATCGTTCAAATACGAGGATCGCTCGAGGCTTGCCAGCCGCTCGGCCGGCGGCGCGTTGTAGAAGTAGTCGGGATGGAACTGGCGGCTCAAGTCGCGGAACCGGCGCTCGAGATCCGCCGTGTTGACCTTCAGCCGCCTCGGCAGGCCGAAAAACGCGAAGTAGTCGCCGTGCCGGCCGAGCGCGAGGATGCGGCTGCACTGCGGGCAGAAGTGCACGTCCAGCGGGGCGACCTCCCCGCAATTGCGGCACTCGAGCGCCGACGACGAGCGAAGCGGAATCTGGTCGGGAGTCATGGTGACGCGGCGCGGCCCGCCACGTTACGCGCCGAAGGAGCTGCCGCAGCCGCAGGTCTGTTTCGCGTTCGGATTGTTGAACACGAAGCCCTTGGTGAGGAGCGCGGAGTCGTAGTCGAGCGTTGTGCCCTTCAGGAACAGGTAGCTCTTCCGGTCGACGAAGATCTTCGCGCCCCCGGGCCCGTCGAAGACCTCGTCTCCGAACCGCGGCTCCTTTTCCCAGGAGAACGTGTAGCTGAGCCCCGAGCACCCACCGCCCTTGACGCCGACGCGCAGACCCCCTTCGGTGACGCCCTGCTTGGCCATCAACGAGCGGATCTTCCTCGCCGCGGTTTCGGAAATTTCAATCATGGTTCTTCACACGCATCTACGTTCGTAGGCCGCATCTTCAGATGCGGCGCTCGCCGGGTTTAAAGACCCGGCCTACGTACGTCCGGATGCGGACGTCAGGCCGTGACCTCCGGCTGCGCGGCGGTCCGCGCGGCCTTTGCCTCGTGCTGCTTCTTCTTGTAGTCGCCAATCGCCGCCTTGATGGCGTCCTCAGCGAGCACCGAACAGTGGATCTTCACCGGCGGCAGCGCCAGCTCCTCGACGATCTGCGTGTTCTTGATCGCGAGCGCCTGGTCGATCGTCTTGCCCTTGAGCCACTCGGTTGCCAGGCTCGAGCTGGCAATGGCCGACCCGCACCCGAACGTCTTGAACTTGGCATCGTCGATGATCCCCGTCGCCGGGTTCACCTTGACCTGCAGCTTCATGACGTCGCCGCATTCGGGCGCGCCAACCAGACCGGTGCCGACATTGACGTCGTCCTTCGGCAGAGAGCCCACGTTCCGCGGGTGCTCGTAGTGATCGATCACCTTGTTCGAATAAGCCATTGTGCAAATCTCCGCCGGGTCTGAAGACCCGGCCTGCGAAAGTCAGTTCCGACGCCTGAAGCTCGTAGCCTGTTCAGTGAGTGACCCACTGCATCTTGGAAAGGTCGACCCCTTCCTTCACCATCTCGTACAGGGGCGACATCTCGCGCAACCTCTGCACCACGCTGGTCAGCTTGTTGACGACGTAGTCGATTTCCTCTTCCGTCGTCCACCGCCCGAGGCCGAAACGGATGGAGGAATGGGCGAGGTCATCGCCGGCCCCGAGCGCCTTGAGCACGTACGACGGCTCCAGGCTCGCCGACGTGCACGCAGAACCCGACGACACCGCCACGTCATTGATGCCCATCAGCAGCGACTCGCCCTCGACGTACGCAAAGCTGATGTTCAGGTTGTGCGGCAGCCGGTGCTCCATCGAACCATTGATGTAAATCTCATCGAGATTCTTGTGGAGCGCCTCATTGAGCCGGTCGCGAAGCGCGCTCAACCGCTTCGCCTCGGTCGTCATTTCCGCCTTGCAGATCTCAGCCGCCTTGCCTATCCCCACGATGCCGGGCACGTTCAGCGTCCCCGAGCGCATGCCGCGCTCGTGGCCGCCGCCGTCGATCTGGGCCGCGAGCAGCACGCGCGGGTTGCGCCGCCGGACGTAAAGCGCGCCCACGCCCTTCGGCCCGTAAATCTTGTGGCCGCTCATCGACACGAGGTCGGCCTTCACCTTGTTGATGTCGAACGGAACCTTGCCCGCGGCCTGCACCGCATCGGTGTGGAACAGGATCCCCTTCTCCTTGGCGATCGCGCCGATTTCCTCGATCGGCTGGAGAACACCGATCTCGTTGTTGGCGCTCATGATCGTGATGAGGATGGTCTTGTCCGTAATCGCCGCGCGGAGATCGTCGAGACTGATGCGGCCGTCCTTGAGCACGGGGAGGTAGGTGACGCGGTACCCTTCCTTCTCCAGGCGCTTGCACGTGTCGATCACCGCCTTGTGCTCGGTGACGCACGTAATGATGTGATTGCCCTTTTCGCGGTACATCTCCGCGGCGCCTTTGATTGCCAGGTTGTTCGATTCCGTCGCGCCGCTCGTGAAGATGACCTCCTTGGCGTTGGCGCCTATCAGGTCCGCGACCTGCTTCCGGGCCTGCTCCACGGCCTCTTCGGCCTTCCACCCGAACGGATGGTTGCGACTCGCCGCGTTCCCGAAGTCCTCGGTGAAGTACGGCATCATCGTCTCGAGCACCCGCGGGTCGACCGGCGTGGTCGCGTGGTAATCCATGTAGATCGGAAGTTTCATCGCGTTACGTCCTCAGAATTGCCGGATGGGCCACCGCGACCGGCGCGGCATCGGCGTCGGCTGCCATCTCCGCGAGGCTCACCGTGCCGAGCGTCGCCACGATCCGTTCACGAATCTTCCAGAGAGGGTCGCGGACGCTGCACTTGCCGTACTGCTCGCAGTCAATGTTCTCGGACGAACACGCCGTGACCGTCAGCGGACCATCAATCGCCTGAATGACATCGGCCACGCTGATCGACGACGACGGACGGCTCAACGTGTAACCGCCCCGCGTCCCCTGCTGCGAGGTCAACAAGCCGGTACGCACGAGCCGCTGGAGCACCTTGGCCAGCAGTTCCGTGGGTATGTCGTAGCTTGCCGCGATTTCGCGTGCACTGCTCGAGGCGCCGTCGCGCTTCTGAGCGAGGTGCTTCATCGCAATCAGCCCGTAGTCGGCCTTCTTGGAGAGCCTCAGCATTGACCCCTGCTAAATACGACCTCGGAAGTCCTAGTTTAAGGTCCGAGGGGAATGCCGTCAAGATCGGTCGGATATCGCTAAGTGATACGTGGGCCGCATCTTTAGATGCGGCGGCGCCAGGTCTGAGGATGCGGTGCCGCCGGGTCTCAAGACCCGGCCTGCGTATGCAGCGGCTAATATTTCGGCTGGGACGGGTCCACCTGGTCGATCCAGGCCAGAATCCCGCCCTTCAGGTTCTTCACCTTCGTAAACCCAACCGACCGCAGGAAATCCATGGCCTTGGCGCTCCGCTGGCCCATCTTGCACTGTGTCACGATTTCCTGGTCGGGATCGAGCTCCTGATACCGCCTGGGCAGTTCGCCCAGCGGAATCAGGGTCGACCCGGCAATGCGGTTGATCTGGTATTCCTGGGGTTCGCGCACGTCGAGCACGAGGACATCGTCACCCGCGTCGAGCCGGCGCTTGAGCTCGAGCGGCGTCGTCTCCCATTGGTTCACGGATACCCCCGCGGCCGCCGGCTCAGCCGGGGCAGGACGAATCCCACAGAACTGCTCGTAATCGATGAGTGCCTTGATGGTGGGGTGGGTGCCGCACACGGGGCAATCGGCGTCCTTGCGCAGCTTCAACTCACGGAAGCGCATCCTCAGGGCGTCGAAGATGAGGAACCGGCCGACCAGCGGCTCGCCGATTCCAAGAATGAGTTTGATCGACTCGGTCGCCTGAATGGTGCCGATGATGCCGGGCAGAACACCGAGCACGCCACCCTCGGCACAGCTCGGCACCAGACCCGGTGGCGGCGGCTCGGGATACAGGCAGCGGTAGCAGGGACCTTCCGGCAACCCGAACACGGACGCCTGTCCTTCGAACCGGAAGATGCTGCCGTACGCGTTCGGCTTGCGCAGGAGCACGCAGGCATCGTTCACGAGGTAGCGCGTCGGGAAGTTGTCGGTCCCGTCGAGGATGACATCGTAGCCCTCGAACAGTTGCAACGCGTTCTGCGACGAGAGCGCCGTCTCGTACGTCTCGACGTGCACATTCGGGTTGAGCGCCTGCAGGCGGTCTTTGGCCGACTGCAGCTTCGAGCGACCGACGTCGGACGTCGCGTGCAGCAACTGCCGCTGCAGGTTGCTGAAGTCGACGACATCGAAATCGACGATACCGAGTCGGCCGATGCCAGCGGCCGCCAGATACATCGCTGCGGGGGAGCCGAGACCGCCGGCGCCGATACACAGGACGCTTGCCGCCTTGAGCTTGCGCTGCCCGTTCATGCCGACCTCCGGCATGATCAGGTGGCGGCTGTATCGCTTCACCTCGTCTCCGAGGAGCGCCGGCGGCTGCGCCGGGGCTTCCACACCTCCCGCGACCGACGGAATGATGCTGATCGTGTCGCCCGGCTTCACAGGTGTCTGATCGCGCTGGAGATACCGGATGTCCTCGTCGTTCACGTACACGTTCACGAAGCTGCGCAGCTTTCCTTCGTCCGTGTACAGGTGTTTCCGAAGACCGTCGTACTTCCTCGTGAGCTCGGCCAGCAGCTCACCGACAGTGCCGCCGCTGACCTCCACCGCCTCTTGCTTGTTCGTGAATGGCCGGAGCGGCGTGGGAATCAGAATCTTGTTCGCCATGACGAGTTCTTCCTGATCGAATGCGGAACGGTCCTCACGGAGCCGCCACGAGGTCATCTCTTCGGGAATGCCCGCGCGCACCGACACGATCACGTAGGCAAAAAACGGCCAGGCATGATCGAGGTCGTACTGCGACGGTCGCGCAGGATGGTCCGGATGCGAGTGGTAGAAGCCAAGCAACTCGGCACCGAGTGCCGAGGCGCGCCGCTCCGCGTCACGATAATCCTCGGGACGTACGAGGAACCGTCGGCGTGGTCCTTCCTCCGTCGTGTTCGCCAGCGCGAACGCTTCATGCACCGTCCCATTCCGGCCGACGAGCGCGCCGCAGCATTCGTTGGGGAACGTCTCCGCGCCGTGCCGCCGGATGGCCTCCGCCACGGCCGGCGGAACCGTGAGCGCCATCAGTTCACGCCTCCGATGAGCGATCCCTCCGCCGGCTGCTCCCAGAATTCCTGGGAGAGGTACTTCTCGCCGCCATCGCAGAAGACGAGCACGATCACCGCGTCGGACGCGGCGCGCGCGACGCGGAGCGCCGCAGCCAGGTTGGCCCCGCTCGAGACCCCGACCAGCATCCCTTCCTGCACGGCGAGCTGCCGCGTGATCTCGTACGATTCCTCGGTGCTGACACGAACGTCCTCGTCGGCCAGCCTCGGGTCGTAGATGCCGGGAACGATCGCCGACTCCATGTGCTTGAGGCCCTCGAGGCCGTGCAGTGGTGAATCCGGCTGGACCGAAATCAGGCGGATCGACGGATTGAAGACGCGAAGCCGCCGCCCCACGCCCATGAACGTGCCGCTCGTGCCGAGGCCGGCCACGAAGTGCGTCAGCCGGCCTCCGGTCTGCTCGATCATCTCGGGCGCCGTCGTATCGTAGTGAGCGCGCCAGTTCGCATCGTTGTTGTACTGGTCGGGATAGAAGTAGAGCTCGGAATGCTCCTGGAACAGCCGGCGCGCCATCCGGATTGCGCCGTCCGAGCCCTCGAGCGGATTGGTCAGCACGAGCTCGGCCCCATAGGCACGGAGCGTCCGCTTGCGCTCGGGGGTCACGTTCTCGGGAACGCAGAGCTTCACTGAATACCCGCGGGATGCCCCGATCATCGCGTAGGCGATACCGGTGTTTCCCGAAGTCGCGTCCAGGATGATTTTTCCGGCAGTCAAGGCGCCGCTCCGCTCGCCCTCGAGGATCATGCGGGCGGCGGGTCGATCCTTGACGGAGCCGCCCGGATTCTGCCCCTCGACCTTGGCGTACAGCTCGACATTACGCAGGCCGACCTCGAACTGGCGCAGCCGCACGAGCGGCGTGTTGCCAATCAAATCGATGACCGAGGTCACAGCGGGCGGTGCCGTGCCACTGTAGGCCGAGCCTCCACGGCCCGCCGAGCCGGAGATACCCATATCCGACAAATGAAATCCGAAATTAGATCGTTTGGACCGCCATGCGGCCTGGAACGCGAATTTTGCACCCGTTGTGTCGGATCCGCATAGCGGTCCTAGGCGCGCGAAGCGCGCCAAAAAGACACTGGCAACCAGTCGCGGGCTCCGCTGGGATATCAAGGGCGGAGCTCGTGACTGGTTAGACGCCGTCAACGTGTAGTTCGGCCCATTGAGGCCCATAATCTCACAGCGCCCGGCTCAGGCGGCCGCAGATTGCGCGATGCAGACGTAGCCGCGGATTTTTAGACCCGCGGTCCAGCCGACCAGTCCCGTCAATTCCCCGCC
Organism: Vicinamibacterales bacterium; assembly: GCA_036005125.1. GTDB lineage: Bacteria > Acidobacteriota > Vicinamibacteria > Vicinamibacterales > UBA2999 > DASYQV01. The sequence goes on from DASYQV010000213.1 coordinate 21,686, forward strand.
GCCGACGACACTTTCGGCCGGACCGCCGCGAGCACCTTGCCGATGAACTCGTTCAAGGCAGGGCCGTTCTCGATCCACCGGACGACCATCACGAGGTCATTCTGCCAGTCGAGGTACACGATGTTCTGACCGTTTCCGCGAAAGGTGACGCTCGACTCGGGCGCCGACGGTAATGACTGTCTGCCTGTGTTCAGGAACCAGTTCATGAACCCGTATTCCGTGTTTGCCGTGCCGGGCGTCCGCGCCAACTGGATCCAGCGTTCAGAAACGATCTGTTTGTCCTTCCACTTGCCATTCCGCAGGAACAGATACCCGAAGCGCGCCATGTCCCATGCGTTGATGAACATGCCGCCGCCCCAGTGACCTCCTCCGGTCATCGACTGGACCCTGCGGCCGTCCAACTCGATCCAGGAGTTCTCGTACCCGTGCCAGCGCCAGGTGCTCGACGCGCCAATCGGCTCCATCACTTCCTCACGGAGCACGTCCGGCAGGGGACGACGAAGGACGTGAAGCGCGGCGAGCGCCAGCACGTTCACGCGGACGTCGTTGTACTTATAGCGTGTGCCGGGCTCGTACAGCTTGCGGTGGGCCCATTCGTTCGGCTTCCCTTCCGGCCGATCGGCCCAGTCGGGCTTGCCCCACAACGTGCCCTGCCAGTCGCTGGTCTGCCGCAGCAGATGATCCCAGGTGATCGGCTGGTTGTGCGGCGCATCGAACAGGTCGACATCGGGCGGCATATAGTCCCGGACCTTGTCGGCGACATTCCGGATAAGACCCTTCTGCCACGCGAGGCCCACAACAGTGGACAGAAACGTCTTGGTGACGCTGTGGGTCATGTCAACGCGCCCGGTGTCGCCCCATTCCGCCACGACGTAGCCACGACGGATCACGAGCCCGTTCAAGGCCGCACGTTCTCTCATCGGTCCGATCACGGTATCGAACGGCTCGTTCGCCCCGAACGACTGCGCCTGGGCCAGCCGTTGATCCTTCGGCGCGGGATTCTCGTGAGCCATCGCAAACTTGATTGCCGCGTCCAGCGCCGACGCGTCGATCCCGGTCTCCGGCGGCGTGCGCCGTTGCCAGTCGGTCCGCTCGGGGAAATACGGAGAGACCGGCGTTTGCGCGGCCGCGCTCGAGACGAGCAAGGCCAGGAACGCGAGAGTAGCGGCAATACGGCGTGTCATAAACGCCTCACATTGCGCAACGTGGTGCGCAACCTCGGACCCCGGGAATACGTGAACTCCGCTGGAAAATCGAACTCCACGTTGTGGTGGCGAATCGCGAGCCGCACCCTCACCGTCATCGGGTAGCTTCGCTCGGCCAGCTGTGCCGCGTTCAGCAGCATGAGGGATGGACGATACACGAAGGAGGCTCCCGGTTCCAGCGGGATCGGCGCCTGCAGCTGATCGCCGCTGTCCCCGAACTCCCTGTGGGATTCAGGATTCACGCGAGCTCCAGTCTAATTCGATAAGGGACGTCCCTCGGGGTCGCGAATCTCCAATGCTCCCAAATCGAGCTTCTTGAGCTCCGGCTCGATCTTCGCGCGGTCACCAACAGCGATGACGATCAGCCGGGCCGGGATCACGTGATTCTTCGCCGCCGCCAGCGCCTGGTCGGCCGTGACGGCATTGATGCGCGAAGGGTTCTTCGTAAAGTAATCGAGCCCGAGGTTGTAGATGAAGATCTCCGACAGGCTCCCGGCAGCTTGTCCGCTCGTCTCGAATCGTCCTGGCAGCGACCGCGTGAGCGAGTCCTTCGAGATCGTGAGCTCCTCTGCGGTGAGCGGCTTCTCGAGCATGGCACGCACTTCCTTGAAGATCTCCGAGACGGCCGGCGCGGTGACATCGGTCCGCACGTCGCTGCCGATCACGAAGGGCCCCGGTCCCTTCCGATACACGAACTGCGAGGACGCGCCGTACGTATAGCCGTGTTCCTCGCGCAGGTTCATGTTGATCCGGCTCGAAAAGAGTCCCCCGAGCGTGTGGTTCATCACGTCGAGCGCGGGGACGTCCGGCGACGAGCGCGGCACGCCGACCGAGACAACGCGCAGCGAGGTCTGTGGCGCGCCCGGCTTGTCCACAATCACGACGCGCACGGGCGCCGTTGACGGACTGCCCAGGGCGGGACTGGCCGGCGTTCCGCGCTGCCACGAGCCGAAGTGCTTTTCGGCCATCGCCCGCAACTCCGCCAGCGAGATGTCGCCCGCAACGACGAGCGCGGCGTTGTTCGGCACGAAGTTCTGCTTCCAGAACGCGACCATGTCCTCACGGGTGATCGCCTTGACGGACGCTTCGGTCCCGAGATCGCTGTAGCCGTATGGATGCTGGCTGCCGTACAACACTCTCGCCATGATCCGGCCCGCGAGCGCGCCGGAACTGTCGCGCTGCTGCACGAGCTGCGCGAGCCGGCTCGCACGCTGACGAGCGATTTCCTCCGCGGGGAACGACGGATGCTGTGCGACGTCGGCCAGCAGTTCGAGCATGCCCGCGAAGTTCTTCTTCAGCGAGCGGCCGGTCACGGTGGAGGAGTCCATGCTGCTGTTGGTGCCGAGCGTGGCGCCAAGCTGTGCCATCTCGTCCGCGATCTGCAGCGCGTTTCGCGTGGCCGTCCCCTCGCGGAGCATGGCTGCCGTCAGGTTCGCGAGGCCGGGCCGCTCGAGAGGATTGGCATCGCTACCGGTCCGCACCACCAGGTTGGCCGACACCATCGGCATACCCTTGCGCTCGCTCAACATCACCGTGAGCCCGTTCGAGAGCTGGACCTGCTGGGGCGTCGGCAATGTCAGCGGCCTGGCGGAACCGGCCTTGGGCACCTGGTTCCGCCACGGCTCGTCGGCGTTGATCGACTCCGCCCCCTCACCTGTGGCAGCTTTCGGCGCGGGCGGCGTCGGGACCTGTGGCGTCGGCTCGGGCTGCCCGGGAACTGTGTGGACGACCGCGCGCGCGTTCGGCTGCAACTGCTCACGCGCGAACGCGAGCACGCTCTGCGCTGTGACCGATCGATACCGCTGGATGTCTTTCTGCAGGTAATCGGGCGTGCCGAGATAATGATTGTACGAATTGAGGCGGTCGGCCACCCCGCCGAAGCCGCCTAGCCGTTCGAGACCGCCAATCAGGTTCGTCTCAATCGTGTTGCGCGCGCGCTCCACCTCGCGCGCATCGGGAGCCTGCGTGTGGAACGCGGCAAGCTCCTCATCGATGGCTTTCTCCAGTTCCTCCGCCGTGTGCCCCGGCCGCGCGGTTGCCTCGATCTGGAAGTTGGAGCCCAGAATGAGCGATTGCTGATTCGCTGCGACGGTTTGAGCAATCTGCTTCTCGTAGACCAGCTTCTTATACAAGCGACTCGATCGCCCGCCGCCCAGGATCGTGGCCGCGATGTCGGCCTCGGCATCACCAGGTTTGAAGATCGGCGATGTCAGCCAGCCGATGTACACACGCGGCAACTCGACCCGTTCCTTGACCACTTTTCGGCGCTCGGCCGTGATCTTCGGCGTCTCTGCCTTGATGGGCGGAACAGACGGCCCGCGCTTCAGCGGGCCGAAATACTTCTCGACGAGCTTCTTCACGGCCGCGCGGTCGAAGTCACCGACGATCGCGAGGCTCGCGTTGTTCGGCGCGTAGTACTGCTTGAAGAACCGCTTCACATCGTCGAGCCTCGCGGCCTGGATGTCTTCGTGCGACCCGATCACGCTGCCGTAGTATGGATGGCCTTTCGGATAGAGCGTCTGGATGACCACTTCCTCGCTGATCCCGTACGGCCGGTTCTCGAAGCTCTGACGGCGCTCGTTCCGCACGACGTCCTGCTGGTTGGCGAGCGCGGCGACGTCGACCTTGTCGAGCAGATAGCCCATGCGATCGGACTCGAGCCACAACGCGAGCTCGATCTGGTCGGCAGGGACGGTCTCGAAGTAATTCGTGCGGTCGAAGTCGGTGGTGCCGTTGAGACCGGTGGCGCCGGCGGCCTCGAGCAGCCGGATATGGCCATCGGCCGGCACATGCTTCGAGCTTTGAAACATCATGTGCTCGAAGAGGTGCGCGAAGCCGGTGCGACCGGGCTCCTCGTTCGCCGGGCCGACGTGATACCAGAGGTTGACGGCCACCCTCGGCAGCCGCTTGTCCTCGCTGAGGATGACATCGAGGCCGTTGGGCAGCGTGTACTTCTCGAACGCCAGCCGCGGCACGTCCGCGCTGCCCGCACGTTCCTGTGCGACCGGCGCCACGACGGCCGCTGCCACGAGCGCGAGAGCGAATAACAAGCCACGACGCGTGCGTAACGTGTGCATGATCAGTCCTTCGTTGTGATGCGTCACGAAGATCACGAAGCTTTTTGTTTTTCTTCGTGGCCTTCGTGGCTACTGGCTCGTCGTCGGGCGCGGATCGAACCACAGCGGCCTGCGCATCCGCGGATGATTGCCCAGCTCGTTGAGCGTGGCCGCGTCGTACAAGCGGCCATTCGCCATAACGAGATGGACCGAGTCGCTGTTCCTGATGTTTTCGAGCGGGTTGCGATCGAGCACGATCAGGTCGGCCAGCTTGCCCACTTCGATCGACCCGAGCTCCTTGTCGAGGCCGAGATATCTCGCGCCGTTGATCGTCGCCGCCTTGAGCGCCTCGAGTGGCGTCATTCCGCCCTGCTCGAGCATCCAGAGCTCCCAGTGCGCCCCGAGACCCTGGAGCTGCCCGTGCGCGCCGAGCTGGACGCTGCCGCCCGCGTCGGCAACCTTCTTGGCGCCGCGTCCGATTCGGACGTGATTGAAATCGTCCTCGGCCGCCATCGTGCGGCGGCGTGACCGCGCGTCCACGACGTCGCGCGGGGTGAAGCGCAGCAGCCGCTCGTTCTCCCAGACGTTGCTGTGCTGGTACCAGTAGTGCTCGCCCATCAGACCGCCGTAGCCAACGATCAACGTGGGCGTGTAGCCGGTCCGGCTCTTCGCGAACAGCGTGACGATGTCGTTGTACAGGTTCGGGACAGGGAGCGAATGTTCGATTCCGGTGTGGCCGTCGAGGATCATGCTGACGTTCATGTAGTAGAGCGATCCGCCTTCGGGGACGACCATCATCCCGAGCTCGCGACCTGCTTTGATGATCATCTGCCGGGCGTCTCGCCGCTGCTGGTTGTAGCTCTTCACGGTGAACGCGCCAACCGCCTGGAGCCGCCGCAGATGCGCCAGCGCATCCTCGTAGGTTTCCACCACCGCCTTGAGTGGCGTTTCGGCGCCATAGAGGATGGTGCCGGTCGAGAAGAGCCGCGGCCCGAGCTTCCGTCCCGCACGGATCATCTCGGCGTTCGTGAAGATCGTGGCCGTCGGGGCCGACGGATCGTGCGACGTGGTCACGCCGTACGCCAGGTTGGCCATGAGCGACCAGCTCGCCTCGGCGAGAATCCCCTCGTTCTCGCTGTCGACGTGCGCATGCACGTCGACAATGCCCGGCATGATGGTCTTGCCCTTGACGTCGATGCGGGCGGCGCCGGCTGGAATACGCACGCTTCCCGACGGCCCGACTGCCGTGATGTGATTCCCCTCGACCAAGACCGTCGCGTTGTCGATGACGGGCTTTCCCGGGCCGATCGTGATCACCCGCGCTCCGACGAGCGCGATTGCCCCTGACGGCACGTCGCTCCGGACGGTAAAACCTATCGGGACGCCCCTGGCCTCGGGCTCGGCGGCCTTCTCCGCGTCCTGCTCGACGAATGTGAACGTCCGCGTCAGGTCGCGCGTGAACAACTCCGGACCGAGCGTCCAGTGCAGACGCCGGCTGTCGCCGGACCAATGGACGTACATGCCCTCGTTGCTCGACACACGTGCCACGGGGAACTTCTGGACGTCCGGGCCGATGTCGATGGCGCGGCCGGAGCGCGGGAATGCTCCGATGTAGGTTCTGTAACGCTCGGCGAAAGCGACCCACCTGCCGTCGGGCGACGGCACAATCTGGGTTGCGTTAGCGGACTGAAGATGGACGATCTCGTCGCCGCCGCTTCGGTCGACGCTTGCCAGGACGAGCTTCTCGTCGCGCGTCTCGGTGAAGTAGATGCGGTCGCCGGTGCGATCGAACCGCGGGTCATTGGCATCGTCGCGCACCTTTCGCGGCTCGTCCGACGAGCCGGCGACCGGGACGATGAACAACCCGGTGCGCTCTGCATACGTGAGACCCCGGATGCGGTCGGCACGCGTGCTTCGAAAGACGAGCCACCGGCCGTCAGGAGAGAACGAGGGCCGCGTGTAATGACCGGGCGTGCTCACGACGTCCCGCGCCTCGGAACCGTTCGCGCGCATGATCCGAATGCGGCCCTTCTCGGCGTCCGACCAGGTGGCGTAGGCAATCCAGGCGCCGTCCGGCGAAAAAGCGGGTGAAAACTCGATGCGATCGTCGCCCGTGAGACGCGCCGGCTCTCCATCAGGCCGCCGTTTCGCGTAGAGACGACCGATCGCGCTGTACACAACCGTCGATCCGTCCGGCGAGGTGACCACGTCGCGCAGCATGCGCACCGGAAACTCGGGTTGATACACCTGCTGCGGAAATCGCAGCGCCTCGTTCACCGTCTGCTCGACGTGCGCGATGAACGGGATCGGCGTACCCTGCCGCGCCGCGACGTCAACACGCCAGATCCTGCCCTCACCCCAGATCACGATCGAGCGGCCGTCGGGCGTCCAGGCATACTGCGCGTAGACGCCATGCACCGCCCACGCCTCCTGCAGATCCCTGTCGAGCCGATCGAAGACAGGCGTGTCCTCGCCGGAGGCGAGATCCCGCACGTGCAGGACGGTCTTGAGACCGACGCGCCGCACGAACGCCAGCCGCTTGCCGTCAGGTGACGGCCTCGGTGCGATCGACCCGCCGGGGCGGCTGACGAGCCGCCGCTCCTTTCCGGTACGAAGATCGCGCTCGATGATGACGTAGATCGTCTGGTATGGGTTCTTGTCGTATTCGAAGTTCTGCCCGGGCGTGACGTCTTTGCTGAAATACAGATACCGGCCGTCGGGCGAGACCGCCGGTTCGCCCTGATCCTTCTGCCAGCTCGTTTTCTCCGTGACCTGCAGACCTTCCGCGCCGCTCGCGTGATACATCCAGATTTCGCCCGCGCCAAGAGAGCGTTCCTTGACGAAGTGATGGCGGGCAAAGATGAACTGGCCGTCCGGCGACCACGCCGGGCTGTTGATGAACCAGCGCGCGTCGCGCGAGATCTGTCGCTCGTCCTTCCCCTTTCGATCGATTGTCCAGATGTTCGTCGCGCCGGTTCGATCGCTCGTGAATGCGATGCGCGACCCATCGGGACTGTAGCGCGGCTGAACGTCAATCGCCGGTCCGCTGGTCAGCCGCGTGGCGCGACCGGTTCCAGTGCCGGCGATCGGCATCACGTAAATGTCGCCCAACAGATCGAACACAATCTCGGCGCCGTCGGGGCTGACGTCGACGTTCATCCACGTTCCCTCGGACGT
>DASYQV010000214.1:0-16826 GCA_036005125.1 Vicinamibacterales bacterium
AGGTCCTGATGGAGCTCGCCGGTCTGGTCGCAGAACCGCAAACCCGTGTTGTTCGTCCGGTAGGAATCGAGTAACCCTGCCGTCGTGGGGTTCGGGTTGTCGGTGTCGCACGAAACCTCGCGGATCCTCTCCATGGCCCAGCCGACCAGCACCATGCCGCCGTTGCCCCGGCGCGCCTGGATGCTCAGGTCATACCCGCTGTACATGCGCCGGTTGATGTCCGAATTGACGTCGACGATATCGACGATTCCCAGCTTCGACCGGTCGAGGTTGAAAATCGTGATCGGCGCGCCGTCAAGTGGACTGGTGGTCGTAAACGGAACGTAGTCCGAGAGGCTGCGGAGCATGTTCCGTGAACGCTGGGCGTTGTAGTTGCGGTTGTAGTACCAGCCGGCGGTGACCGAGATGCCCGGCAACAGTTCATGCTGCACGCCGACGGAATAATCCCAGTAATATTCGCGCTTCAGATCGGGATCCGCACGCCGATCCGCAGCGAGCCCGAAGCGGCGGTTGAGGCCCGGTCCGATTTCGTTGTCCTGCGCGATGTCGTCGCGGTTGGTCGCGAGCGACAGCCCCGAACAGGTCGCGGTCCCCGGAATCAGATCGCAGTCGAACCACTGGCGGGTTTCCTGGTCCTGGGTGATCGGACTGTACGGATAGAAGTAGTTGGACGCGTACTGCCGCAGGTACTTGTTGGCGCTGACCTTCAGCGCCGTTTTCGCGTTGCCGAACAGATCGTACACGGCGCTTAGACGCGGCGAGAGGTCGTTGAAGTGCGGCACCGGCGACGAGTCCGGGACCTGCCGTGCCGGCACGAACCGTCCCGCCTGCATCGCGCTCGCCTCGATGCCGCCAGTGAAGCGATCGAACCGGAGGCCAGGGTTGACCGTCAGGCGTCCGAGCGTCCAGGAATCCATCGCGAAGAGGCCCACCGCATCGGAACGGAACGCCGCGATGAAGGGCAGCGCGCCCACCGCCACCGAATCCGGCACGCCGTTGCGATAGTTCTGGATCAGATCGGCGTTCCCGCCGTGCGACTCATTCCGGATCGTCATGTGCCGCACCTGCACGCCGGTCTTGAACGTATGCGATCCGGTCACGTACGAGGCGGAGGAAGAGAAGCTGTAGTGGGGTTGAGTCGCATACTGCTCGCTGATGGCAGGGGCGCCCCGCAGTGTGGCCAGCACGAGATCGCGCCGGATGGCGCTCGCGTACCATTCGGGCGTCCCACGCTCCTTCCGGATCCCCGGCAGGTACGTGTTGTAGTTGAGATTGAACACGTTGGCCGCGCCGCCCGCCTCGAGCAGCAGCCGGTTGGTCAACGGCGAGCTCCACTTCACGTACCCGATCTGGTAGTTGCCCGGTTTGTACGTGGTCGTCGCGGTTTCCCATTCAACGCCGGCCGGATTGGCAGCGCCCAGGGTGAAGGTGGTCGATTCTTTCTGGCCCTTGAACGATTTGTCCAGATAGGCGGTGATCTTGTTGCGCGACGTCGGCTGGAACGTCACCCGGGCCGACGCCATGTGGAGATAGTTGGTCATATCGGCCGGCTGGCCGTCCCGATAATGCGCACCGGCCGGATGGGTCTTGTTCTCGAAGTACCGTCCCGACGCGAAGAACCAGAGACGGTCGCGAAAGATGGGGCCGCCGAACGACGGCGTCGCCTCGACGAGGTACTTGAGGCTGTCGGGGGTCGGCAGCCCTCTGGCCCTCAGCTCGGGCGTGATGTTGCTGCTCTGGAAGCTGCTGCCGGAGCCGGCTACATAGAAATCGCCTCTGTAGGTGTTGCCGCCTTCGCGAGGGATCATGTTGATCCGTATGCCGCCAGCTTCCGAATCGGCGCCGATCGAGCTCGTCTGGTAGGTCACGTCCTGGACCATCGCGAAGTTGTTGTAGCCGGATTGGCTGACGCCGTTCGTATTCCGCACATCGAGCCCGTCGATTTCGACCGCATCGTCAGCGGAGCTCTTGCCGCGCGCGCTGAGATAGGCGCCCTGACCGACGTTGATGCCGCCGACCTCCGGCCGCGACAGCTTGACGGTCGACACGACGGCCCCGGCGGAGAGATAGGACCGCGCCGTCGGCAGCGCATCCAGCGTGTCGCGCGAGAGGACCTGCCGCTGAGCGGCCTGTTGGATGTCGACGACGGGCGTGGCGCCCGTCACGGTAATCGTCTCCGCCACGGCGCTGACGCGCATCTCGGCGTTGACCGGCACGGTCACGTTCGCCGACACGTCGATGCCTTCCCGTCTGACCGTGCTGAACCCGGCGAGCATGAAGCTCACCGCGTAGGTGCCAGGCCGCAGGTCGACGATGCTGTAGCGGCCGTCCGCGTTGCTGACCACCGTCCGCACCTTCTCGATCAGCGCCGGACTCGAGGCCTCGACGCTCACCCCCGGCAGCACGGCCCCCGTGGTGTCTGTCACCTGGCCGGCAATCGTGCTCTGCGCCGCCACGGACCGCGACAGCATCAGGAACATCAATCCGAGCGCCGCCGCCGTCAGTTTCCGATGCCCATGACATCGCATGATCGGTTCTCCTTTTCCAGGTAACTGAATCGACGCTGATCGCGCGCACTCTACGCCGGTGGCCGGCGACCTGTCCAGCGAGAAAGGCACGACACTGTCGAAAATTCCGGCGGATTCGAAAAACTGGATCATCGGGAGCGGGGACAATCCTGCGACGAGGAGCCGCCGCGCTACAATGCGGCCGGCTGTTTTCGTATTCCGTTTTCGTATACGCTGCGCGTCAGGAAATCCGCAGCAGCTTCATGATGTTGCCGGACAGGATCTGCGATCGTTCCGCATCGCCGAGATCCGCTTCCCGGATCGCGTGCAGAAGATGGGGCTGAATGCCTGTCGGGACGGAATAGAGATCGGACCCGAAGACCACACGCTCGGCGCCGAAGCGGCGGATGAAGGACCGGATCCGGTCGAAGTTCAGGGCCTGGCCGGTGTCGAACAGCAGATTGGGCGCGAGATCCGCCAGGAAAGACACCTGCTCGAGCTGCTCGTACGAGGAAAAGGGATCCAGCAGCAGCATGGGCGTGCCCGCGAAATCCCGGGCCAGGGCGGTCGCGCGCCACAGCGCCTCGGCGCTGATCTCGGCGACTGCGTGCAGGTACGGCACCAGTCCCAGCTTTCCCATCCGGGCGATCAGACGGTGCATCAGCGGGCTGTCGGTCTTCACCCCGTGGTAGCGGGCATCGAAACTGACGCCTGCCAGCCCCAGCTCGCTTTTGATGCGGTCCAGTTCGGCCAGGCTCGCGTCGCCATAGAGCGGCTCGACGATACCCATCGCGGCGGGAAACCGCATGCGATTGGCGTCACGGTAGGCGGCAATGGCGTTGTTGACGGCGCGCGTGTCGGCCAGCCCGGCGGGCCGCAGATAGTCGTGGCCCGGGATGACGACGGCCTGGTCGATGCCGATGCTGTCCATTGTGGCCAGGCGCGATTTGAGCTCGATTTCGGGACTCGCAAGCGTCTCACCCAGCGAGCCAGGCCTCAGGCGGACATGCTGATGAACGTCGACGACGCGCGGCCGCCCGCGTTGCGGGGCCGCGTCGGCGAGACGACGTCCCGCGGCCAGCGCCGTGGCCGTTCCGGCGACGTGCGCCAGAAACCTCCGCCGACTTACCTGCCCTGCCGCGTGATTTGTCATCTTTCCCTCTCCCGACCCTGACGCCGCGATGACCAGGCGCGGCGGAAGCACGCCCGGAGTGTACGACAAAGCAGCCTGGATGCAGTTTTCAGGACACAGCGCGGTCAGGGCGGCAACCAAACCATAATGCGGTGAGCGCCCGTGGCCGCGCTGTGTCGAAACCTGTGTTTGCTAGTAGAACAATGGGCTTGGCTGCGGGCGCCAGAGCGGCCATCATTAGCAACGAAGATCCGCTGCCAGGTTCACGTCTTTGCGGGCCAGTCTGAGGCCGAGCATCATTATTCGCGAGCCGGGAGGTTTGTATGCCGCGTGCCTTTCCGATTCTCGTCTTTGTCGCTGCCGTGCTCTCATCGACCGGCGTCACGGCGCAGCGTGGGGCAGCCGCCGGGCAGTGGCCTGCCTACGGGGGCGATCATGGCAGCACCAAATACGCTCCGCTCGATCAGATCGATCGTCAGAATGTGAAGCAACTCCGCGTGATCTGGCGGTGGGATTCGCCTGATAATCCTGTCGTCAGCGCCAACCGCACATGGCTTCCTGCCTTCCCCGCCGCGTTCAAGGCCACGCCCATCATGGTGAACGGCGTGCTCTACATCAAGACGTCAATGAGCCAGGCCTCTGCGATCGACGCGGCGACCGGAAAAGCGCTGTGGACATTCGACCCGGAAGCGTGGCGCCGCGAGCGGCCGGCGAACACGGGTTTCAACTCGCGCGGCGTCGCATACTGGTCAGACGGCAGGAGCGGGCGCATCTTTCTTCCGACCGGCGACGCGCATCTCTGGGCCATCGACGCGAAGACGGGCCGTCCGATTGACAGCTTCGGCTCGAACGGCTCGGTCGACGCGCTCAAGGGCATCCGGCGCTCCGTTCCCCGGAGCGAATATCAGCTCATGTCGGCGCCGATCGTCGTTGGAGACGTCGTCATCGTCGGACCGGTCATCAGTGACGCACCGCAGTATCAGCGTGCGCCGCCCGGAGACGTGCGCGGCTATGACGTGCGGACGGGCCGCGAGCTCTGGCAGTTCCACACGATCCCGCAGCAGGGCGAATTCGGTAATCAGACGTGGGAGAAGAATTCATGGGAGTACACGGGAGCGGCGAATCCATGGGGCCTGCTGACCGCCGATCCGGAGCTCGGGTATGTCTACATCCCCACCGGAACGCCGACGAACGATTACTACGGGGGCCATCGCCCCGGCGCGAATCTCTTCGCCGAGAGCCTGATCTGTCTTGATGCCAGGACCGGCAGACGCGTGTGGCACTTTCAGTTCATCCATCACGGGTTGTGGGATTACGATGCAACGGCCGCTCCTCTGCTGATCGATCTCGTCGTCGATGGCCGGCCGATCAAGGCGGTTGCGGTCGTTACGAAACAGGCGTTCATCTATGTGTTCGATCGGGTGACGGGCGAGCCGGTGTGGCCGATTGAAGAGCGGCCGGTGCCGAAGGGCAGCGTCCCGGGCGAATGGTATTCACCGACACAACCCTTTCCGACCAGGCCGCCTGGCTTCGATCGTCAAGGGGTCACGATCGATGACCTCATCGATTTCACTCCGGAGTTGCGGAAGGAGGCCACGGAGACGCTCAGCAAGTACGTGTACGGCCCGATCTTCCAGGCACCCACCGTTGAAGGCGACGGGAAGCTCGGCACCATCCTGATGCCGGGAATAGGCGGCGGCGCGAACTGGCACGGCGCTGCGGCGGATCCGGATACCGGTTTTCTCTATGTGCCGTCACGCACCAGTCCGACGGTCATCCAGCTCGCGAAGCCTGATCCCACGCAGTCGGATTTCAGCTACATACGCGGAGGCAACCGCGGCGGCCTTCAGGGGCCTCAGGGATTGCCGTTGTTCAAGCCGCCGTACGTACGGCTCTCCGCCTTCAACCTCAACACCGGCACGCAAGCCTGGATGATCCCGCTCGGAGATGGGCCGAGACGGCGAGTGATTGCTATGGGAGTGCCGGATCCGGGACCGCTCGGCGGAGGAGCCTACACCGGCCCGTTGGTGACCAAGACGTTGCTGTTCATCGGCCTGCGCGGGAGCGAAGCGCCTGACCTCGTGTTCGGGACAGCCGCCGAGGTGGCCGCCGATCTCGAGGGCCGTCGCCCGGACGCGAGCGCACCACGTGCCCTGCGAGTACTCGACAAGCGAACGGGTGAAACGATCCATTCGGTGGAATTAGACGTCTCGCCAACAGGGACGCCGATGACGTACATGGCGAACGGGAAGCAGTACATCGTCCTCGCGTACGGAACGGGCGGATCCACGGGGTTGATCGCGCTGGCGCTGGAGGGAAGCGGGCGTTAGGACAGCTTTGAGATGGACGGCTCAGTCAACGACCCAGCTCTTGAGGTATACGTCCAGGAGCCGCGGTTCCATCAGCGTGTTGATTGAGGAGTCTTCGGTCGACAGCACGCCTTTCCCGAAACCAACGGAGCTCGCCACGAGCTCCGTGGTCAGGTAATCGGTCGGGACGCCAATCGCCGGCCCTGACTTGAGCGCATTCCGCATGGCGGAGGGCGTCCGATCATCCTTCCACACCAGGTGCCATCCCCAATCGCCGAATGACGGGACATCATGGTGATAACGCAGAATGTGAAGGCCGGCCGCCTCGAGGGTCCTGCCGATCATCAGGTACGCCTCGCGGCTGTAGTACACCGACGTACTCTGGATCGCCGCTATCGCATGGGTCGCCATCACCCGCCGGAGTTTCAGATAGAACTCCTTCGAATACAGCTTGCACAACTCGATGCTCCTTGGATCGGGAAAGTCGACGATGACGACGTCGAACACGTCGTGGATGTCGGAGAGGAACCTGTCCGCATCGACGTTGACGACATTCACTTCCGCCACGCGGAGCGCGCGCGCTGCGAGGCCTCGCGCGTGCGGGTGCTGCTGGTGCACCTCGACAACCTCCCGCTCGCCCGGTTTGACGGCGCCTGATTCGACAACGGCGACGCGCGCGTCGCGGAACGCGCCGCGATTCAACACGCTCATCGTCGGATGGGTCGAGGCGAACGCAGTCATCGCGGGGTCGAGATCGACCAGCACGATGCGCTCGACGTTCGGATACTTCAGGAGCTCGCGGAGCCCCAGGCCGTCACCTCCTCCGAGAACCAGCACCTTCACGCGATCGCCGGCGAAGAGCATCGGAACGTGCACGAGAAAATCGTGGTAGCGCCCTTCGTCGAGCGAGCTGAATTGCAGCGCGCCGTTGAGAGTAAGACGGTATTCCTTCTTGACCGGATTCTGCTGCAACACGATCCGCTGGTACGGGCTCGTCGTCGTGTAGATGATGCGATCGGCGTAGAGCTGCTGTTCGAGCGCGAGGTTCCAGTCTCGATTGCGCATGTAGCCGACGACGATCAGAACGAGGGCCGCGGCGAACCAGACGAAATGCAGCACCCGCTTCCGTTCCGCGAAGTACGCATAGTTGACCAGGGCCGTGACCACGAGCAGGGCGCCGAGTAGAAAGCTCATCTCCGTGAGCGGGAACCTCGGCATCAGGAGCTTCGTGAAGACGATCGCCCCCACGAATCCGCCGGCATAGTCGGCAAGGAAGATGTGCGCCAGATTCTGCGGCAGCGCGGCGCCGCGATACTGCTCGTTGATCCGCGACGCAAACGGAATCTCGCTGCCGATCAGAAACCCGATGCCGCCCGCGATCGCGTACTGCACGAGATGGAAATGGCTTTCGAAGAACCCGAACGCCGCGTACATCGCAACCGGCGCGAAGCCCCCGAAGAGCGCCAGGATGAGCTCGACGCCGACAAAGGCCATGATCGGCCGCCCCGCCCGCACGTACTGCTGCGCGAAGCTGCCGAGCCCCATGCACGCGAGCATCAGGCCGATCGTGATGGAGAACTGTTCGACGCTGTTGCCGAGAACGTAGGTGGCGACGGTTGACAGGATGCACTCGAAGACGAATCCCGTGAACCCGGTCACGAACATCGTCAAGACGAGGATGGCGAGAGCCGTACGCTGGCGGCGCACATCACGCGCTGATGTCATCGATACCCCCGCTGCAGGTACGCCCCTTTACATGAGGGCGCTGATCACGACGGCAATGCCGACCTGTCCGCAGGCCACGACCGATGAGGTGGCCAGGTTGTGATAACGGTCCGCGATGCGGAGGCGCCTCACGAGACATGAGTTGAAGACCTCCTGGAAGATCGTCAACAGGACGATGCCGACGGCGGCATACAGCCCGAAGCCGGTCAGGCTGGCCTGCCACCCGAGGAACGGCCCCGCGATGCTCTGACGGAGAATGATGCCGAGCGCGATGAGCACGCCTGCGACCGCCACCCCCGCACCGGTGCTGCCGCGCCCGACTTCCGTGACGAAGGATCCAGGCAGGAGCAGCTCCTGCACCCAGAAGACCGCGAGCAGGGCGATCTGTCCGAGCGCAAAGAAGACCAGGGCCGTCTGCCAGCCGATGTCTCCGTCGCTGAACGAAACCGACGCGATGAGTCCCGTCGCGACGTAGCTGCCGAACTCCGTCAGCCCGACTGCCGTGTTCCCCGCTGCCACGGCGCTGTCGTTGTTCACACGCGGAACGATGCACCAGTCGTTGACCTTCTGCGCGACGATCAGTGCCGCGACGACCATCGCGCCGTCCCCGACGAACGCCGCAAGGTCGGGCCAGAAGCCGCGCAGGCCATCGCGAAAAACCCCCGTCAGGCCGATGGCGATCGCCAGATACATGCCGGCATGGCGCAGCGCGAGCGCCAGGTTCGCCTCATCCCGCATCCGTTGCACGCCGGCGGGTCGAAACATCAGGCCGGTGATGGCGCGCGCCGCAATCATCCAGAGGACGACCACCGCCGAGTACGCAGCCGCGATTCCGAGGTTGATCAGGGTCTCCATATCCACTCCGCCTAACCAGTCAAGGGCTCTGCCCTTGATACTCCGGCAGAGCCGGGGTCCCCACCGCGCACGCTTGCGCGGTGGGGTGGAGAGCCCTCGCCTGGTTAGATCCAGTATCTTTTGGCGCGCTTCGCGCGCCTAGCCCGTTATGCGGTCCCACAACGAGTACAAAATTCGCGTTTGGCTCCGCATCACGGGCTATTTGCCGCTCGAAGCGACTGTGCCGCGGCCGACGGGGCCTGATGCCCCGTGCCGGACCGTCGTGCGCCGCATCTCGGGGATGCGATTCTCATAGCGACTGCTCGACCCCGTCACGTATCCGCCGGTGCCGTAGCGCTCCCTCTTGTCCTTGTCTTCGCCGTAGTAGGGTTCGCCGCGATGCCGCGTCGACCAGGTGGTCCACTCGTCCCGGCGATAGTTGTACGGCAGACCACGCGCGCCCAGCAGATCGCTGAAGAGCCGATAGGCGCCGTACCACGCCCAGAACGACATCCCGCGATCGTCAACCCGCCACTGGCCATATTGCGGATTGCCCACGAACGCGAGGCCGGCTGGCGTGGGGTTGACGATCTTCTCGTCCTCGAACGCGCCGTAGGGCTTCGACACGAGATCCATCCCGAGATCGCCGACGTGTCGCTCGAACGTCGTCTCGTCGACGGGCTGCCAGTCGGTCTCCGTCACCTTGCCGTCTTCGGTCACGAGATACTTGTGAAAGTAATCGGCGGAGAGTCGGAATCCGAATTCGGCGGTGTCATCAGATCGGCTCGGCCAATCTGCCGTCGGAGCAATGCCCAGCGCGCTCCACTGGGCGGGGTCGATGCCGCCCGCGACGGCCATGCGTCCGAACAATCCGGATGTATATCGCGCGACATACGGCAGACTCTCAGGCAGCCCATTGAAATAGTCGAACACGTCGCCGGAGATTTCCCGGGCGGGGTACGTGTAGTGATGCACCGACGGCTCATCGACGTCCTCGTTCCAGCTCCATCGCTCGACGGTCATGAGATACGCGGCCCGCATGTCGGCGAGCGCTTTCGAATAGCTTGTCGAAAGCGACGAGAGCTGGGTGGTGAGGTCCTTCGCCTCCTCCATCAACTTCCCGGTATTCTCGCTGACGACCCGTGTGTTGTCGTCGAGCGCCACCAGGTCCGCGACCTGCGCCGCGTTCGCGCGAGCGGCCTCGCCCGCGACCTTCGCGAACGCGGCTTCGGCCGTGGCCTGGAGACCGGCCACTTCGCTCGTGCGCTTGTCGATGTCGGCGCGTCGGAGCGGAAACTCGCCTTCTGCCTTGCGGGCGCGCCCGGCGAGCTCCGCCATCAGGAGCTTCATGCGTGCAACGCTGTCGCTGGCCGCCTGGAACCGCTCGCGATAGTGCACCCGCACATCGTCGATATAACCGCGGCGACGCATCGGCACTGCGGCCAATCGCGTCGCCTCCGCGACCAACCGATCGATCGCGACGAGCTGCGCCTCCAGGCGCACGTCATCGGCCGCGCGGTTCCGTTCCAACAGCGGCACGATGTCGCGGTCGAACGATGCCCGCGCGGCGCCGACCTGTTCACGCGCGGCCTCGAACTGGCGCGCCCATGCCTCCCGCTCGGCGTACATCCGATAGTCAGCGTACTCGGGCGACGCGGCAAAGGCCCGATATTCGCGTTCCTTGTCGCCGATCGCGGCCGCCGTCGCCGCGAGACGGGACGGCACGGCTTCGGCGGTCCGGCGCAGATTTCGCGGCAGGCCGCACGCCAACACGAAGAGCGCGAGCGTCAGGACGAACGCGGTTCTCACGCGTGCCGTCTCCACGTGAACGTGCTCGATGTCAGCACGAAGCAGCCCTCTTGCCGGTAGCCGTGCGCCGTTTCGGCGACGAAGCCGCCGGCGGCGCGCTGGACCGTCACGATCGTTTCGGGCGGCTCTTCGTCGCGTCTGCGTCGTGGAAACGTGAAGGCGAGCGCGATTCCACGCTGTCGCCGTGCGAGCCTGGCTTTCGCGTGTTGGACGTCCGCGAGCTCGCCCATGCGCGCTTGAAACCGATACTCGACGTCACCGAGCACGAAGCACATGTCGCGATCCATGAGGTGCGCGAGCGGCGCGATGACGAGCGGCGTCGCCGCGGACCGGGCGCCGGCGCACGCAAACACCTCCGTCATGGTCCGCCCGGGCGTGGAGAACGCGAGGACGTGCGACGCCCCGATGATGGAGGCCGTGACCGCGAGCGGACCGGCCGGCAACGTTGCAGCGCGCAGGACGGTGAACTGGCGCATGTCGACGGCGCCTTCGACCACCGTCAGCGCCAGGCGTGAGGCGGATTGATCGACGTAGCCGACGTCTGGCTCTTCGCGGCCATCAGCGGAAGCCGGCGGCCGCACGCGGCGCGATGGGGCAGGCGCGGCCACGGGATTACGCCGCTTGGCCGGGCACGAGGACTTCGATGGTACTGGGATCGATCTCCTCGGAGAGCCAGGCCGTATATCCATCCGGCCACTTCTGTACGTAGATTCGCCGGCCATCATCCCCCGTGTACACTCGCACGGCCACGCTGCGGCGATTCGGACCGTACTCGGCGTGATAGTCGCTGTCGTACGAGAACGATGCGCCGGCGTGCTTGACGGTCTCGACTTCTTCGACTTGGCCGGGCCGCAACCCGAGGTCGCGCAAGTCCAGCTTCGTGGCCGACCAGAGCACGTGCAGATCGGGTTCACGCCACCATTCGAAATAGGCGGTCTCGCCGGTCGTCAGGTTGAGCGCCTCGAGCTCGGTTGACGTGGCGTCCTCGACGTACCAGGGATTCCCGCTCTGGACCTTGTACGTGTCGCCCCTGTAGTCGAAGAATCCGCCGACGCCCAGATTGGCGATGCTGTAGCGCCGTCGATCGGCCGCCGGCAGCGGAGGCGGCATCGTGCGGATGACGTCGCGAAGTTGATCGGCACTCGGTTTGGCCATGATCATCAGAGCTCCAATCGCGCGTTCCTCGCGGCTTCGAGCTTCTCGACCTTCGGCACGAGCGCGGCCGACATCTGTTTGAGCTTCGCGCTGGCCTCCTCGGCCGTCCTGGATCCAGCGCGGCGAATCTCGTCGGCCTTGTCGATGGCGGCCATCACCTTGCGGTGCGCCTCTTCGACCTTCGCCAGCGCGATCGTCGCGTTCTGCGTAAGATTGCCGATTTCTTCGGTCTGGCGGCCGAGCGCCTCCGCGTTCGCGACGAGCAGATCGCCGGCGTATTCCTGCGTCGCCTTCACCGCTTCGATGGCGCGCTTCTGGTCGGCGAGCGCGGCCTGAATCGCGAGGCCGACGGCCATCAACGGGCGCACGACCGTGACGGTGCGCTCGATTGCGTCGGCGAGGTCGATGTTGTTGCTCACGGTGATGTTCATCGACACCGCTTCCTGCAGGTCGACCTGCTCCATGGTCCGAAGATCCTGGATGCGGACGTTCACTCGATTCACGAGTAGGTCGAGCTTCTCGCGTTCCGGAGGATCGGCTGACTGGTCGCGCAGGCCGACCAGCCGCGCCCGGACTCGTTCGCCGAGGGCGATACTTCGCAGCACCCCTCGGTGCGCCTGCTGGACGCGGCCGTACAACGTGGTCAGCGACACGTTGTTCTCGAGCACGCGATCCCTGTTGGCGAACAGGCTCGCCATCGCCGCGTTGATCTGCTGCCTGATCGGTTGGTACTCGGTGGCGATCGCGCGCAGACGGCTCCGATTCCACGCGTTGACGATCATCGGTCCGAGGACCGGGATCATCGAGATGACCCGCCCGAACCCGACGCGCTCCACCGGATGAGGGTTCAGGCGATCCATCTTCTGCCGGAAGTCGGTCAGTGATTTCGCGACCGCGCCTTCTTCGCCCTTCAAGGCCTGGAGGTCGGTGGCGCGCGTGGCGAGCAGGTCGATCGCGTCCCCCAGGTCGCGCTGCTCGTTGCGGCCGACGGCATCGACCTCATGGACGACGAGCGGACTGGCGAGCGCGGACTTCACGCGGTCGATTACGGCCGTGGCCTCGGTTTCGATCTCCGCGTCGATCACCGGCGGCTGGGACTGTTTGACGGTCGCGGGTACGTCTGCCATGGCGTCCTTTCGTGGCGCCCGTGCTCCGGCACGGACCTGTCACGTCACGTCCGAAAACATTACGAGAACCGCAGCTTGAGAAAGGCCGAGACGTTGCTGAACTCCGCCGTGTTCTTCTCGTCGACCACCTTGACCGTGCGCGCAACGGCGTCCTCCAGCTCACCGAGGCTCTGCTCGAACTCGGCGCGGCGCTCAACACGCTGCGCCTCGGTCAGCGCCGCGTACGCGTCGACGAGCTTCGGCAGGTAGGTGTTCGCAATCCGCTGGATCTGCCAGGTCAGCTCGAAGCCCGCGTACTCGCCCGAGAGCGTCGGCAGCAGCACGCTCAACCGATCGATCAGCCGCTCGATGCGTGCAACCAGATCCGGCGCGAGCGCGCGGGTCCGGATGCGAACGTTGATCTGGTTGAGTACCTGCGCATCCGAGAGTGTTGACGACGTTCCGGCCTGCGTCGCGTTGTCGTCCGCGGTGGCGGCCGGTTTCGTTCCCCGCGTTCGCAGCACGAACATCGCCACGAGCGATCCGGCGATGCCGCCGACGGCGGCGGCCACGACCAGGTTGAGCGTTCTTGACAGCACGAAAGCCCCCAGCATTGCTCCGACGACGACAAACGTGACCCAGATGCCGCCGCTCGGCCTGTTCCATGTCATTGACCGGTCTCCCCTGTCAATCGGCGGACGTGCCGCCCAACCATGCGAGCGCTCGATCCGCGGCCAGCACGCCGCGATGCTGAGCTTCCTCGAAGATCGCGAAACCGGACAGATCCGTGTGTGCAAACAGGATCGGGCCTTTCTGGTCGGCGATCCGCTTGCGCTCGCCGTCGAAGATCGATCCGACAACCGGACGCGGCATCGCGTGGCCCATGCGCATCATATCGATGCGAGAGACGCATTGGCGTATGTCGGGATGCGCGATTTCGAGATCGCTGAGCACCGCGTCTTTCCACCTGTTCCAGTCTCGCGTGGCGAGCCGTTGTCGATTCTCGGACGGGCGTCCCGCCGCCAGGGCCCAGTAGAACGTCCACACCATGGGACCATCGACGCGCCCGGATTGATGGTTTGCGACGACGTAGCCGAGCGCGGGTGAATCGAAGCAGACGTTGTCCCACGCCACGCGGCCGAGACTCTTCGGCGGACGATCGACGACGAGGTTGGCCGTCAGCCAGGGGGAATACTGCCACACGCGGCGATCGAGCGGCGGCATGCCTTCAATGAGATATGGCGCGAGGAATGTCGGCGCCGCGAAGATCACGGCGTCCGCGTCGTACAGAACGTCTTCGGTGAAGACCTGGACGCGCCATCCTTCTCGCCGGATCCGGAACACCGGCGCTCCGGCCCGCACATGATCGCCGACACGCTCCATCAGCCGCTTGACAATCCACCCGTTGCCCTCCGGCCACGTGAACACGCGATCCTGTTCGTCGTCGCGACACGCGAAATAGTGGATGCCGGTCCAGGCCGAGACATCCTCCATCGAGCTGCCGTAGTCGTCGCGGCATGCGTAATCGACGTACCAGAGCAGATGCCGCGACGTGAAGTTCTGCTGGCGCATCCAGTCCGCCATGGAGAGAAGATCGAGATCCGCGAGGCTGCTGCCGAGGGCAATAGGAATCGTGAAGATCTCCGAGTCGCGGAAACGGGCGATGGCGTCCAGAAACCGCTCGAACTCTTCAGGGCTGTAGTGCGCGAGCCCCTCGATATGCAAACCCTCATGCCACGTGCCGTCGATAAAGATCCGTTCCTCCGGCGCGCGACACAGATACGCAGGATTCCAGCGTCCGTCGGGCAGGATGAGACCGAGCTCCGTGAAGAGCTCGCGCTCGACTTTCGCATTCCGGTTCGGCACCGGCACGTAGTGTGCGGCCCAGGGAAACTCGGAGATGGCGTTCCTGCCGCTCCGCGACGTGCCGCCCGGCTCCGCCTCCATCTCGAGAACGATGAACTCTGTGAAGCCCGTCTTGCGCAGGCGCCACGCGGCGGAGAGTCCCGCGATGCCGCCGCCGACCACGACGACGCGCCTGCGCTCGATGCGCGTCGGGAGAGCGAACCGATCGTGATCGCGTAATCGATGGCCGAGCGCTTCCGATTCGTTGACGAAGCCGCCAGCGATCGGACGCTCCGTTTTTCTGCAGCCGAGGATGGCGAGGCCAGCCGTTGCGCCGGTGGACTCGAGAAAGCCGCGGCGGGTGACCTTCATCGTGGGTCTGGCATCTATATACGTCAAATCACCCGGAAAGTGCCGATTGACCTTAAATCGTAATACATCAATCGGTTGTACGGTTCAGAGTCGAAACAGACGATTGATTTTGAGAATCAGGGCGCGGTTGGCAAGGCCGGGAAAACTGCGGGCAAGCGTGTCACGCTGCTCATTGTAGACGACGAATATTTCGCTGCCCGGCCGGTATTCCCAGCGCAGCCGCACATTGGCGGCGACAGCGTTGCTGGCCGAGTTGTACTGCAGCAAGGCGCTCACGAACATGCGCGGCGTCATCGTATAGGTGACGCGCGAGCCGACGAGCTCGGTCGTGAATGTGCCCTCTACCAGGTCGACCCAATTCACAGAAAGACTCGGCTCGACCGAAAGCTGCGGGCTGAGGTTCACGCGGCCCTTGCTGATGCTCATCGTTGTCTTGTGGCCGCTGTAAAAGGTGCCGTATTCGAGCGAGACATTGCCCGAGAGGCGCCGCTGCTGACCGAAGTTGAAGGCGCTCCGCACGCTCTCGAAGTCGTAACCACGGACGGGCAGCGTGACGTCGTCCGCGATAGGAAACGGCTGTGGAAGAAACTCGTAGATGCGCTCGTACCCGGTCGTGAATCGATCGCCATTGTGGAATTCGATGCCAAACTCGCCGTTCCAGTCCCGCGTCTCGAGCCGGCCGACGCCGTTCTCGATGTAAGCGAGCGATCCGGTCCAGGAGTACTTGCGAACCAGCCTGCTCCCTGGCGGTCGAGGACTGAAGCGGAACAAGCCGAAAGACCGGCGCATGTCGTCGCGACGCACAAAGCCGACCTCCGGGTTGAAGTGATCGCCCACCGTGAGGCGCTCGAGTTGGACGCCGTAGCGATCCCCCGCGTAGTCCATCTGGAGACGGTAGCTCGTGTCGTCGTTCGAGAGGCCGGGCGTACGCGTCTGTGCCCAATAGGTGTTGAAGACGAGGTTGTCAAAGAAGCCGAACGTCCCATCGACGCCGTACGCATCGTTCCGCGAGATGCCACCCTGACCGACCGACCGGCCTGTGTAGATGACGCCGACGCTGCTGCGGCGCAGGATGTCGCGTTTGAGCCGCACGACCGAGAAGTTCGTCGCCCGCGAGTCGGCCAGTGGCGCATCAGCCGACTGAATGTTGAGCAGGCCGAGCGTATAGCGGCCAACGCGCCCCGTCAGGCGTCCACCGGCGTCGATGGGAGACACGCGCGCGCCGTTCAGGCCGATTCGCCGGCTGTAAAACAGAACAGGCGTATCGCTCCTCGTTGCGAACAGCCCCGTCGCAACACCGCCGAAGGCGAACGTCCCCTGATTCTCGAGAAAGAACTCGCGCTTCTCGGGGAAGAAGAGGCTGAAGCGCGTGAGGTCGATCTGCTGCTCGTCGGCTTCGACCTGGGCGAAGTCGGTGTTGTAGGTGAAGTCCGCTGTCAGATTCTGGGTGAGACCATATTTGACATCGATGCCGATGTCGCCTCCCACCTCGTTCGAGATTCTTGGCGTCGCGACGAGATCGCTCGCGACGTGAGAGACGACGTACGGCTTGATCTCCAGGTTCTTGGAACCCGGCGGCGCTTCCAGGCCGACCAGTGTCGCCGCCAGCGAGACCTGCATGGTGCCGCGATGCCCCAAGGCGGCCGGAAGGCGGGTCAGTGTCGAGATCTCATTCTTCCACTGTGTGTAACGCTGGATCTGGAAGCCCCAGATCTGCGCACGGCCGGGACGATAGCGGAGCGACTTGAACGGGATCGCGGCTTCGAACGTCCAGCCGCCGTCGAACCGGCCGACCGCAACGTCCCAGACCGGGTTCCAGTCGACGCTGTACTGCCGCTCGTCGGTGATCTGCCCATCCATCCGGCCGCCAATCGGGTTCACGGTGAAGTCAACAGCGTTACGGCGGTCATAGAAGGTATCGAAAATGAAATCGACATAGTCGTCGTGGATGAACACATCGCGTCGCATTTCGTTGGCGATGATCCGCTCCGGCTGGCTTGCCCAGCACCGGACCGAGACGTAGACGTTTGCG
>DASYQV010000215.1:0-21913 GCA_036005125.1 Vicinamibacterales bacterium
CATCGGCGTCCTGACGAGCGTGATCTCGGTCTTCTTCTACCTGCGCGTGGTCGTGATGATGTACATGGCCGATCGGGAGACGGCGATCGTGCCTGGCCCGGTCTCCCCGACGGGGATGGCGGCGCTCGCCGTCGCCATTGTCGCCATCTTTTATCTGGGAATCCTGCCGACGCAGGTGCTCGATCTCGCCGCAGCCTCGATCGCGACGATCTTCTGAACGCCAGACGAGATATCTCACCCGCGTGTTGCGGCAATCGCGGGCGACGTGCGGACGACGTGGGCAACGTGCGGAGTGCGATCTCCCACATCGCGAGTGCGTAAAGAAACGTGCCAAGTACGACCGGGCAACGGCCCACCGGTGCGCGGCAACACGCCGGGTGGACGTGGGTAGCGCACCGAGTGCCACCTCCCACAGCTCCGGTCCACATGGGCAACATCGCGGCAGCGATCGAGCCGCCTAATCACTCATGCGGTTGCGCCCAGAGCTACCCCAACGATGATATCGTCCTCTTCCGGTGCCACCGTCCGGAGGTCGATGACGACCCGGTCATCGTGAATGCGGGCGATGATGGGCGGCTCGGCGTGGCGCAGGAATCGTTCGATATCTTCTGCGCTCTCGCTCCCACGTGAAAGCGCGATCAGGCGGGTCGGCAGCTCGACGCCGGGGGCACTGCCGCCGCCGATCGTCGAGCGGCCGTCGATGACCTCCGCCTGCCAGCCGCCGCGTGTCTCGATCCGCGCAGCCAGTGATCGGGCGCGCGCCTCGATCTGTTCCACCGTAAGCGACAGCATCCGGACGACCGGCACCGTTTCCCGGGCGCGGCCCGCGAGGTACTCAATCAGGGTCGCCTCGAGCACCGCATACGTGAGCTTGTCGACACGCAGCGCGCGCATGAGCGGATGAGAGCGGATTTTCTGCAGGGGCGCCCTGCTGCCCACGAGGATGCCCGCCTGTGGGCCACCAAGCAGCTTGTCGCCGCTGAAACAGACGACGTCCGCGCCGGCACTGATGCTCGCGCTGACGATCGGCTCTGTCGTGACCAGCGGGACCAACGCGCCGCTGCCAAGGTCCTCGACGACGGGTATGCTGAACTGTCGTCCGAGCGCAACGAGAGACTCGAGCGAGGGACGCTCGGTGAACCCTTCAATCCGGAAGTTCGACGGATGCACGCGCAGGATGAGCGCGGTATGCTCGCCGAGCGCCGCCGCGTAATCGGACACGCGCGTCCGGTTCGTCGTCCCCACCTCCCGCAGGACGGCCCGCGACTGCGCCAGCACATCAGGAACACGAAAGCCGCCGCCGATCTCCACTAGCTCGCCCCGCGAGATGATGACCTCGCGGCCGCCGGCGAGCGCCGCAAGCATCAGCAGCGTGGCGCTGGCGTTGTTGTTCACCACGGCCGCCGCCTCGGCCCCGGTCAGCCGTATCAGGAGCGCTTCGGCATGCACGGTCCGCGAGCCGCGCGAGCCGCGCTCCAGGTCGTACTCCAGATTCGAGTAGCCGGGCCCGAGCTCGCGCAGCCGTGCCAGGGCAGCGTCGGCAAGGGGCGCGCGTCCGAGATTCGTGTGCACAATCACGCCGGTCGCATTGATCACCCGGCGAAGCGACGGCCGGAAGGCGCTGGCGAGACGCGCGGCCGCATCGCGAAGAACAGTCTCGCTGGCGGTGCCCGTGATCGCCTCCTGCCGCCGGCCGGCCGCCAACGCCTCGCGAAGTGCCGCCGCCGCGTCGCGCAGCGCCGAGAGGACCGCCTCACGACCGAATTCGGCTTCGAACGGCGCGATCGACGGATGCTGCCGCAGCTCCTCGATCGACGGGATCACCCGCAGTTCATTTCTCGATTGGTGATTGCTGATTGGCGATTTGGTTCCCATGGCGACCGGTCACGTCTCGCGATCGTGAACCACGAATCGTGTGTGTCAGAATACTCCGGCGTGCCTGAGCAGTCGACCGACATCGAACGGGAGCTTGGGATGCTCGAGGCTGAGCTGAAGCGGCTCGAAGCGGAGTACAACATGTTCTTCGCGGGCCGCCTCCCGCGTCCGCCGTGGGAAACACGCAGCCGCGTGGAGGCCATCGTCAAGCGCCTTGACCGGACACCGATGGCCAATTATGCCTATCGTTTCCGCTTCAGTACGCTCCAGTCGCGTTATGTCACGTTCATCGATCTGTGGGATCGCGGTCTCCGTGCGCGCGAGGAAGGCCGTCCCGGTCCGTTTGCTCACCCGCGGTCCGCTCAGGCAGCGACGAGCGCGGCGCCCGAGGATCGAATCGTCCACGTGGTCACGTTCCGCGATCCGGGCCACGAGATCGACAAGCTGCGCGATCTCTATGAACACCTGGCCGACGCGCGCCGGGCGGCGGGACAGGGCAACGTCCCCTTCCACAAGTTCGCGGAGCTGATCAGGTCGCAGGTGGCGAAGTTGAAAGGGAAAGGCACCCCCGAGGTTGCGTTCCGTGTGGCGATGAAAGACGGCAAGGTAAGCTTCACAGCCCGCCCGTTGAAAGGGACGACAGACGAATGACGACAACGGTTGAATGACTTTGAACGACGTGGTGTTCGTTGAACGTTAGGTATGGAAGGGCGTGACGCGTGAGGCGAGCGCCCGGCGCCGGATGGGGCCGGCGCCGGGCAGGTGTGGTTCTAGGCCTTGGTGACGTTCCCCGCCTGCGGGCCCTTCGGACCATCGACGATCTCGAACTCGACCGCCTGACCCTCTTCCAGGGACCGGAAGCCGTTGCCATTGATTGCGGAGTAGTGAACGAACACGTCGCTCCCACCCTCGCGCTCAATGAAACCGTAGCCCTTGGCGTTGTTGAACCACTTGACCTTGCCTGTGATACGCATCGTTCTTCTTCCTGCTTGCTTGGGACTCGCTGGTACTCAGCGAGCGCCCGGGGTCGCGTGTCCGGGGGCCGCAGATGCGCTTCCGGGCACAAAAAAAGACCGCAAGTGCTTGCGCGGCCTCGACTGGTGCGTTGGGGAACGCCCCCTCAACACGTCCTTATCCTACGCGGCAGGTGACAAAAGTGTCAAGGTCCAGTCGGCTAGAAATGTCTGATTTTGAACAGGATGTCCGAAAATACACATGCGAAGAGCGCTTCTGAGTGTCTCAGATAAGAGCAATCTCGTAGATTTTGCCCAGGGCCTCGCCAGCCGGGGCTTCGAGCTGGTCTCGACGGGAGGAACAGCTAAAGCACTCCAGCAGGCGGGCTTACCGGTTATTGCCATCTCGGACGTCACCGGATTTCCCGAGATGATGGACGGCCGCGTCAAAACACTCCACCCCCTGGTCCACGGGGGCATTCTGGCGCGGCGGACGAGGGCCGATGACGTCGCGGCGGCGGCCGCGCATGGCATCACGCTCATCGACCTCGTGGTCGTCAACCTTTACCCGTTCGTTACAGCGGCGGCAGATCCGTCAACGCCGTTCGACGAGCTGGTGGAAGAAATCGATATCGGCGGTCCGAGCCTCGTCCGGGCGGCTGCTAAGAATTTCCAGGATGTCCTGGTCGTCGTGTCGCCTGCCGACTACTCAGCCGTACTGGTGGAGCTCGACCGGCCGGACGGGCCGTCGCCGCAGTTCCGTTTCGAGCTGGCGCGCAAGGCGTTCGAACACACCGGGCGCTACGACACCGCAATTGCGTCCACCCTCGCGACCGTGACGACCGGTCCGGGTGGCTTCACTCGTTCGGCTTCCAACGGAGCGCCGGCCGTTCTGACGCCGCGGCTGACGAAAATCCGTGATCTCCGCTACGGCGAGAATCCCCACCAGCCCGCGGCGTGGTATGCGGAGGATCCGCCGCGCGGGCTCGGCGCCGCCACGGTGCTCCAGGGCAAAGAGCTCTCGTACACGAACCTGCTCGATCTCGATGCGGCCGCACGCCTCGTGCTCGAGTTCGACGAGCCTGCGGCCGCTGTGATCAAGCACACGAATCCCTGCGGCGCCGCCACGGGATCCAGCCCGGCCGAGGCCTACGTTCGGGCGCGCCAGGCCGACCCACTGGCCGCATTCGGCGGAATCGTCGGGCTCAATCGTCCGATCGACGCCGAAGCAGCCAGGGCCGTCGTGTCGACCTTCATCGAGGCTGTTATCGCGCCAGGGGTCGACGAGGATGCGCGGGCCATCCTGGCACCCAAGACGAACATGCGCGTTGTGGTCGCTGATTTCGCGGGACTGAGCGGTGCCGGAGGCCGCGAGCTGCGCTCAGTGCTCGGCGCGGTTCTCGTCCAGTCGCGCGATCGCGTGGGCGAGGCCGAACTGCCGTGGCCGCACGGGAGCGATCTCAGAGTGGCGACCGCGCGACAGCCGACGTCCGACGAGTGGCAGGCGCTCCGATTCGCATGGCGCATCTGCGCGCACGTCAAGTCGAACACCGTGATCTTCACCGCGGCCGACCGGACGCTCGCCATCGGCGCGGGCCAGATGAGCCGTGTCGACGCCGTGAAGGTCGCGCGGATGAAGGCCGACGCGATTGGTCCCGACGCGCTCAAGGGATCGGCCGCCGCCTCTGACGCGTACTTTCCATTCCGGGATGGGTTGGACGCGGTGGCCGCCGCCGGGGCCACGGCGGTGATTCAACCTGGAGGGTCAGTACGGGATCAAGAGGTCATCGGCGCCGCCAACGAGCACGGCCTCGCGATGGTGTTCACCGGACGCCGGCATTTCCGGCATTGATATGTGGCTCGAGTCCCGGGGCTCGAAGCTCGAGGTGCGGACGTGGGCGGAGATTCAGGACCCGAGCCCCACGCCCCGAGTCCCGAGCCGTTGATTCATTGCCGCCTGAAGTTCCTCCGGCGTGACGACCGACGGCCCGAATTTGGCGACGACGAGCCCCGCGGCCTCATTGGCCAGCCAGGCGGCTTCGGCGATGCTGCCTCCGCTGGCCATCGTCAGCGCGAGGGTAGCGATGACCGTGTCGCCCGCCCCCGTGACGTCCGCAACTTCCCGGGCGCTCGCGGGAAGCGCGGCTTCAACGCCATCGGCGAGCAGCCACATCCCCTGATCGCCGCGCGTCATGAGCACCCCGCCGCAACGCGCGCGCTTGAGAAACTCCCGCGCGGCGTTGCGCGCGTCGTTGTGCGTACGGACGCGCATATGGGTCGCCGTTTCGGCCTCCTGGTGATTGGGTGTGACGATCGTGGCGCCCGGGTAGTAATCGAGATGCGGGATCTTGGGGTCGACGAGCACCGGGATCCCTCGTCCTTCGCCGAGCCCGACCGCAGCACGCATGATGTCCCGTGTGATGCACCCCTTTAGATAGTCCGACACGACGATGGCTGCGACATGATTGCCGCGGCGCTCGAGCTCGGCGAGGAGCGTCGCTTCGACGACGCCGTTCACTTCCGTATCCTGCTCGTAGTCGATGCGCGCCACCTGCTGGTTGCGCTCGGTGACGACGCGTACTTTCGTGGTCGTCCGACGACCGGGGTCAGGGGCGAGCGTCGTCCGGATGCCGGCTTCGCGGCAGGACGCGACGAGCTGCTCGCCCGCTTCGTCGCGGCCGACGACGCCAACGAGCTCCACGCGACCGCCGAGGGCCCGTATGTTGTGCGCGACGTTGGCCGCGCCGCCGACGCGCCGCGATTCGTGATCGAAGGTCACAATCGGCACCGGCGCCTCCGGCGAGATGCGCGTGACCCGACCCACGAGGAACCGGTCGAGCATCACGTCACCGATGACGAGCACGGCGGCGCGGGGGAAGGCATCGATGATCTCTCGCGCGCGATGGGCGGAGATCGGCGGCAACTGTGGAGCGCTCATCGGACCGCTGTGCGGCTCCCGGAGGATCAAGAGGCCACCCGGGCTGGCTGGCGGGACCCGGAGGGGCCGGTCGTGACCAGCGGATCGCGCGCCGCGGCGAAAGGCAGCGTGACGAGCACCAGGAAGAGCATGAGAAACTCCGAGTCGCCGAAGTTGTACTCGGTCATCCCGGCCGCGAGCATGCCGGCGACGACGGCAAGGCTGCCCGCTGCCAGCATGCGTGATGGTCCGGCGCGGAACAGGCGCCACAAGCCCGCGACCAGCACGCCGACAAACCAGGTCCAAATGGCGACGGCCGGCAATCCCCGCTCGGCCGCGATCTGCAGCGGCACGTTGTGCAGATGCGGGTTGGTGGCCTGCACGGCCGAGGGATCGCGGAAGTCGGCGTACTTGTGCGGCACCATGTCGGGTCCGATCCCGGTCAGCGGCTGATCCCGGATGATCGCGATGCCGGTGCGGACCATCGCCATCCGGTCGCGAACGGTCGGATCCTGCATGTCGAACATCGAGACCATGCGGGCGTTGATCCGGTCGGGCGCGAACGCGAACATCAGCGCGACGAGCACCGGCAGCAGCACGATGAGCCGGAAGTTCCTCAGCACGAGCAGCAGGCCGACGGCTGCGCACGCACCCACCCAGGCGCTCCGTCCGAACGTGATGGCGAGAGCCACGACGAGCGCGGGCATCACGAGAGCCGGCCACGTACGGTCGCGGTTTCCGAAAATGAGCTTTGCGGCGGCCACGGCAATCACGAGCATCAGGATGCCGGAATACGTCATGTAATGCGTGAGTGCGCCCTGCGGCCGCTGGTGCAGGTTGTTGTAGTGCAGCACGCCGTACTGAATGATTCCGATTGCGGCGCTGGCCGCTCCCGCCGAGATCAACACGTCAATCACGGTCGACGCCCGTTCACCGCGCGCGAGCTCGTAGACGGCCGGCACGATCAGGAAGAGAACGAGCTGTTTGTCGTCGACGATGCTGATGCCGAAGTTGAACGAGAAAAATGTCGCGACGAGCGTCCATCCGGCATACGCGACCAGTGGCAGGAAGAAATGCGGCGCCATCGGCCGCTCGTGGCGGCGCACGAGGATCGCGGCCCAGCAGAGGAGCGTGGGCGTCAGCACGATCTGGGCAGCCGCAATGGAGAACTGCAGCAATGCCACGAATGCCAGCAGCAGGCCGAATGCCACACGGTCCAGGCTCAGGCTGTGCCCGCGCGGCAACGTCACGGTCGTGCTCGTCATCGTCGTGGACGGGTTCGGCTCCATAGCATCCTAGAGGCGCGCGTCCCTCGACGTGCTCGGGACGCCCTGAGCGCGTCGAAGGGCGAGGCGCGCCAAAAAGGCACTGGCAGCCAGTCGCGGGCTCCGCTGGGTCATCACGGGCGGAGCCCGTGACTGGCTCTCATCGCTCGCTCCGCCGCCTCGATCACACGTTCAGCCGTGATCCTCGTCAGGCAGCGGAAGTCGCCGGGTTCGCACCTTCGCTGGTGGCAGGGCCGGCAGGGAAGCGATCCGGCGTCCACCGCTTCGGCGAAGAGCCGGGGATCTCGCCACGGCATCGAGCGCTCGGGCAACGTCGGACCAAGCAAGGCCACGATGGGTGTCTCTGTCGTCCCGGCAACGTGCAGCGGCCCGCTGTCGCCCCCAATGTACACCGCCGCGCGCGCAACCAGCGCACGCAGTTCCGGCAGATCGAATTCGGGGCTTTCCGGCACCTGATCGGCGGCCGGCCCGAGCCGCGCTCGCGCGGCGGCGGCAATCTGGAGCGCGGCATCGGCATCCGAGGGTCCAGACGTCAGCAGGATGCGGCGGTTCGGATCCGCCTGCGCGAGCCTCACGACCAGCTCGACGAAGGCGTCCGCTGGCCACCGCCGGAACGGGTTCCCCGCGCTCACGTGAATCACGACGAGGTCGTGTGTGGCCGTGATGCCGAGCTCGCGCATCCGGCCGACGACGTTGAGCGCGACGTCCGGTTCCTCCACCATTTCCACCGCGTCCCGGGCCGGGTCGCACGCGCCGATGCCGAGCGGCGACAACAGGTCCCACTGGTTGGCCACGGAATGTCTCGGCCTCAGATCCGCGGCGCGCGGCACGACGTGGCTGTACATCCACGTCCGTGCTTTGATCGTGTACCCGATGCGCATGGGCGCGCCGGTCGCCCAGGTGAGCCAGGCGCTCCGTGGACCGCCGTGGAGGTCGATCGCGACGTCGAACCGCGCCGTGCGGAGCCGGCGCGCCATGGCGAGATCGTCGCGCCAGCGCCCGAGGCCGGATCGTTTCGGAACGACGATGAC
Organism: Vicinamibacterales bacterium; assembly: GCA_036005125.1. Classification (GTDB taxonomy): domain Bacteria; phylum Acidobacteriota; class Vicinamibacteria; order Vicinamibacterales; family UBA2999; genus DASYQV01. The sequence continues at coordinate 8,063 of DASYQV010000215.1, forward strand.
CTCATCGAGGTGCGGGTTGCGGCGCACGATCGGGGCCGCTGCCGGTTCAACCAGATAGGCGAGGTGAGCGCGGGGGAATTGCCGCCGGAGCGCCCGCACGAGCGGCGTCGTGAACACGACGTCGCCGATGAGCCGCAGGCGGACGAGAAGGATTTTCTTCAACAGGACTGCGCGCGTCTTTCAAGAGGAATGGCGCGCGGGTCTTCAACCCGCGGCCAGAAATGACGTTACGCTGTCGGTTCGATTGTCGCCTCCTCGATCAGCATCACGGGGATGTCGTCCTTGATGGGGTATACCCGATGGCATTGGTCACACTTGAGGGCCGTGCCGTTCTTGACGAGTTTCACGGGCGTCTTGCAGTTGGGACACGCCAAAATCTCGAGAAGTTCTGCATCGACCGGCATAATGCTCTCCACTTGAACTCACGAACTATAGCATCTTGAACTAGAATTCACGCATGCTGCCGCGCGCCCGGTACTGTCTCGTCCTTGCCGTGTTGCTCGTGCCGTTCGTGGCGGCGTCCGCCGCTACGAGCGCATCCGCTCAGCAGCAACCCGGCGTCAATCCGTACTACGAGTTTCTGACCGCGCGTCGCCTCCTCGGAGAAGGCGACGCCAAGGGCGCGCTGGCCGCGCTCGAGCGGGCGCTGGCCGCCGACCCCGGGTCCGCGGAGATTCGCGCCGAGATGGCATCGTATTACCTCCGGCAGGACCGCCTCGAGGACGCCGAGAAGGCAGCGCGCGAGGCGCTCGCGCGCAACGGCGACAGCATCGAGGCGCATCGCGTGCTCGGCCTGCTGTTTGCCGCCTACGCCGACAACGCGCGCGGCCCGGACCTCGCCAAGGTGCCAGGGTACCTGAAAGAGGCGATCGAGCACCTGGAGAAGGTGGTGCCGACCGCTGCGGGAGCCACGGACCTCAGCGCGCAGTACAACCTCGGACGTCTTTATCTTCGTAATGGCGACTCCGAAAAAGCCGTAGACGCGCTCAGGCGCGTCGTCGATCAGAATCCGTCGTGGTCGCAGGCCCGCCTCGCGCTCGCGCAGGCGCTGAGCGATGCGAATCAGAGCGAGGCCGCCATCGAGACGCTGAAGCCGGCTGCCGAAGAGGAGCCACGGCTCAATGCCACATTGGGGCAGTTCTACGAGCGGGCCGGCCGGTATGCGGAGGCGGCCGAGGCCTACACCAAAGCCCTTGCGGCGGCGCCGACGAGCCGCGATCTGAAGCTCCGCCTCGCCTCCGTGCTCCTCTCGGCTCCAGGTCGCGAGAACGCCGCCAAGGCCGTCGAGATCCTCTCGCCGCTCGTGCAGCAGAATCCGAAGGACGTCCGCGCCTTGTATCTGCGATCGCAGGCGCACCGGCGCGCCGGTAATCTCGCGGCAGCGGAGAGCGACGGACGGGCCGCGATGGCGGCCGACCGCACGTCGGTCTCGGGCGCATTCGCCCTCGCGCAGGTCCTGGCGCAGCAGCATCGGCATGCGGATGTGATCGCCCTGCTCGAACCGATCGTCGCGGCGCCCGGCCGCGGCGCCGAGATCGTCACGCTGCTCCAATATCTGAGCTTCGCCTACCAATCGATGGGGCAACATCAGAAGGCGATTGATGCGCTGGTGCGCGCGCAGACGCTCACGCCCGATGAGCCGACCGTCGATCTCTATCTCATTCAGGCCTATCTCGGCGCGAAGAAGTACGCGGACGCTGCGGCGCTTGCGGCCGAGGCGCAGAAGAAGTATCCGAACCAGCAGCGCATCACGCGCCTGCACGCACGCGCATTATTCAAGACCGGCGCGGCCTCGCGCGCCCTCGCGCTCCTTGAAGCAAACGTGAAGGCGAACCCCGATGACAGCGGCGCGTATCTCGCGCTTGCCGACATGTACGCAGATGCCGGACGCGTCGACGACGCCGTCAAGCTGCTCGACCGCGCGAGCGAGCGCATTCCGAAAGACGCGTCGCTGCCGTTCCAGCAGGGTTCGATCCTCGAAAAGGCGGCTCGGTTCGCGGACGCCGAGCGGGCATTCCAGCGCGCGCTGGAGCTGGAGCCGGACAACGCCGACGCGTTGAACTATCTCGGCTACATGCTGGCCGACCGCGGGCAGCGGCTCGACGATGCCGTCCGTTTCGTCACGCGGGCGCTGGAGCTCGATCCCAACAATCCCTCGTATCTCGACAGTCTCGGGTGGGCGCAGTTCAAACGTGGGGATCTCGCGCCGGCGGAGCAGAATCTGACACGCGCCGCCGCGGCGCTGCCTCGCAACTCGGTCATCCAGGATCATCTCGGCGACCTGCTCGCCCGCCTCGGTCGCACGAAGGACGCCGCATCCGCATGGACACGCGCGCTCGAAGGCGACGGCGACGACCTCAAGCGCGCGAACGTCGAGAAGAAGATTCGCGACATTCAGAAGCGGCGGTGATGTCGAGGGTTCGAGACCGATTTTATTGAATCTCCTCCCACGAATCCGCATCGACGCCGGGACGCGGAGGTCCACCGGACAACCGTCCGGCAATCATGCTGTCATCGAGCCTTGTCTAAGAATCCCCGCGCCTCTGCGATTCCGTGACAGTTGAAACATGAGAGTCTGAGTGAATCGCTCGAACTGCACCTCTCGAACGCTCAGTGTCGCGGCCATCACGATCGCTTCGTCCCTCGCACTGAGCGCCTGTGCCGCGCGACGCCTCAACCTGCCGACCGATCCCGGCGTGCCATTCCCCGATGCGGCGGCGGTGTACGCTCAGCTCTCCGCCGCGTGTAGCACCGCGAACACGCTCACCGCGGAGCTTGGCCTGTCCGGCCACGCCGGACGGCAGAAGCTTCGCGGCCGCGCGCTCGCGGGCTTCGCACGGCCCGACGCGATGCGGCTCGAAGGCGTGGCACCTTTTGGCGCGCCGGCGTTCATCCTGGCTTCGCGCGGACGTACGGCGGTCCTTCTGCTGCCGCGTGATGACCGGGTGCTGCGCGGCGCGCAGGCGGAAGAGATTCTCGGGGCTCTCACCGGCGTCGCGCTTGCGCCCGCCGATCTCCTCGCCATTCTGACCGGATGTGTTGTTCCCGCGCCGAAGCCGCTCGAAGGACGACTGCACGGGGACACGTGGGCGTCCATTCCGCTCCAGGGCGGCGCGACCGTCTACCTGCAGCGCGTGGGCGGCATGTGGCAGGTCCGCGCCGCCCGGCGCGCCGGCTGGGAGATCGAGTACGACCGGTGGAGCGGAGGCTTCCCGCGTCTGGTGCGCTTCCGGTCGGCCGGCGCGCCGAACATCACGGTGGATCTGACCGCCGATATCAACCAGCTCGAGACGAACGTGAAGCTGGATCCCAAGGCGTTCACCGTTGACGTTCCGTCCGGTGCATCGCCGATCTCGCTCGACGAGTTGCGTGAAACCGGCCCGCTTCGAGGATCGTGAAGACCGCTGCGCCGCCGCGGAGCCGGCCGTCTCCGGGCAACGCTCCAACGACCGCCGTCGCGATTCGCGCGCACGCGAAGATCAATCTCGACCTGCGCGTGCTCGGCACGCGTCCCGATGGGTTTCACGAGCTCCGCACGGTGTTCCAATCGATCTCGCTGCACGATACGCTGACGTTTCTGCCGTCGGCGGGACCGTTCACCATCGAATGCCGCGCGTCGAGCTTCCCGCTCGATCGCACGAATCTGATCTGGCAGGCGGCCGATGGGCTCTGGCGCTCGCTCCGACGCGCCGGTCCCGTTCGCGACGTGGTGGTTCGCGTGGACAAGCAGATTCCCATGCAGGCGGGGCTGGGCGGCGGCAGCGCCAATGCCGCGGCCGCGCTGATGGGGCTCGCGCGCTTCTGGCGTGTTCACGTGCGCCCGGCGCAGCTCACCGACGTTGCCGCGACACTTGGCGCCGACGTGCCGTTCTTCCTGTCGGGCGGTACGGCCCTTGGCCTCGGCAAGGGCGACGAAATCTATCCGTTGGTGGATCTCGCCCCCCACTGGATCGTCCTCGTCGTCCCCGGCTTCGGGGTCTCGACGGCCGACGCGTATAGTTTGTACGAGGCCGATCGCCAGCTCGACCGAACGTTGCGGCCGGAGCCGCAGCACGTCCCCGGCCCGTGGCCCTCGCGCGCGGCGCAGATGATCAACGATCTCGAGCCGCCGATCGCCCGGCGTCACCCCGAGATCGACCAGATGAAGGTCGCGCTCCGCCGGGCGGGAGCGCTTGCGGCGGCGATGACCGGCAGCGGCTCCACGGTATTCGGACTGTTTCAGCGGCGACGTGACGCGGTCGCCGCGGTGGAGACCCTCTCCGGCTCAGGTTGGCGGGCTCTCGTGACCGAATCGCTGGGACGTGATGACTACGCCCGCGGGGCCCGCCCCAGGCCCGTTCGGACCCCGAGACCGCGAGCCCGGCGTCTTGCCCGCAAACGACGCATCGACTAGACTAAGCGTTTGCACCACCGTAGCAGGACCACTCCGTGAGGGTACCTCAACGTCGCGGCCCTCGTGGTGGGGCGTGGCCAAGCGGTAAGGCGCGGGACTTTGGATCCCGTATTCGAAGGTTCGAATCCTTCCGCCCCAACCATCTCTGGTGCCGTGATGGTGGGAAAAGCAAGCGCGTTCAAGGACCGTCGTGAAACGACCTCTCATCGGTGACGGACTCATCCCGACGGGATTTGGCGAGCTGAAGATTTTCTCCGGCAGCGCCCACCCGAATCTCACCAAGGAAATTGCCGACTTTCTCGGCGTTCCGGTCGGCCAGGCACGACTCCGCCGCTTTCCCGACAGCGAGGTGTCGTTCCAGATCGACGAGAACATCCGGGGCGCCGACGTCTTCATCATTCAGCCGACGTCGATGCCGGTCGACCAGCACCTGATGGAACTCTTCGTCATGATCGACGCGTTCCGCCGGTCGTCGGCGGCGCGCATCACGGCGGTGATTCCGTATTACGGCTACGCGCGGCAGGACCGGAAGGACAAGCCACGGGTGCCGATCTCGGCCAAGCTCGTGGCGAACCTGCTCAGCACGGCGGGCACGAACCGCGTGTTGACCATGGATCTGCACAAGGCGCAGATTCAGGGGTTCTTCGACATTCCGGTGGACCATCTCTTCGCGGCGCCGGTGATCATCGAGTATCTCTCCCGGCTGCATTACCCGAAGCTGACGATCGTGTCGCCGGACGCGGGCGGCGCCGAGCGCGCCCGGGCGTACGCCAAGCGTCTCGATGCGGAGCTCGCCGTCGTCGACAAACGCCGTACGGAAGACGGCACGGCCGAGGTCATGAACGTCATCGGTGATGTGGAGGGGCGTACGTGCATCCTTCAGGACGACATCATCGACACCGCTGGAACGATTCAGAAGGCGGCGTCCGCGCTCGCGGCGGCCGGCGCGGCGCGCGTGCTCGCGTGCGCGGTGCACGGGGTGTTGTCGGGCCCGGCGATCGAGCGGATCGAGAGCGCACCGGTCGACCAGCTGATCGTGACCAATACCGTCCCGCTGCGCCCCGAGGCGCAGCCGTGCAAGAAGATCGTCGTGCTCTCGGTCGCGCGGCTCCTCGGCCAGGCCATTCGGAGCATTCACGAGGAAACGTCGGTGTCGTCGCTGTTTGTCTGACGCGACAGAACGACAGGACATCACATGGAAGCGACATTGGAAGTAGTCACCCGCGACGGCAGGGGGAAGAACGAGGCCAATCGACTGCGCGCCTCGGGAAAGATCCCCGGTGTCGTGTACGGCGCGCGGAAGGATGGGCAGACACCGCGGGCGGTGTCGGTGGCGGTCGACCCGAAAGCGCTCCTGCGAATCCTGCATTCCGACTCGGGCGCGAACACGCTCATCAACCTGAAGGTCGACGGCAGCGAGTCGCGCGTGATGATCAAGGAGTACCAGCTGGACCCGGTCAGCCATGCGCTGCTGCACGCGGATTTCTATCAGCTCGCCATGGACAAGGCGATCACCGTCACGGTGCCGATCCAGGTGAAGGGTGAGGCGCGTGGCGTGAAGCTGCAGGGCGGCATCGTCGACTTCGTGAGCCGGCAGATCGAGATCGAGACGCTGCCGACCGACATTCCGGAGCACATCGAGGTGGACGTGACCGAGCTGATGCTCGGGCAGTCGATTCGCGTACGCGACCTTCCGGAGAACCCGAAGTGGAAGACGGTCACCGAGGGCGACACGATGATCGTCCACGTCGTCGCGCTGCGCGTCGAGGAGCCCGCGGCGGCCACGACCGAAGTGGCGGCGCCGGCGGCAGGCGCGGCGGCCGAGCCCGAAGTCATCAAGAAGGGCAAGACGGAGGAAAAAGAGGAAGAGGACAAGGGGAAGAAAGAAAAGAAATAACAATGGGCCCGCGATGGATCACGGCTTGGGGCTCGGGTCTCGGGACTCGGGGCCTTTGAATCGGGTCTCAAGCCCCGAGCCTCAAGCCCCGAGCCCGAATCGTGAAGCTGCTTGTCGGACTTGGAAACCCCGGGCGCGATTACAGGGACACGCGCCACAACGTTGGCTTCATGGTGATCGACGAGCTGGCGCGCCGATATCAGCTCACGCTCTCGCTGGCGCCGTCACAGGTGCCGGAGACGTTCCTGGCGAAGCGGTACGGCGCAACGCCGCTGCTCGTCGCGAAGCCGTTGACCTTCATGAACCGCAGCGGCGATGCCGTTGCCGCGCTGATGCGGTACTACGACATCGACATTGGCGATCTGCTGGTCATTGTCGATGAGGCCGCGCTGCCGTTTGGTCGGCTGCGCGCGCGGATGCGCGGATCGGCTGGCGGGCACAACGGCCTCAAGTCGGTGATCGAGCGGGTGGGAACTACGGAATTTGCCCGGCTGCGGCTGGGCGTCGGGCGCGGGGATGCGCGAAGGGATCTTGCGGATCACGTGCTCGCGAGGTTCGAGCCGGACGAACAGGCCGAGCTCGACGCGTTCATTGCCCGGGCGGCCGATGCCGCCGAGATGTTCGCCGCGGAGGGCATGCTGAAGGTGATGAACACGTACAACCCGGATGCCGCGGAATCCGGGGATTGACTCCTTGCCACCGGCGCGCGGCGAACGTTCGCCGTGCCATCTCGTGGCCATAGTCCAGAAGGAGACTCATGAGCAGAAAGTACGAGCTCGTCTACGTCGTGTCGCCCGACGCGACCGACGAACAGGTGACGGACCTGCATAGCCAGGTTGATGCCATCGTGCAGCGCATGGGCGGCGCGCTCGAGAAGACCGACAACTGGGGACGCCGCCGGCTCGCGTACGAAATCGGGCGGCACAAGGAAGGCACGTACGTCCTCGAGGTGATCAACGGGACGGGCGAGCTGATGAAGGAGATCGATCGTCGCCTCAAGGTCACGGATCTGGTCATCCGCCACCTCGCCGTTCGTGTGGACGAGGAGCAGCAGGTCGTTGACCGGTCGCGTAGCAAGCGCACCGAGATGTCGCGGCGGCGGCGCGTCGCGCGCGGTCTCCCGCCGGACCGTCAGCCGGGTGAAGGACAGCGCGGCGAGAGCGAAGACGAGCACGAGGATCGTTTTGAAGGCCTGCCGGAGGTAGAGCGATGAACGGACGCAGGAGTTTTGGAGGGGGCGGCGGCCGGGGTCGTCCGGCGGCCGGGGGGGCGACCAAGGAAGGCGGCCAGCGTCGTCCGATGTTCCGCCGTCGAAAGATCTGCAAGTTCTGCGCGGACAAAATCGACGACATCAACTACAAGGACGTGAAGCTGCTGATGCCCTTCGTTCCCGAGCGCGCCAAGATTCTGCCGCGGCGCATCTCCGGCACGTGTGCGATGCACCAGCGGAAGCTGCGGACCGCGATCATGCGCGCGCGTCAGCTCGCGTTGATCGCGTACACGTCCGATTAGCGGGCAGCAGGCAGCGGGCAGCAGGTAGCGGGCAGCAATACATCGGGAGCGCTGCACGATTGCGAGCTGCCAACTGCAAGCCGCCAGCTGCGTGCTGCCAGCTGAATTGAGGCATCCATGGAAGTCATTCTCAGAGAGCACGTCGACAATCTGGGCAAGCGCGGCGAGATCGTAAAGGTCGCCGACGGCTATGCCCGCAACTATCTGCTGCCGCGGAAGCTGGCGCTGCGGTCCACGGAGGGCAACAAGAAGCACGTCGAGCGCGAGCGCAGGATCGTGGACGCGCGCGAGGCGAACGAGAAGCAGGGCGCGACGGCGTTGGCTGCGCAGCTTGGAGAGGTTGTCATTACCGTCGCGCGCCGCGTTGGCGAGACCGATCATTTGTACGGGTCGGTGACCGCCGGGGACATCGCCGAATATCTGAAGGCCCAGGGTTTCGAAGTCGATCGACGCAAGCTGATTCTGCCTGAGCCGATCAAGACAATCGGCGAGCATGCCGTTCCGCTGAAGCTTCATCGAGACGTGACGGTGCCGCTCAAAGTGAACGTCGTCCGCGAGGGAGCGGAGAAGCCGGAGAAGTCATAGTCTCGCCTCCGCGCGGGTCTGCCCTTCGACGTCGCTCAGGGCACCCCGGGCGATAGTCGAGGGGTGAAGACCCGCGGTTCCATTCCCCGAGATCTCGCGCGGGTCTGAACCCGCGCCTACATCGGCTTCTTGTAGCCGCGGGTCTTCAGACCCGCGGTGCGACACCCCGCCTCTAGGTCATTCGGTCGATTCGATTCCTTTCTGTTAGACTCGGCCACCCCCTCTCCCGACGCGCTCCCTCCATGGCCGACACGATCGCAACCGCAGAACGGACGCTCCCGCACAACCTCGAAGCCGAGCGCTCGGTCCTTGGCGCGATTCTCGTCCACAACGATGCGTTCAATCTCGCCGCGCAGACGATCGACGCGCGCGACTTCTTCAGGGACGCACACCGCCGCATCTTCGACAAGATGGTCGCGCTCAACGAGCGCGGGCACGCGATCGACTTCGTCACGTTGAAGGAGGAGCTGCAGCGGTCGGGCGAGATCGATGAGGTGGGAGGTCCCGCCTACATCGCGTCACTCGCCGACGGCGTGCCGCGGGCGACCAACGTCGAGCACTACGCGCGCATCGTCAAGGAGAAGTCGACGCTCCGGAACCTGATCTTCGCGGCGAACAAGATCCTCACCAACGCGTACGAGGCCGACCAGGAAGCCGATCTCATCCTCGACGAGGCGGAGAGCGCGATCTTCTCCGTCGCCGAAGACCGGCTGCGGTCCGGCTTCGTGCTGATGCGCGATCTGGTCAAGGAAAGCTTTCCAAAGATCGAGCAGTTGTTCGAGCAGCGGCGTCTCGTCACGGGCGTTCCGACCGGCTTCGTCGATCTCGACGAGATGACGCGTGGCCTGCAGCCGAGCGACCTCGTGATCATCGCGGCGCGGCCGTCGATGGGAAAGACCAGCCTCGTCCTGAACATCGCGCAACATGTGGCCCTGCAGCCGAATCTGACCGTCGGCTTCTTCAGCCTCGAGATGTCCAAGGAGGCGCTCTTCATCCGCCTGCTCACCGCCCAGGCACAGATTGACGGACATCGCCTCATGAGCGGCGCGATCGGACAGAAGGACTACGGGCGGATTTCGCACGCGCTCGAGACGCTCAGCTCCATGCGCCTGTTCATCGACGACACCCCCAACCTCGGCGTGCTGGAGATGCGGGCGAAGTGCCGTCGCCTGCAGGCCGAGCACGGCCTGAACCTCGTCGTCCTCGACTACATCCAGCTGATGAACAGCCGCGGCCGCTTCGAAAACCGCACGCTGGAGCTGGCCTCCATCTCACGTTCGCTCAAGGGGCTCGCCAAGGAGCTGAACGTCCCGATCGTCGCGCTGTCGCAGCTGAGCCGCGCACCCGAGGCGAGGTCCGATCACCGGCCCCAGCTCTCCGACCTTCGCGAGTCGGGCGCCCTCGAGCAGGATGCCGACGTTGTCGTGCTCATCTACCGCGACGATGTGTACAACAGGGAGCCGAACAACGAAAACGCCGGCATTGCGGAACTGATTGTGGCCAAGCAGCGCAACGGTCCGACGGGCATCGTCAAGCTCGCGTTCCTCCGCGAGCAGACGCGGTTTGCGAACCTGGCAGCCGCGCCTAATTCATGATTCATGATCATTCATGATTCATGATTCTTGATTCGTGATTTGTGATTTAGTGGGATGAACACTCCGAATCACGAATCACGAACCATGAATCGCACATGATCCGCAGCACCGTAGCCCACGTCGATCTCGCTGCGCTTCAATCCAACTTCCGGGCGATTCAGCAGTACCTCGCCGCCGAGGTCGACCGGGAGCAGCCGGCGGGCGGTCGCCAGCCTCCCGGCATCATCGCGGTCGTCAAGGCCAACGCCTACGGCCATGGCGCCGGACGCGTCGCACTCGCGCTCGAAGAGGCCGGCGCGCGGATGCTGGCGTGCGCCGATATCGAAGAGGGCATCGTCCTGCGTCGCGCCGGCGTCAGCGTGCCAATCCTTGTCTTCGGCGCGCTGAGCGTAAGCGACCTCGATGGACTGTTCGAGTACGCCCTCACGCCCACCATTTCGACGCCGTCTGCGGCCCGCGCCGTTCAGGACGCGGCGGCCCGGCACCGGGCTCGAATCGCGTATCACCTCAAGATCGACACCGGCATGAACCGTCTCGGCTTCCGCTACGACAACCTGAGGTCGACGCTGCCCGAGCTGTTCGCCAGCCCGAACCTGCACATCGATGCCGTGTACACGCATTTCGCGACGGCCGACGACCCCGATCTCCCGCTGTTCAATGAGCAGCGTGTTCGCTTCGAGAACGCGCTGAAGGTCGTGGCCGACCTGGGCGTCCGGCCGGCGCTGCGCCACGCCGCCAACAGCGCGGCGCTGCTGCGCGACTCGCGCGCCTGGTACGACGTCGTCCGTCCCGGCATCCTGCTTTACGGCATCGTGCCGCCGCCGCTCGCCTCGACGATTCCGCTCGCGCCCGTGCTCTCGCTGACGAGCCGGGTGGTGGCCGTCAAAGGCGTCCGGCCCGCCGAAGGCGTCGGCTACGGCTGGCGGTTCACGGCGTCCGAGCCAACGACAATTGCTGTTATTCCAGCCGGTTACGCCGACGGTCTCGACACGCGTCTCTCCGGCCGGGGGCACGTGCTGATTCGCGGCCGCCGTGTACCAGTCGTCGGTTCTGTCTGCATGGACATGCTGATGGTCGACGTCACCGGTCTGGACGTCGCGCCTGGCGATGAGGTTGTCCTCATCGGTCGGCAGGGCGCCGAGACCTGGCAAAGCATCGACGTGCGGGAAATGGCGGCCGCGATTGGCACCATTCCCTACGAAGTCGTCTGCCGGATCGGAGCCAGAATCGAGAGACAATACGATAATTCGTAGACGTAGGCCGCATCTTTCGGTGCCGCGCCCCGCCGGGTCTGAAGACCGGGCCTACGTACGAGCAAGTGACATGAAGGCTCCAAAGGTCGTTTTCGTTTGCCAGGAATGCGGCGCGCAGGCACCGAAGTGGATGGGACGCTGCGTGGAGTGCGGGGCGTGGAATTCGCTCGTTGAGGAACGAGCGGCCAGTCCTTCAGACGTGACGTCCGGCGCGGCCGATCATCGCTACGCGCAACTGAGTGCGGGTGGATCCGCCAAGCTCTACGCCGAGGTGGAGACCGCTCACGCCGTGCGGATCTCCACAGGCATCGGAGAATTCGATCGCGTGCTCGGCGGCGGTGTGGTCCCTGGCTCGCTCGTGCTGCTGGGCGGAGAGCCCGGTATCGGGAAGTCCACGCTCCTGCTGCAGGCAGCCGCGCATTGCGCGCGCGAGGTCGGACCCGTTCTGTACGCATCCGGCGAGGAATCGGAGCATCAGATCAAGAGTCGCGGGGATCGTCTTGGTGTGGGCGAGCCACCGCTGTACCTTCTGTCGGAGACCTGCATCGAACGCGTGCTCGAAGAAATGGCACGCATCAAGCCGGCGCTGGCGGTGATCGACTCGGTTCAAACGGTGTTCTCCATCAAGTTCCAGTCCGCGCCCGGCAGCATCAGTCAGGTTCGCGAGGCAGCGACGCAGTTCCTCTTCGCCGCGAAGGGCCAGAACATCCCGACGATTCTCGTCGGCCACGTCACCAAGGACGGCAGCCTGGCCGGTCCAAAGGTCCTCGAGCACGTCGTGGACACGGTGCTCTACTTCGAAGGCGAGCGTCATCATTCCCACCGGGTCGTGCGGGCAGTGAAGAACCGGTTCGGCGCCGTCAGCGAGCTGGGCATCTTCGAGATGACCGGCGCCGGGCTCCATCCGGTGGCGAACCCATCGACATTGTTTCTGTCGGAACGCGCCTCGGGAACACCTGGATCGGCTGTGCTCTGCTGCATGGAAGGCTCCCGGCCATTGCTGGTCGAGGTGCAGGCTCTGGTGAGTACAAGCACTTACGGCAACGCGCGCCGGATGGCGATCGGAATCGATCCGAACCGCGTCTCGTTGCTGCTCGCGGTGCTCGAAAAACGCGCAGGGCTGAACCTTGCCGGCGACGATGTCTACGTAAACATCGCCGGGGGCATGAGCATCGAGGAACCGGCCGCGGACCTGAGCGTGGTGGCGGCCGTCGCGTCGAGCGTCCGTAATCGGGGCCTCGCGCCCTCGACGGTGGTATTCGGCGAAGTTGGTCTGAGCGGGGAGATTCGCGGTATCCCGCAGGCAGCCCTCAGAATCCGTGAAGCGGCGCAGATGGGATTTACGCGGGTGGTGCTGCCGGCGGCGAACGTAGATCCCAAGGAAATCGATGATTGTGAGCGGGTGGGCGTGAGGACGGTGGGGGAAGCTCTCGACGCCTTGATCGCTTGATTTTCGGCGGCGGGGGCTCTAACGTTCATGCGTTCGTCGCGGCGTGTGGTGTCTGCCCCTGGGGGTCCGGTCATGGCGTGGTTCGTGCTCGCGCGGCTTCTTTTCGTGGCGGCTGTCGCGTACTCTGCACATCAGCTCAACCCTGTGGACGGCGGTCTCGTCCCGAACCTCTTGTTCGGTATCGTGATCGGCACCCTCATTGTCGGGCTCGAGGTCCGGCTCAAGGATACGTCCGTGACGCATATGCTCGGCGCGCTGCTCGGCGGCGCCATCGGGCTTGCGATTGCCAAGACGATCGGGGCCGCGCTGTACTGGGCGAACCTCGGCAGCGGCCGGGTCGTGTTTCTGCACAGCCTGATCCTGCTGACGTTGCCGTATCTGGGCATGCTGATCGGCGGTCGTCGCGGCGAGTGGCTCGAGCCGGCGCGTCTCATCGCTCTCTTCCGCTCCGCCGGGCCGCAACGCCGCTACAAGGTGCTCGATACGAGCGTCATCATCGACGGCCGCATCGCGGATGTCTGCGAAACCGGGTTCATGGACGGCACGCTCGTCATCCCGCAGTTCGTGCTCAAGGAGCTGCAGCTCGTCGCGGACTCGGCCGATTCGATGAAACGGAACCGCGGCCGCCGCGGCCTCGACATCCTGCAGAAGGTTCAGAAGATGGCGGGCGTCGAGGTGATGATCTCGGACGTGGACTTTCCCGAGATCCGCGAGGTCGATCTCAAATTGATCGAGCTCGCCCGCACCCTGCAGGGCAAGATCGTCACCAACGACTTCAACCTCAACAAGGTGGCGCAACTCCGCGGCGTCGAGGTTCTGAATATCAACGAGCTCGCCAACTCGCTCAAGCCGGTGGTGCTGCCGGGCGAGCTGATGAAGGTGTTCGTCCTCAAGGAGGGCAAGGAATACAACCAGGGCGTCGCCTATCTGGACGACGGCACGATGGTGGTGGTGGACAACGCCCGTAAGATGATTGGCAAGACGATCGACATCGTCGTCACGAGCGTGCTGCAGACGACAGCCGGAAAGATGATCTTCGGCCGCTTCCTCGACCCGGCGCTCGCCGCGCAGGGGGCGCCCACGACAGTCACTGCGGTGGCCGATGCCGAGGTCCCCAGGCGGGCGCGTCACGTCCCGCCGGCCGCCGCGGCGGGTAAGTGACCGCG
>DASYQV010000216.1:0-21913 GCA_036005125.1 Vicinamibacterales bacterium
CTCTGTTCGTGCCCCACCGAGACGTGGCACGTTGGAAAGATCGACCCGAAGGCGATGAGAGTACAGGAGCTTCTGAAACTCCCTTATAAAGAAGGCTTCGTCGCTGCTACCGTGGCGGTTCAGATCGGGAAGGAAATCTGGATAGGGACCAACCGCGGCGATCGCATCGGGCACTTCCCGGCGCCGTAGCCGAGCGCGATGACACGGGAGCCGCTCGAGCGCCGGGGACGCGGAGGGCGCTGAGACGGATCTCACGCGGAGATCGCTGAGGGGCAGAGAACTTCGCCATTCATCAGTGATGGACCGTTCGACCGTCGGCCTGCTTGCAGGCCGACACGCGTGGGACGAGACCTCGAACAGCAAATCGCAGGACGATCCAGGGCGATTTGTTGTTCGAGGTCTCGTTCCACGCGAGCCGCCTCCGGCGGCCGGTCGAACGGCTCAATGTTCATTGCGTTAGAATTGTCCTCCGCGCCTCCGCGATCTCTGCGTGAGATCGTCTCTCCGATCTCCTGGCCCTCTGCGACGACCTACGAAGCTCGTCAAAACCTTCGTGAACTTCGTGTCCTTCGTGGCTGAAGACTTCGTGGACTTCGTGGCTGAGACTTCGCGGCCTGGCGTCCGACGACCAAAATCGGTCATCTCGTGTCAAAAGGATCGGCGAAAAGAGGACCGCCACCCATGAGCAACCGCAGAGCCTTCTGGATGGGCGTGGGGATCGTGGCAATCGTCACACCGCTCGCGATTGGGCCGCTCGGTGCCCAGTCACAGCCGCCTGCCTCAGCCAGCCCGACATTCGAGGTCGCCTCGGTCAAGCCGAACAAGTCGGGAGACGGGCGGATCTTTTTCGGGATGCAACCGGGCGGACGGTTCACGGCCACGAATGTGCCGCTTCGGGAATTGATCCGCATGGCGTACTTAATCCAGGGCTTCCAACTCGTTGGCGGTCCTGACTGGATCGGTTCCGAACGCTTCGATGTCGTGGCAAAGGCCGAGGGTGATGTGCCGCGGCCGGTGCCAGGCGGCCCACCAGGACCGATGTTCCTGATGGTGAGGGCACTGCTGGCCGAGCGATTCAAGCTCGCCGTGCACAACGAGAGCCGGGACCTTCCAATTTACGCGCTCGTTCTCGCGAGATCCGACGGCCGGCTCGGGCCGCAGCTACGTGTCTCGCAGGTTGACTGTGCCGCCCTCATCGCCTCCCGAAAGCCCGGCGGGCCACCGCCCGTCCCTCCGAACCCGGGCGAGCGACCGCAATGCGGGATGTTCATGGGCATAAGCCGCATTGCCGCGGGAGGAGTCGGGATGGGGCAAGTGGCGACGACGCTGTCGCAACGTGTCAACCGTGTGGTCGTGGACAAGACCGGGCTTACCGGCCTGTATGAATTCGAGCTCGAATTCACACCCGATCAATTGCCACAGGGGCCACCACCGCCAGGCGCGCCGCCACTTCCACCGATCGATCCGAACGGTCCGTCGATCTTCACGGCGTTGCAGGAGCAACTCGGGCTCAAGCTGGATTCACAGCGAGGTCCCGTCGAGGTTGTCGTGATTGATAGCGTCGAACGGCCGACTCCGGACTGATATAGATTCGGTCGGTGGGCAGTGCGACACTCACATTGGCACGGCGCAACCTCCTGCCTGATCGTGGTCGTGTGTATCGTGGGAGCGCGCCACGTGCGCGCCGCGTCGGACCACTACGGCCAGGTCACAATCGGAGGCGTGCCCATTCCCGGCGCGACGGTTACCGCGACGCACGGCGACCAGCAGGTTGTCGCGGTCACCGATCAGCGAGGCGTCTACCGGCTCGCGGAGCTCGCCGACGGCGTGTGGACGGTTCGGGTCGAGATGCTCGGGTTCTCGACGCTCCAACGCGACGTCACCATCGTGGCTGACACGCCAGCTTCAACCTGGGAGCTTACGTTACTGCCGTTCGAAGAGATCACGCGCGGTCTTCCGACTCCGGTCAGCGGCGCGGCGGCGAAGACGGACAATCCGATAACAACGAGAGCGGCGAAGGGAACCGCCGCGGGACCGCGCCCCCAAAGAGGCTTCCAGCGCGCAGGGGTGAATCCGTCAACGACCGCATCCGCCGTGACAACCAACGACGCCCGTCGCTTCCCGGATGAGCCAAGCGGGGATCTCGGCATGGGTGCCGCCGACGGATTCGTGATCAACGGCAGCGTGAACAACAGTGCTGCCTCACCGTTCGCACAGCTGCGAGCGTTCGGGAACAACCGGCCAGGCCAACGCTCGCTGTACAACGGCGGGGTCGCCGTCCTTGGAGGCAACTCCGCATGGGATGCGCGCCCGTTCTCGTTTTCGGGCCATCAGAATGCGAAGCCCTCGTACACCGACCTGCACCTCGTCGGAAACTTCGGCGGTCCTCTGAAAATTCCGCGTCTCATCAGGAACGGGCCGCAACTGTTCGTCGGCGTCCAGCGAACGGCAGACACGAGTGCGGCGACGCAATCGGCCTTGATGCCGACGGCTCTGGAGCGGCTTGGAGACCTGTCGCAGACTCGCGACGTGGCAGGCCGCGCGGTTCAGGTGATCGATCCCCTTACCGGGCTGCCGTTCCCGGGAAATGTCATTCCCCAGGAAAGAATCACTCCGCAGGCCGCGGCGCTTCTGGCCTATTACCCTCAATCGAATCTCAATGCGTCCGGCCGCTTCAACTATCAGGCGCCGGTTCTCAGCAACATCCGGCAGGACAGCTTTCAATCGCGTCTGACGCAACCACTCAATACCCGCAATCAGCTGTCTGGCACCTTCGCATACCAGCGAACGAGGACCGATACAACCGGTCTGTTTGGTTTCGAGGATTCCAACGATGTGTCGGGCGTCGACGCGGCGGCAAACTGGTCGCATCGCTTCTCGCAGTTCTTGTCGCTCCGCCTCCGCTATCAATTCACGCGCCTGACGACCGAGGTCACGCCGTACTTCTCGAATCGCACGAACGTGTCGGGCGAGGCTGGCATCGCAGGCAACGCGCAAGACCCCGTGAACTGGGGCCCTCCAAGCCTGATCTTCGCAAGCGGAATAGCCGGACTGTCCGATGCCCTGTACGCATTCACCCGCAGCCAGACGAACGGCTGGTCCGCCGAAACCTTCTGGAGCACCCGGGGACGTCACAACATCACGTTTGGCGGCGATGTCCGGCGGCACCACATCGATATCCTCTCGCAACAGGATCCGCGCGGGACATTTGCGTTTACCGGCGCCGCCACCGGATCGGATCTGGCTGATTTCCTGCTGGGCGTCCCCTCCACGAGCTCCATTGCGTTCGGGAATGCCGACAAGTACCTCCGCGCATCTTCTTACGACGCGTACGTCTCCGACGACTGGAGGGTATCCCCTACCCTCACTGTGAATGCTGGCGTTCGCTGGGAGTACGAAGCGCCGATCACCGAACAGTTCGGCCGGCTGGTGAACCTCGACATCGCGCCAGGCTTCACCGGGGTCGCTCCGCTCGTTGCGAGAGAATCGGTCGGCGCATTGACCGGCCGGAGATATTCTGATTCGTTGCTACGCCCGGACAAGGGTGGTATCCAGCCCCGGGTCGGCGTTTCATGGCGTCCCGTTGCGGGGTCGTCGCTCGTCATTCGGGGCGGATACGGCATCTATCGCAACACCTCGGTCTACCAGTCGATCGCGACGCTGCTCGCCCAGCAGCCGCCCTTGTCGACGACGTTCAGCGTGGAGAACAGCGTGATGAATCCGCTGACCCTCGCCAACGGATTCGTGGCGCCCGCGGGCATCACGACGAATACCTTCGCGGTCGATCCAGACTTTCACGTAGGCTACGCGCACAACTGGCAGCTCTCGATCCAGCGCGATCTGCCTCATTCGCTCAACGTGATGGCGACGTATCTGGGCAGCAGGGGAAGCCGGCTGATGCAGCAGTTCCTGCCCAATACATTTCCATCCGGCGCGCCGAACCCCTGTCCTGCATGTCCTTCCGGATTCGTGTACCTGACGTCGAACGGCAGCTCCTCGCGACACGCCGGCCAGTTCCAGGTGCGACGTCGCTTGCGCAACGGTCTGACCGCGACGGTCCAGTACACCTTGTCGAAAGCGGTCGACAATGCGTCGGCGTTCGGTGGAGCAAGCCTCGCCGGTGCGGCCATCGCTCAGGACTGGCGTAATCTCGATGCCGAACGCGGGCCGTCGAATTTCGATCAACGCCACCTCCTGACCGCGCAGTTCGAATACACCACAGGTGTCGGCGTCAGTGGTGGCGCGCTGACGAACGGGTTGAAGGGATCGTTCTGGAAAGGCTGGACCTTTCTCAGCCAGCTCACCGCGGGAAGCGGCCTGCCGTTGACGCCGGTGTACCTGACGCCTGTGCCGGGGACTGGCTTCACTGGAACGGTCCGTGCGGACGCTACCGGCGCGCCTGCCGATGCGCCGTCTGGCTTCTACCTCAACCCCGCGGCATATGCTCCGCCGGCTCCGGGACACTGGGGCACCGCCGGTCGAAACTCGGTGACCGGTCCCGCGCAGTTCCTGCTGAACACGGGAATCGGCCGGACGATCCCATCGGGCAATCGGCTCAGCGTCGACTGGCGGATTGATGCGACGAACGTGCTCAACGGTGTCACCTACGCCAGCATCAACACCATCGTCGTGAGCCCGCAGTTCGGACTGCCCAATCGAGCGAACCCGATGAGGAAGCTGCAAACCAGTCTGCGCGTGAGATTCTAGTGTCCCGAATCCCTGGCCTGCTCGTCGTCCTCATCCTGTGCGCCGCAATCACCGGCGCTCAACAGACCGGGGTCCCCACCGCGCGTAGTGTGCGCGGTGGGGTGGAGACCGGGGTCCCCACCGCGCGTGGTGGAGACCTGGGTCCCCACCGCGCGGTCGAGAGCAAGCCAACATTTCGAACCACCACAAGGCTAATCGTGCAAACCGTCGCGGTGACCGATGCGAACGGGAATCCGGTTGAAGGATTGACCGCGAACGATTTCATCCTCACCGAGGATGGCGTCGCTCAAACGATCTCGCTCGTAGAGTTCCAACGGATAGAAAAAAAATCCGGCGCCGCTCCCCCGGGTCTTTCAACTGCGGCTGGCGGTCGCGTGGCGCCGACGACCGGCACGCAGATTTCCTCGGGACCGCCCGGCGACGTTCGCTATCGCAATCGACGCCTGCTGGTGCTGTACTTCGATCTCTCGGCAATGCCGCCAGCCGATCAGATGCGCGCGTACACGAACGCGCAGAAGTTCGTCGACACGCGCATGGACCCCGCGGATCTCGTGGCGATCATGACGTTCCAGGGTGGCGCCGTGCGGGTGAAGCAGGATTTCACCGACAATCGCGCAGCCTTGCGCGAGGCCATTGCCCGGCTGATCTTTGGCGACGACCTCGACGGCGACGGCATCCCCGATAATCCCGACACCGGCTCGGCGTTCGGCCAGGATGACGCCGAGTTCAACATCTTCAACACCGATCGTCAGTTGTCGGCGCTGCAGACGGCGGTTGCGATGCTCCGGCCCCTTCCGAAGCAGAAAGCGCTCGTCTACTTCGGCAGCGGTCTGAGACTCAACGGCGCGGACAACCAGGCGCAGCTTCGCGCCACCGTGAACGAGGCGATCCGTTCGAACGTGTCAATCCACCCGATTGACGCACGCGGCCTCGTGGCACGCGCTCCGCTCGGCGACGCGACGACCCGCTCGCCAGGAGGCATCGGCATGTTCTCCGGTCAACTGGTCCAGGCGGGGATGACCAACTTCCAGCGTTCGCAGGACACGCTCTATGCCCTCGCGAAGGACACGGGCGGCAAGGCGATGTTCGACTACAACGATCTGTCGCTCGGCATTGCGCAGGCAGC
Source organism: Vicinamibacterales bacterium (assembly GCA_036005125.1). Classification (GTDB taxonomy): domain Bacteria; phylum Acidobacteriota; class Vicinamibacteria; order Vicinamibacterales; family UBA2999; genus DASYQV01. The sequence goes on from DASYQV010000216.1 coordinate 5,834, forward strand.
CGATTCCGTGACGAGCTATTACATCATCGGCTATTACAGCACGAACACCGCGTCCGATGGCCGCTTCCGTCGGGTGCGGATCTCGTTGAGGAGCGGGCTGTCCGCCAGCCTTTCATATCGCCAGGGTTATTACGCGGACAAGGAATTCCGCCGCTTCACCGCTGCCGACAAGGAGCGCCAGCTCGAAGAAGCGCTCATGCTGGAGAACCCCATCACGGAGATCACGATTGCGATGGAGGTCAATTACTTTCAATTGAATCGCGCCGAGTATTTCGTTCCGGTGGCGGTGAAGATTCCAGGCGGCGAGCTGGCGCTGGCCAGGCGTCGCGGAGCCGCGCGGACGGAGATCGATTTCATCGGCGAGGTGAAGGACGACTACGGGATCACGATGCAGAACGTGCGGGACAAGCTGGACATCAGGCTGAGCGACGCAACGGCAAGCCAGCTCGCGACCCGGCCGATCCAGTACCAGACCGGCTTCACGCTGTTGCCGGGCAAGTACGTCATCAAGTTCCTGGCACGCGACGCGACGACCGGAAGAATCGGTACTTACCAGACGCCGTTCACCATTCCCAACCTCAATCGCGAAGAACAGCGTATTCCGATCAGCTCCGTCGTTCTCGGCAGCCAGCGCGTGGCGGCTGGAGACGCGCTGTACACGGCCCGGCAGAAAATTGCATCGGACGCCGCCAACCCGCTCGTGTACGAGGGACAGACGCTCATACCGAGCGTCACGCGCGTCTTCAGCAAGAGCCGGGATATGTACGTGTTTCTTCAGGCCTATCAGCGAAACGCGACGACCACCCAACCGCTCGTCGCGTTCGTCAGCTTCTATCGCGACGAGGTGAAAGCATTCGAAACCCCGCCACTGGCGGTCACGGATGGGTTGGATACGAGATCCAAGGCTGTGCCGCTGCGATTCAGCCTTGCGCTCGAGAGCCTGCAGCCAGGCAAGTATGACTGCCAGGTCACCGTACTGGACCCGACGGGCCGCCGGGTCGCGTTCTGGCGCGCGCCCGTGGTGGTTGGTCCCTAGCCCGCAGCCGTTCGTGGGCAGACGTACGTAGGCCGCATCTTTAGATGCGGCCCAGTAAAATCACCAAAATTACGTCGTGCCGGGTCTAACCAGTCAAGGGCTCTGCCCGTTTCTGGCGTTCATATCGATCGCCGCGTCGACGATTCCCGCGGTACGAGCGGCTCGCCGCGCCTCGACGTCATTTCGTTGAGATTTCGCAGTCGCCGTAGTACTGCTCGGGCCGTGACGTAAACCCGGGAAGCGAGACCTCCGTGTATTCGTGCCGCGTGTGCACCGCCTTGTATTTGCCCGGGCGGCTCTCCTTGTCGAATACGGTCGTGATGCGCAGCATGCCTTCACCGCTGATCTCGAGAAGGTGCAGGCTCCAGGTCGAGAGCTTCGCCGTGATGTGCAGGTCGCCGTACGGCCCCTTGGCCCGCGCGGTGCCGTCCTCGATATCGATCTCGTCGAACGCCACGGAGAGGGACGCCTTCTTGAGCTCCGCTTTCGGCTCGCCGTCGGCCCACGTGCCGACGGTATACAACGGGAAAACACATTTGACGCTCCTGGCCGCGGCGAGGACCGGTGAGAGGGAGCTTTGAGTGCTGGCGGCCCGGGAGCACGGAAACACGACCATAACGAGCAGCGTCATCGCGATACGGGTGTTCATCGACATTTCCTACCCCCGGTCTGAACCTCGAGCGCGCAGGCGCGACGGCGCGCGACCGAAGAACGATATAATCGGCCGCTCCGATAGGCAAACGTTCAATGAAGGTTCCGGTTCTCGCGTCGATCCTGGTGCTCGGCGGCATAGCCGTGGGGGGGCAGCCCGCCCACGATGGGAGGCTGCAGGCTCAGCTCAAGCAGCTGTTCCCCGACGCCGCCATCTTCTCGCCGAAGGGCGGCAACCCACCGCACTTCAAGGCGTTTACCGCAGCCCAGGCGCTCGCGGGCTTCGCGTTCTGGACGACCGAGCTCGAGCCGCTCGAGCGGGGCTACGACGGCCCGATCAAGATGCTCGTCGGGCTGGACACAAAGGGCGTGCTCACGGGCGTCGTCGTGGTCGAGCACCACGAGCCGTACGGGAATTTCTCGGTCGAGCCGCCGGAGTTCGCGGCGCAATTCAAGGGCAAGAGCGTCCGCGACCAGTTCAAGGTCGGCGTCGATGTCGACGCGGTCTCGCGCGCGACGATCACGATCACGAGCGCGACGCGCGCGATCAGGAACAGCGCACGCCGCGTTGCACGACAACTGCTCACGCCGCCATCGGGATCGCCGAAGTGATCGCACGGGTTGCTGTTCTTCTCTCCCTACTTTGTCTGCTGGTGCCCGGTTCGGATGCCTCGGCAGCCCGGACGCAGCCCGACACGCCTCCACCTCACGCGGCGCAGGCCGCGCCGGGCGACGCGGCCCGACCGGGAGCCGACGGCTGGGACTTTCCCACGGAGGACGAGACCGCTCCGACGGTGGGACAGATTGTCGCTCCGCAGGCGGTCGATCTGGTTCTGTTCACCGGGTTTCTGACGCTGGCGCTCGTCAGCTTCTTCCGCAAGAGCGTCGGGCTGAAGTACATCACGCTCGGTGCCGCTCTGATTTACCTTGGCGTCGCTCGCAGCCAGATGATTTCGGTCGTGAACATCTTCGGCCTGCTCTCGTTGAACCTGCCGATCTTCAAGCACAACCTCTTCTGGTTCCTGTTCGCAGGCTTCACGCTCGTGTCGACCATACTCTGGGGACGCTTGTATTGCGGCCGGATTTGCGCGTTCGGGGCGTTGACGCAGCTGATGGATCGAGTGGTGCCGGCAAGGCTGCGCTACGACGTGCCACTTCGTGTCGAAACGCGCCTCGCGTACATCAAGTACGCGGTTCTCGCCTCGGTCGTTGTGTATTACCTGGCCACGCGTGATATCACGATCTATCGGTACGTTGAGCCGTTCTGGATGTTCAGCGGGCAAGGCTCGACCATCATGTGGGTCGGCCTGGGCGTGCTCCTCGTGGCGACCGTGTTCGTAAAAAATCTCTACTGCCGGTTTCTCTGTCCGGTCGGGGGGTTTCTCGGTGTCATCTCGAGAGCGACGACCGTCTTCAGCATCAAGCGGTGGGCGGAGTGCAAGACCTGCAGGATTTGCGAGAAGGCGTGCGAGTGGGGGGCTATCCAGGGCCCTCGAATCGTGAAGTCGGAATGCGTCCGGTGTGACGACTGCGAGCGCCTCTACGTGGACCAGCAGAAATGCGTGCACTGGATCGTGATCAGGAAGAAGAGCGAGATCATGGCGCGTCAGTCGGCGGTGCCAGCACGACCAGCCGGTCTTTGAGTCCCGACGAAATCAGCACCCGGTTGTCGGCGGCGACGATGACGCCTTCCACGCCGGGCAACTCCTCGATGAGGTTCATTCCGGCGTCCGGGCCGAGGATGAAGACGCCCTTCGCGAGCGCGTCGGCGATCACGGCCCGGCCGGTCACAAGTGTGACGCTGCGACATCCTCGAGCCGGTTCGCCCGCGCTCAGATCGAGGATGTGATGATATCGGCGCCCGCCCTTCACGAACGCGCGCTCGTAATCGCCGGACGTGCTGAACGTCCCGTCGGAAAGATCGAGCGCGGCAAAGATCCTGTCGGCGGGCCCGCGCGGGTCGCGGATGCCGAGCCGCCACGGCCGATCGTCCCGGCGGCCCGCGGCGTACAGATCGCCGCCCGCCTGGACCATGAAGTCGCGTAATCCGCGGCCCCGCAGGATCGCGACCGCGCGGTCGACGGCGTAGCCCTTCCCCACCCCACCGAGGTTGACGCGCATTCCGCTCCTGCGCAGGAACGCGGTGCCCGCCTTCTCGTCAACGACCAGCTCACGATAGTTGACGAGCGGCAGCAGCCGCCGCACATCGTCCGGATCGGGAATGGTGTCGTCCTGGTCGTGATCGAACTTCCACAACCCGGATAGCGCGCCGAAAGTGACGTCGAATGTTCCGTGGGTCCAGTCGCTGACCTGCCGCGCGATGACCAGGACCTCGCGCACTTCCGGACTGATCGGTACCGGGTGAGCGCCGGCCGCCTGGTTGAGCCGCGCGATGTCGCTCTGGTCGCGCCACACCGTCATCAGGGATTCGAGCCGATCGAATTCGCGGAACACCTCGTCGAAGGCGGATGCCGCTCCGGCTTCGTCGGTCGTCACCGCCGTGAGGCGAACCTCCGTTCCCATGGCCACGTGCGCACGCTCGACGAGCGCAGCGTCGTGGGCGACAGGCGCCGGGCGGCTGCACGCGACTGCGGTAACCAGAACGGTCGTGCTGACGAATCGCGCAAGGGTCAAGGTATTTCAAACCAGACGTACGTAGGCCGGGTCTTTAGCCCGTTATGCGGGCCACACACGCGAATTTTGTGCGAATTCTTCAGGAAAGTGAATCGCGCTACCGTGGCTCGAACTTCTCGAGCAGCCGCTTGCGATCCTCGGACGTCAGTTGGCGAAATTCCTGCTCCTCGTGCTCATCCGGCACCTTGCACCCGCCACACATCAGCGTGGTCGGATTCCGGTTGTGGGTCAGCCCGAGGGTGTGCCCCAGCTCGTGGGCGATGACGTTGCGCCAGAGGTGTGGAAGGCCCGCCGGCGACTCGGGATCCTTCCGGATGCCGACGAAGTAGCGGTTCGGATTGTCCAGCGGCCAGGCGAATGACATCAGCGGCTGGCGCGACAACAGCACGATGACTTCTCCGCCGAGATCGATCAGTTCAGGTGGAAACGCCGGCGTCGCGTCCTTGGGCCCGTAGCGGCCCGCGCGCAGCGATATCTGCCGCGCAAAGTTTTCGAGGATGCGGTTCAGCCTCGTCGGCGCGATCATCAACTCCGCCTCGCGCAGCCGGGAAGGCAATCCCAACCCCTCCAGGGTTTGATTCCAGAAGGCCAGGGCCTCGCGTGTGTAACCGATGCGGGCATCGCTCTCGTCGGGCGCAACGATCAGCACCCGCCGATCGCTCGGGGTCTCACCGTACGAGCCGCCCGGCATGCCGGCGACGACCAGCAGCGTCAGGATCGCCAGCGGCCACACGCGGGCCGTACACCCAATGGCCCTCGCGCGAGCTGTCGGGAACAGGACAGACAGGAACATCGTTGCGCGATGATAACCCAACCCCTCCTCTATTCGATCAGGGCGCGACGAGGTCTGTCTCTTACTGCCAATTGCCGACTGCACCGCCACCACAATGTCAGGCCGCGACGACGGCTGCCACCATCGCCGTGCGAACACCTTGTCGAGTCTGGCGCCGGTAACGCGGTTTTCCGCGCAGGACGGAAGGCCGCGGCCGCACTTGGTGCGGTAAGTGCATGTCGGGGCCACATGACAGCCAAGACCCTTGCGATCGCGTGCCTCTGTGTAACGACGGTGACCCTTGCTCAAGATCGTGGGACCTCAGTTGAGGTGACCGGACATATCGTCACCCCGCCACGCCTCGATCGCACGCCGCAGGATATTCAGCGTCTCGATGTTCCAAACGGATTCTCCGTCAACGTGTTTGCGGAGAACCTGGGCAAGCCGAGGATGCTTGCGGTGGGCGACGACGGCGGCGTGTACGTCACACGACGGGAGCCTGGCGATGTTCTGGTTCTCCGCGACACCAACGGCGACGGACGCGCCGACGAGACGCGGACGGCCGTGCGGCGGCCGATGCTCCATGGAATCGCGCTTGACGGCAAAAAGGTCTATCTCGTTGGGGTCACCGACATCTTCTCGGCTGACGTGCAATCAGATGGGACCTTTGCCAACGTGGTCCGCATCGTCGACGATCTGCCGGATGGCGGTCAGCATGCGAACCGCACGATTCGCATCGGGCCGGACAAGCAGCTTTACATCTCCGTCGGCAGCACCTGTAACGCCTGCAACGAGACCTCGCCGGAGAGTGCGACCATCCTTCGGATGTCTCCCGATGGAAAATCGCGAACGATCTTCGCCTCGGGTCTGCGCAATACCATCGGGTTCGATTGGAGCCCGGTCACCGGTGAACTGTTCGGAATGGACCACGGCATCGACTGGCTCGGCGACGATGAGCAATTCGAGGAATTGAACCACATCGAGCAAGGGAAGCGATACGGCTGGCCGTATGTCTTCGGCCGCAGCAAGCTGAATCCCCATGGCCAACCACCCGGGGAGATGAGCGCCGAGGAGTGGGCGCGCCTGTCGCAAGAACCGGTCCTGATGTATACGGCGCACGCGGCGCCGATGCAGATGGTTTTCTATATCGGTGGCCAGTTCCCCGCCGAGTACCGCGGCGACGCGTTCGTCGCCATGCACGGCTCATGGAATCGCCAACCACCCAGCGGATATGAAGTGGTCCGCATCCGGTTTCAGAAGGGCACGCCAGCCAAGATCGAGCCGTTCCTGACTGGATTTCTGACCAGCAACAACGGGCAGGCCGGCGTCATCGGACGACCCGTAGGGCTGGCGATCGCGAGCGATGGAGCGCTGCTCGTCTCGGACGATGCCAACGGCGTCATTTACAGGATCGCGTCCAGAACGCCCGTCAACACGACCGCCTCGCGGAACGCTGCGACGGCCGGCCGGGCGGTCGGCACATCAGGACGAGCCTCGTCCACTCCGACCGTGAATGCCGACCTCGCGATGGCGCGAACCGAAACGCGCGCGCCCGGCGTCCTGTCGGTCATGGCTCCGGCCTTCGCGGCAGGGCAGGCGATCCCGTATCCGTACACGGAATACGGCGAGCGGTTCTCTCCCGCGCTCGAGTGGAGTGGCGTTCCCGAGGGCACGAAGTCATTTGCCGTGCTGATGGAAGACCCCGACGCGAGAACGCCGAGGCCCTTCGTGCACTGGCTGCTCTACAACGTCCCTGGCTCAACGACGCGACTGTACGAATCCGTCCCGCCGGCCATGCGGCTCGTGGATCCGGCCGGAGCTTTGCAGGGGCACAACTCGCGAGGACAGATTGGCTACATGGGGCCTCGTCCACCAGCAGGCGATCCGCCGCACCACTATCACTTCCAGGTGTTCGCGCTCGACACCGTGCTGCCAGTCCCACCCGGTGTCGATCGCGAGACGCTGCTCTCCGCCATGGAGGGTCACGTCGTGGCGCGAGGCGAGCACGTCGGGACGTTTCAACGCGCCCGTTAGGATCAGATCGGCCGGGGCTTTCGCGATCGGGATCAGGATGTTCGAGAGTCGCGCGGAGCGAGAGAGGTGAATATGGCGAAATACGGCAGGTCGGCGTCCAAAAACGTCGAGTCCGCGATGCGGCGAAGAAAGAAGGGCACGCTGAAGAGCAGCTCCGGTCGAAAGGTCACGAGCCGGAAGCAGGCAATTGCGATCGCGCTCAGCGAGGCGCGCGACAAGGGGGCAAAGGTGCCCTCGCGGAAGTCGTCGCGCACCGGCTCCCGAAAGCGATCGAGCAAGAAGAGATAGCAGGAAGCGTCTGGCGTTGCGTTGATGGCAGGAATGTTGTTGGACGATATGCGGCTTGGGACGTGAATTTGTAGCTGACAACCTGTCGCGGGCTTCGGATAGGACGGAGCCTGTGACTGGTTGGCTGCCGCCGCCAGCGCCCGTCTCCGCTGACTGAATACTGACACACGAGCCCGTCAGTCGTATGGACGGCATACAGCAATCAGACGCCTGAGCGACAACAACACGAACAGGCTATCGCGCGTCCCTCGACGTGCTCGGGACGCCCTAAGCGCAGTCGAACGGGCGAAGCGCAAGGCTCCGCGCGCTGACGACAGCACGAGCGTGCCTCCCGACAGCGTCACCGAGCTTTCGCCGCTCAACAAGGAGGTATACGCATTCTCGAAGGCCATCGTGGAACAGGCGGCGCGTGTGCACGCGAGCGCTGGCCCTGCAGTCAAGGTCTGTCCCGACAGCACGAACGCGCCGCTGCACATGTTGCAGTCCGCCCGCGTCGACAGGCGGCCGTCGGCAAACGTCAACGTGTACCTGGCACCGCCGGGCGTGATCTGCTCGGCTTGACCGGTCGGCTGGATCGAGAGGAGGTTCCAGGTGCCGGCGAGGCTGTCGGCCGTGAGGCTGGCTGAGCCGCCTGCTGAAGGTGACGTCGGCGATTCCGAGCACCCGACACCGAGCAACACGACGATCAAGAGGCCGAGTAAAGAGCGGAAGCCACTCTCAACGAAGTGGCGGGCGCTGCGGCTGCACCGAAGATGCGTTCGGAGAGGAGAACGCCGAGACGGATTTAAACGCGGAGCTCGCGGAGGTCGCCGAGTCATTTTTAGAAGAAACCTCCGCGTGCTCGGCGCGCTCGGCGTTTGAATCGTCTCCGCCGGCTCGGCCACCGCTGGACCCAAGATGCGTGCGAAGAGGAGAACGCGGAGACGGATGACTACTTCTTCCTCGGAATGCGGAAACTGAGGTTCTCCATCCCGAGATTGCCCTCGTGGCAGGCGTACTCGAACACCTGGTACGTCTTCGGACCTCGTACAAAGGCGCCGGCTGTTTTCCAGGGCTTCGTATACACCTTTGGATCGTCGAGTGTCACTTCGATCGCGATCGTGTCGGGGTCTACCGGCGTGAAGCGCTCGATGACACGCAGCGCATCGCTGTAGAGACTCCCCTGCATGTCGAGCATGCCGAAACCGGTGGAACGAGGCACCGCGATGTTGGTCGTCTCGACCACCAGCGTCTCGCCCTCCCAGCGGCCGACCGAATCGCCGCCAAAGAGCCGGATGTTGCTGCCGATGTGCGGGCGGCCGTCGAGCGGGATGAACCGGTACTCGTGGTTGTATTCGGTATAAACGGCGACGTATCCCTGACCCTGCGTGATCTCGTAGCCGACATATGTGATTGCCCAGTTCGAGCGCGGGACGCCGCTGTGCAGACACCGGGTCTGCGTGTCGATATGCTCCAGCTTCTGAGGTTCTTCCTGGTTCCGCTTGTACTCTTCTTTCTTCTGGGCGGCCCAGGGCTGCAGCGGCAAGCGACCGTCGGGCGGATCGATCACGTCCATGGGAAGCTTCACGTTCAGCTTCCCCTTCGGCTCGGTGAGCCAGCTGTTCTCGTAACACGTGTTTCCGCCCTTGGCCGCGTCGGGACACAGCACGGCGGGACGATCCTCCTTACCGGTGCCGAAGCCTTCGTATGTATAGCGACCCTGAATGTCCGGCTGCCCATCGGGAGTGCGAGGCGCGGTCCACCGCTTGCCCGCCGCGCGTGCCCCCTGTTGACCGTGAAGCGGAACGGCCGCGAACATCACCGCGGTGAGGATGGTGGCGGTCGCCGTAATCAGCGTCGCACGCGAGCGTTTCATGTCACACCTTCCTGCGTCTCGAATGAGAACCCGGCGGACCCGCATCTTATAAACCGGTTCGCCGGCTGTTTAGCCCGTTATGCGGACAGCCAAACGCCAATTTTGTACACGTTGTGGCCCGCATAACGGGCTAGGGCGCGCGGAGCGCGCCAAAATAAGCACTGTGAAAACCAGTCAAGGGCTCTGCCGGGCCGGGGTTCCCAACGCGCGTCTTTCATGTCGCGGTCGCTCACGACCGCGACCGGCCAGCGCTGGTTCGCGGTCCGCCGGCGGCGGACCGCCGGGTGGAAGATACCAAGGGCAGGGCCCTTGACTGGTTTTCACCTGACAATGGTGCCGAACGTTTCCTCCTCGAGGTACGCGACACACTCGTACTCCAGAATCCGCGGCGGCCTCTCCATGCGCCTGTAAAGCGGCATGCTCATCTTCCACGGACGCGAGAACACCTTGGGATCCTCAATCGTTGCTTCGTACAACAGATGGTTGGGCGTCATCGGCGTGTAACGCTCGACGACGTGGAGCGTGTCGCTCGCGAAGTTTCCCGCGCGATCGAACCACGTCTTGCCGTTGAAGTTGCTCACATCGACCACCAGCGTGTCGCCCTCCCAACGCCCGCGCGAATCACCCATCCAGAAATCGAGCGCCTCGGGATGTTTGCTTCCGTCGAGATAGACTCTGCGTGCCGCGTGCGCGTACTCGTACCCGATGGCGATGTGCTGCGTTGCCTGGACGATCTGGAACGGATACGGCATGTAGGTGGCGCGCGGCACCCCGGGCAGATAGCACTTCGCCGCGGGATCCAGCTTGTCGCGATTGTCGTAGTTCTCCTTCTTCCTGGCCGCCGCCGCCGGGAGATACGGAATCTCGTTGCCCTCGACAACACCCACGCCAGCCGGTACGTCCATGCTTCCGCTGTGGTCCTGGATGTCCCAGGCGGCCGCGTTGACCGCCTGCCATACACCGGTCAGATTCGGCTTGCCGTCCGGCGTTCGCGGAAACCCGGCCGATGAAGTCGCCGGGCGGGACTGGGCCGGAGTCGCTCGCGACTGTGCCCACACGCCATCACCGTGCATAAACGCCAACGTCAACGCAAGGCTTGCAGCCGCGATCGAGAAACCTGTCAGCACCTGTCGCATGTAAGCCTCCGTTCTCCACCCCAACGCGCTCGGAAACGCGCGTTGGGGACCCCGGCCGTCAGCCTCCGAGCTCTCGATACGCCAACTCGACATTGGTCTTCACCGTATTCGGGTCGATGGTGTAGCCGGTGTATTTGGCGGGAAGTTTGTACGCGCTCGCCACGTCGGCGGCGGACTTGCCGGCTTTCTTGCCGCTTCGCACCTGCTGGACGAAATCGCGCAGGATTTCAGCGTGCTCCTGGAAATCCTTCCACGTCATGACCGCACCGTGGCCGGTAATGACGGTTTCGACGTTCTTGATGCCCGCAGCCGCTTTCTCCAGCGTGTCCGGAAACGCGACCGAGCTTCCGCCGTTCCTCTGGTCGATGAACGGCAGCCATTTGAGCTGGAACATGTCGCCCGTCTGCATCGCGCGCACGGCCGGAAAGACGACAAACGCATCGCCGTTCGTATGACCCGGCCCGAAGTAATACAGGTCCAGCTGATCCTTGCCGCCGAACAGCGTCAACTTGTCCTTGAACGTTTTCTTGGGAAGGTATTTTTCGTTCGCGCCCGTCAGACATGTGGTCACTGGAGGGCAGTCGCGCTGCATCATGTACTTCTTCGTGTTCTCCTGCGCGACGAAATCGATTGACGCCGGAAACTCAATATTGCTCCCGGCGTGGTCGAAGTGCGTGTGCGTATTGATGATCGTCGTGATCGGCTTGTTCGTCAGCGACTGGACCTTCTCGAGGATCACCTTTCCCCAGCCCGGGAACTTGGTATCGACGATCACCACGCCGCGCTCCTGGATGAAGATTCCCGTGTTTCCGCCTGAGAACGTCTTCTGGTCGCGCGGATCTCCGCCGCCGATCACGTAAAGGTTCTCGCGAACCTTTCGAACCTCGGGAACCGGGACCGCCCCAGGCTTCGGCGTCTGAAGAGCCGCCGCGGCAGCGATGGACACAGCCCCCAGGATCAACAAAGCAGTCAAGCACAGTCTTCTATCCACGTCTGCACCCTCGTCTTCTCAACGGGCCCCCGATGACGTCGTCGCCCGTTGCGGCTCGGGGAGCTCGAACACATAGAGCGCATCACCGTAAGGCGGCGCATAGATGTCCGGGCTCAGGAGTCGCCGGATGTTCGGAAACGCCCCGACACCGGCAGGCACCGCGATGTACTGTTTGCCACCGATACTGTAGCGAGGGCTGTGCCCGTGGCCATCGAGCGTGCGCCGCCACGAGAGCCATTCCCCTGGCGGGGGCGCCTGCAGCATCGCGTCGGTGACCGGCGTGAAATTCGGCACCTCGCGCGGATTGATGAAGGTCACCGGGCCGGCTATGGTCGGGTCGTCCTCCGACGGGAGGCGTCCGCCAGCCTGAGCCCCCGCGTCCGCGCCGTGCTGGCCGCCGGCAGTCGGCCTCGTGGCGCCGGCCGGAGGCGTTGCGCCGCGCGTCGTCCCGATCGCGAGCCCCGACGAGCCACGGAGCGGCTTGGACCCGGCCGCGTGACCGTTGACCTGAAGGATATACGCCACGATGTTCGTGCAGGGGTATGTGAAAGGCGGTCCGTACCATATTGAAGCCCGCAGATGGCGTCAAGCGTGTTTCGTTCGAGTGTTGCGTTCGAGCGCTTCCTGGCGACTGCTTGCCAAACCGCCGAACGACCCGTATAGTCAGCACCGTTCGTATTCGATTTTCATGGTTTGTGTCAGGCCGTTTCGTCGTAATAACATCCCACGGGCTGCCAGGGCTTCGGCATACCGGCGACCGGTTCTGAAGCCTGTCCGACCTCGAGCGTACTTACTGACGACAGTCACATTGAGCATAGCCATACATTGCAGGAGGCATTGGAAGACGAATGCAAAAGCCACAAGACCGGATGCGGGAATTCGCGCTGATCGGTGCGCGCGCCCGGCTACGCGAGCTGGAAGCGGAAATCGCTGATATTCAGCGTGACTTCCCGGAGCTCGCCGGGGCACAGCCATCTCCTGAGACCACGCAGCAGGCACAGCCACCCCGCCAGAAGTCAGCACGCCCGAAACGGGGACGCCAGGGACTGGCGGCGCGGAAACGCCCGACGATGTCGCCTCAGGCTCGCAACGCCGCTTCCGAACGGATGCGGAAGTATTGGGAGAACCGACGGCAGAGCCGCGCCTCCGAAAGCGACGCAGAAGCGCCCGCATCGTCAAATACGGGAGTCACCGTCGCCTGAGGCTTTCACCCCAACACGCCAGAACGCGCGTTGGGGGGCGCGGCTGGTCCGTTATGCGGTTCAGCGGCGGGGACCCGGCCAGAAACAAAAACGCGGTGGGCTGGCAGATGCCACACCCACCGCGTCTGGGAAAAGTCTCAGATTTGAAGGCGTCGCGCTACTTCTTCTTCTGCTCCTCCGTCGGATCCCGACCGTCGACAGGGGCGCCAGTGCCCGACGAGCCGACGAACAACTTCTTGCCGTCCGGCAAGGTTACGTCGCGGCCGTTCGCAATGTTCTTCCCGTTCTTGGCCCGGTACCCGTCGACGACGACTTCGATGCCGACCGGAATCGAATTCTTGTTCCAGCCTCGCCTGAACATCGCATTCGGAGCCCCGGCTTCGACGGCCCAGTTCGTGACGGTGCCGTCCGGCGCCTTGACGTCCACGTAGATCCACGAATGCGGGTTGATCCATTCCATCTTGGTGACCGTCCCGCGCAGCGTAATCGGCTGGTTGGCGTCGAACTCGGCGCTGAACGCATGATGTGCGAATGCCGCCGGAGCACCGTACATGGCAGCGCAGGCAAGAACGGCCGCGAGTTTCTTCATTACTCGACCTCCATCCCTCGGAACGGCCGATGATATCAACGGCCAGCTGAGCCAGTCAAGGCACATGCCAGCACGCCGCGCGTCTCGAAACGCCCTTTCACGATCTCCAACCAGCAGTCGCCCGGTTCCGCACGCAGCCAATGAACTGGCCGTGACACCATCGGTGCACGCAATTACAATCGGAGCCTCGCCAGAGGAGTAAACTGCTGCGCATGAAGGTTTGGGCCGCACCATTGATCGCGGCAGCGGCGCTCCTGTTCGCCAGCGTCGCGTCGGCACAATTCGGCCGGGCGCTGGACTCGAGCGTCGATGCGCACATGGCCCGTCCGAACAGCTTCGACGGACGGTGGCACTACTGCCGCGCCATCTACCGGATGAACCCGCGCGGCGATGGCGGCACCTGGCTGACGGACTATCCGCTCGCCGACATCGACGTCTCGATTCGGCTGTCCGAGCTCACGAAGACAAACGTCGGCTTCGACGCGCCAGGTCGGCCCCAGCACCTCATCGTCCGGCTGACCGGCGACGAGCTGTTCGAATGCCCCTTCATCATGATGCAGGAGGTAGGCAGGCTCGCCTTCAACAACGAAGATGCCACCCGGCTCAGGAGTTATCTCTTGAAGGGCGGCTTTCTCTGGGTGGACGACTTCTGGGGCTCATACGCCTGGGAGGTCTGGGCGGGTCAGATACGAAAAGTGTTTCCTCCAAATGAGTATCCGATCGTCGATGTGCCGAAGGACCACCCGCTCTTCCACACCATGTTCGACCTTCCGGGGATACCGCAGGTCCCGAGCATCGGTTTCTGGCTGGGGACCGGAAGCACGTCGGAGCGCGGCCACGACAGCGCACAGGTGCACGCCCGCGCCATCTCCGACCGCTCGGGGCGTGTCATGGTCTTCATGACGCACAATACCGATGTGAGCGACTCCTGGGAACGCGAGGGCGAGGACGCTCAATACTTCTACAAGTTCTCGGTCGTGGGCTATCAGGTCGCGATGAACGTGCTGCTCTACTCGATGACGCACTGACGCCGGGACGGCCGGCACGGGGACGGGCATTGACGCAGCCTTCACGGTTGACGAACGGTGGAATAGACGTGATCCGAACCCGCAGACCTGTTCTGCCGCTGGTTCTCGTGACAGTGTTCGTCATCTCGGGCGGCTATACCTTTGCCCAGTTCAGGCAGGACATCTTTCGCGGCCTCGAGGGTCTGCGCGGTGAGCAGGGGGATCCGGCCGAGGTTCCACCCGAGGACTTGCCCGATCGCAATGTCGCGGGCTGCCACATTTTCTACACCAGCGTCCGGCGCGAAGCGAACGGCGCCGGTTGGCACACGGACTATCCCTGGGGTCAGCGTCACCTTCTGTTACGGCTCTCCGAGCTCACGAAAACGCGTGTCAGCTGGCTCTCGCGCGATGTGCCGCATGTATGGCTCGTCCGGCTCACCGATGACGCGTTGTTCAACTGTCCGTACCTGATGGCCTCGGATGTCGGCACCATAGGGCTGTCGCGAAACGAAGCGATCCGCCTCAGAATGTATCTCGAGAAGGGGGGCTTTCTCTGGGTGGACGACTTCTGGGGAGAGGCGGCATGGACGCAATGGTCCCGCGAGTTTTCGAAAGCGATGCCCCCCTCTGAGTACCCGATCGAGGATGTGCCGCTCACCGACCCGCTCTTCCACTCGCTCCTGGAGGTGAAGAAGATCCCGCAGGTGACGAGCATCCGGTTCTGGCGCTCGACGGGAGGCCGGACGACCTCGGAGCGCGGCGCGGAAACGGCGGTGCCGCACCTGCGCGCCATTCGCGACAAACATCACAACATCATCGCCGTGATGACGTTCAACACCGACGTATCGGACTCGTGGGAGCGCGAGGGTGAGGATCCCGAATTCTTTTACCAATTTTCCCCGTACGGCTACGCCCTCGGCATCGACGTGCTGCTGTACGCTATGACTCACTGATAAATGCGCGCCATTCTCTTCAGCCTCATCGGTGCTTTCAAGTCGGCGGGGGTCCGCACCCGCAGACGTATCCTGCCGCTCGTCCTCCTGGCAGTCCTCATCATCTCTGCCGGCTACGCCTTTGCGCAGTTCAGGCAGGACGTCTTCGGCGGCCTCGAGGGTCTGCGCGGTGAGCAGGGAGACCCGGCGGAGCTTCCACCCGAGGACTTGCCAGACCGCAGCTTCGCGGGCTGCCACATTCTCTACACGAGCGTCCGGCGCGAGGCGATGGGCGCCGGTTGGCACACGGACTATCCATGGGCTCAGCGTCACCTTCTGCTACGCCTCTCCGAGCTCACGAAAACGCGCGTCAGCTGGCTCTCGCCCAGCGTTGCGCATGTATGGCTCGTGCGGCTCACTGATGACGCGTTGTTCAACTGTCCGTTCCTGATGGCCTCCGACGTCGGTACGATCGGGCTGTCGCGGGACGAAGCGGTCCGTCTCAGGATGTATCTCGAGAAGGGCGGCTTTCTCTGGGTGGATGATTTCTGGGGAGAAGCCGCGTGGAACCAGTGGACGCGCGAGTTGGCGAAAGCGATGCCCCCCGACGAGTACCCGATCGAGGACGTGCCGCTCACCGACCCGCTCTTCCACACGATGCTGGAGGTGAAGAAGATCCCGCAGGTGACGAACATCCGGTTCTGGCGCTCGACGGGGGGCCGGACGACCTCGGAGCGCGGCGCGGAAACGGCGGTGCCGCACCTGCGCGCCATTCGCGACAAACATCACAACATCATCGCGGTGATGACGTTCAACACCGACGTGTCGGACTCGTGGGAGCGCGAGGGCGAAGATCCGGAATTCTTCCGCCAGTTTGCGCCGTACGGCTACGCCCTGGGCATCGACGTGCTGCTGTACGCCATGACGCACTGAATGCGTGCCATTCTCTTGAC
>DASYQV010000217.1:0-10592 GCA_036005125.1 Vicinamibacterales bacterium
ACCGGCGGCGGAGTGGTGGCCGGTCTCCGCGCGCCTCCGCGGCTCAGCGTTCTCTGCGTGGAAACGTCTCGGTGACCTCCGCCTGCTCTGCGTTGGATGAGCGACGCAAGTTGACCATTCAATTTCGATCAGGCTCCTAAACTAAGCAATCACTAATCACCAATCGCAGACCAATCCTCAATCCCAAATCCTCAATCCTTCAATCCTTCCCAGACGTCCATCCTGATGCCGCTCGCTCGTGACCGCCCATGCGGTTCGACGTACAATCCGTCACGTTTCGCGGCTGATGATTCGGCCGGCAGGGGACGTGTTCGTATGCGGTCGTTTCAGAGGAGGGAAAATGGTAGACCACCCGACAACGAGGCTCGTCGGAATTTCGCTCGCATTGTCCGCCGTATTCATCGCCGCGCGGCCGCACGCACAATCAGGCGGCGACGTGCCGAAAGGCCGCCTCAACCAGATCATCGAGCAATTCGAGCAGGGCAAGCCCGCCTTCGCGAATGAACACTGGCAGTTCATCTCGCTGGAGCACACGCTCCTTCTCGACGCCTACGCGAAAGCGATGGCGGGCCTCCGGCCGGACAAGGGCGGCCGCCCGCGGCTGACGCCGATCGTACGAATCGCACAGACGCCCGATGAAGATTTCACGCACGCCGTCAAGCAGGTGCTGGACGATGGCGCGCTAGGGGTCATCCTGCCGGACGTCAAAACGAAGGATCAGGTCGAGAAGTTCGTCAGCTCGATGCGTTACCCGCAGCAACCCGGCAGCAAGTACCCTCGACCGGAGGGGATCCGCGGATGGGGGCCAACGGGCGCGAGGGTGATGATGGGAGGGCTGTCGAACGAGGAACACCATCGGAAGGCGGATCTCTGGCCGCTGAATCCCGAGGGTGAGCTGCTGGCGATCGTCATGATTGAGACCCGCGAGGCGATCAAGAACATCGACGGGATATTGAGCGTTCCTGGTCTCGGTGCCGCGATGATCGGCCCTGCCGACCTCTCGCTGGCGCTCGGAGCCGGGACTCCTGCGCCGAAACCGTCGGCGCCGCAGGTCGAGGCCGCGACGGCGACCGTGGCGAAGGCGTGTGTTGCGCACAAGAAGCTGTGCGGAACGTTCGAATCCCCGGACATCAGCGCGCGGCTCGCGCAGGGGTTCAAGCTGTTTGCTCGGGCATCGAAATAGACGCTGCCGGGTTCCGGGTTCGATTCCAATCATGAATCATGAATCATGAATGATGAATTCACCGGAGCCCTCCTTTGACATGACGCGCGATCTGTTCGTGCGTCGCGAACCACACGCCCGGCCTCGACTTCATGTACGTCACGAGCCTGTCGAGCATGGCGATCCGCGCTCGATGGCCGATGACGTGCGGGTGCATCGTCAGGATGAACAATCCACGCTCCTCGTACGCGCCGTCGAATTCCGCTTTCCAGATTGAAAACACCTCGTCCGGCGTCATGGTGGGCCGCACGGTCGACGCGCGATCCATCCAGAAGTACGGGAAGTCGTCGAGGATCCATTCGACCGGCAGCTCCACGATACCCGTGGGCTGCCCGGCCGCTACGACCTCGTACGGTCGATCGTCGGCCATCAAGCTGCTGTCATAGAGAAGCCCGAGCTCCCTCGCGATTTGTATCGTCGACGGGCTGTAGTCCCATGACGGCGTCCGCATGCCGACGGGCCGCTTGCCGGTGGCCATCTCGAGCGCTTTCGCGGCGCGCGTCAGCAAATCGCGCTCGGTCGGGCCTTCGAGCTGAGAGTTGCGCTCGTGAATCCATCCATGCAGTCCGATTTCGTGATGGCCAGGCTCCATAATGGCCTTCACCGAGGCCTGGTGGAGCATCGCACTGACGGCCGGCACGAAGAACGAGGCCGCAATCCCGTGCGTCCGGAGCAACGCGAGCACACGCGGCAGGCCCGCGCGCGATCCGTACTCTCCCTGCGACAGGAGCGCGGGACTTGTGCCGCTATCACGGAGCGTGCTGGTCTCGTTGTCGAGGTCGAACGAGAGTCCAACCGCGACCCGTGCCCCGTTGGGCCAGGACCGCGGCGTGAGATCGCGGCCAGCCCTGACCCGGCCCACGATCTCGCGGACCTGCGCGTCGGTCAGGGTCCAGGGGCGCGCAGTCGTCGGTGTTTGCTGGCCGAGAGACGACGTTGCAGCCACGAGACCAGAGACCGCGACGGCGAACATGATGGCGCGTTTCACGGCAGCCTCCTGTCGGGATCACTCCAGCAGTTGACGAAACGTACGTGCGCTCTCGTTACCGTCGCGCGCGTCCTCAGAACCTGACCCTGGCTGAGAACTGCAGGCGCCGCGGCGGGTGGGTGGTAATCGCACGTCCGAAGAACGGGGACGTCAATGTGCCGATGTAAGCGGTCGCGTTCACACGATTGAGCACGTTGAACGCGTCGATGCCCACCGTGAGCGCACGACCCGGCGCCTGCTTCCCGTGATTCACGAACAGCTCGCGCGACCAGCGCAGATCGAGCTGCGCCAGGCCGGGGCCCTCCAGGCTGTTGCGCGGGACGCCGGGCGGCCGCGCGTTGGCGACCCCGGTGTTGAAGTCATCGTAACCAGTGGTCACGGAGTAGGGCCGACCTGAATAGAGCGCCAGCGCGATACCCGCGTTGAACCACGACCCTGGATTCACCGTGCCGAGCAGGTCGAGCCGGTGCCGCTGGTCGAAGTCGGCGCGCCCGTACTCGAGGGAGAGATCGTACGAATCGGGCGGCATCCAGTTGATGCCCGACGTGTCGTTGTTGGTCTCGCTGAGGACGTACTGGGCCGACACGTTGACGACGCGGGTGATCTGGCCGCGAAGCGTGAACTGCACGGAGTTCCCGACCAGCCTGCCGGTCGATTCCATCTCGCGCACGATGCCGCGCGTCGCGTCCGGACGCACGATATACAGCGGTGGCAGCGGCGCGTTGATGTCCCGCGACAGGAACTGATGGAGCCCTCGCGTCCCGGTGTAGGCGATGCTCGCGCTCGTCTTTCTGGCGAGCTGGCGTTCGACACTCAGCCCGTATTGCAACGTCGCGGGTAGTTGAGCGCCGGGAGCCCACTGCACGACGCTCGGCCGCTCAGCAGAAAGCGGCCGATCCGGCCCGAACGGATCGGGATATCCGGGATTGGTGATGACGTACCGGAGCTGCCGCACTCCGTCATAACGAAGCGCGTCTTGAATCGGTCGAGGTCCTGTCCGGTCGTAGAAGATGCCCGCCCCGCCACGGATCACGGTCCTGGCGTCCGACCGCGGCGCGAAGGCAAACGACCCGCGCGGACCGAAATTGTTGTCGTCGTGGAGGTAGTTCTGCCAGTCGTACCGCAGTCCGATCGAAGCGGAGAGTCGGGGACCGAGGCGGATCTGGTCCTGGACGAAGAACCCAACCACCTTCTCGAGAAACGCCACGTGGCCGTTGCCTGTCTGTTCGACGAACGTGTACGGACGGCCGGCGGCGTAGTCGGCGATGCTGGAAAAATGGAACGTGCCCCCGCTGTTCGTGTTGTCGTCGAACCGGCGGCGGCTCCAGTCGGGAATGTTCATGCCCCACTTGATCGTGTGACGTCCCGACGCCCAGGTGAGCATCTCCGTCATCGTGAAATGATGTTCCGTCCGCAGCTGATTGCCCTGCGCACCGCCCCCCGTGAACGCGTCCAGCACCACCAGCTTGCGTGAAGGATCGACGCTCGTTGTCGGCTCGAACTCCCGCGCCACGAACAGCCGGAACTGGTTGAGCAGCTTCGGGGTCAGGATGGTCTGCTGGGTGTACGTGGCGCTCTGCTCGGAGAAGCGCCAGCTCGTGCCTGCCGACGGAAGCGTCACGCCGCCGACATCCCGGTTGTGCCGCGTCTGATCCTGATAGGAGAGCGTCAGCGACATCGTCGTGTTCTCGCCGCGTTGATGATTGAGAGTCCCGGCGGCGAGCGCACCGCGGTAGGGCGAGCCGACGTTCTGCTGAATCGCGCCAGACACCCCTCGGGCGAACACGATCGCCTGCATGTCGTCGGCGTTGTCCCTCAGCGACAGCGTGAACGAGGTCTTTTCCGAATGTCGGACCGGGCCGCCAAGAAACCCCTCGAAGATGTGTCGCTGCTCCGGCGGCTTCACTGCGGCGAACGCGTTGCGTCCGTCGAAGATGGAATCGCGGAAGATGAAGTTGCCGGTGCCGTGGTACTCCTGCGATCCTGGCTTCAGGACCACCTCGATACGACCGCGCCCCGGCCGCGGATACTCGGCGGAGTAGGGGTCCTGGTTGATCCTGATTTGCTGGATGGCCGATGCCGAGACCATCAGGTTGTTGACTTCCACGCCGTTCACGATGAGCGTAGGGCCGCTTGTGCCGATGGCGGTCGCGTCGAGAAAGCGTGTCATGGTCGCCAGGATGTCCTGGTCGAAGACCGGGAGATTCTCGATCGCGTTCGCGTCCACGCTCGATGCGTCGAGATTCGACGCCGTGTCCGCTGTGATTTCGGCGGGAGCATTCCCGACCGTCACTTCCTGGCTGATCGCGGCAAGCGGCAGTGTCACCCGTAATGGCGCCGGCGCCCGGGAACCGACGGTGACACGAACCGTCGTCGGACGAAATCCTTCGAAGGTCGCGACCACGTCGTATCGTCCGGGCGTCACGTTGTCGAATCGGAAGGCGCCGGCCGGGTCCGCCGCGGTCGGCCGTACTGGCGCACCCGCTGATGGTCTCAGCTCAACATGTGCGGCCGGCAGGACGGCGCCGGTCGGATCGAAGACGGTTCCAGTGACTGGCTGACCTGTCTGGGATCTTGCGGCCCCGGCGTCACACGCGATCGCGATGATGACGGCCAGGCTTACGCGAGTAATCCGCATCGTGCGAGCGTATGATCCCCGATGGACCGATCCAGGTCAACGCGAGTGCGAATGCATCTGAACCCGGAGCTGACTTGAGTTGACGGGCCGCATCTAAAGAACGAAAGACGGGACATGGCGAATCAACTGATTCTCCTGTCATGAAAAACGCCGAGACGCAGAGGATCGCCGTTCGACTGGCCGCCGAAGGCGGCGCGCGCAGGGGACGCGAGCGCCACTACAAACGGCGCAGTAATCGATCGCCTCTTGAAACGTCGTCGTGATCGGGCGCCCGTCACGCGAGGGCGGCGAGATCGTCCGGCGACAACTCGATGCGTGCGGACGCGGCGTTTTCTTCGAGGTGCCTCGTTCTGGAGGTGCCGGGAATCGGCAGCATGACAGACGACCTGTGCAGCAGCCACGCGAGCGCGATCTGCGCGGGCGTGGCGCGATGCCGTCTGGCCACACGCTCGAGCGCGTGCTGCCGTGACGCATGTCCGAGCAGGCGCCGCGCCATCTGACGCAGTCCGCGTCTGGCCATGCTGCCGGCCTCGAGCGGCGCCCACGGCAGGAACGCAATGCACTCGCGCTCACAGTATTCCACGACCGATTCCCAGTGCCGGTCCTCGACGTTATAGCGGTTCTGCACCGACACGACGGAGACCGTGCGCCGCGCGCGTTCGATCTGCGGCACGTCGACTTCGGACAACCCGGCGTGCCGGATCTTTCCTGCTTGCTGCGCGTCCCGCAGGAACCCGAACTGATCGTCTTGCGGCACAGCGGGGTCCATCCGGTGAAGCTGATACAGGTCGATGCGGTCGACGCGGAGGCGCTTGAGGCTCCCGTGCAGCGCGTCGCGGAGCCGCTCGGGGCGTCCGTTGGGTGTCCAACTATCCGGGCCGGGCCGATCCAGCCCGCACTTGGTCGCAATGACCAGACCCGCCGGATATGGGTACAGCGCTTCCGCTATTAGCTCCTCGCTGACGTACGGCCCATACGCCTCGGCTGTGTCGATCAGGCTCATACCAAGATCGACGCACCGGCGCAAAACCGCCACACACTCGGACCGATCAGGCGGCGGTCCCCAGATACCGGGGCCTGTGAGGCGCATGGCACCGAAACCCAGACGATGGACTGACAGATCTCCTCCGAGGGGAAAGATGGTCGGTCGAGGGAATGTCATTCCCCATTGTGGCGCGATTGCACGCGACGTTGAACGTGGATCACCGCTGAGGCGTGGCAAGTCCTTTGCTCCTTTTTCGAGCGCTGTGTGTGGCATCGCAGGCATCGTCGCAGCGGATCGCGCGGAGATCGATCCGCTCTGGCCCGCGGCCATGATCGCCACACTCGACCACCGAGGGCCGGACGACCGCGGCTTCCACCTCGAACCGGGTGTCGCGCTGGCGCACGCGCGTCTGAGCATCATCGACGTCGCGGGCGGCCGCCAGCCGATGAGCACGGTGGACCGGGCCTTCTGGATCACGTTCAACGGGGAGATTTTCAACTACGTCGAATTGCGCGAGGCGCTGGCGCGTAAAGGCCACCGCTTTCGCACGCAGTCCGACACGGAGGTGTTGCTTCACCTCTATCGGGAGCGTGGCGCCGACGCGGTCGCCGCGCTCAACGGCCAGTGGGCTGCGGGCATCTGGGACGCGCGCGCCCGGGTGCTGTTCCTCTCGCGCGATCGGCTTGGCGTGCGTCCGCTGTACTACGCGGTCGTTGGCAGCCGTCTTCTGTTCGCGTCAGAAATGAAGGCGCTCTTCGCCGTTCCGACGGTCTCGAGAGACCTCGATCCGAAAGGCCTCGACAACGTATTCACATTCTGGACGACGCTTCCGCCGCGCACGATCTTCAAGAACATCCGGGAGCTCCCCCCCGGCCACTCGCTGACCTGGCGCGACGGCGAGATCAGCGTGTGGCCGCACTGGACACCCCGCTTTCCCGACGCGTCGCACGCCGCACGGACTCATCGGGAAACAGCCGCGCTGGAGGAGGAATTGCTGCAGCGCCTCGAACAGGCGACGCGCCTTCGGCTTCGCGCCGACGTTCCTGTCGGCGCGTACGTGAGCGGCGGACTCGACTCGGCCGTCGTTGCCGCGCTCGCCTCGCACGTGAACGGCGTTCCGCCGCGCACGTTCTCGATCGCCTTCGATGCTGCCGACTTCGACGAGAGCGCGCACCAGCGGCAGGTCGCCCGGACGCTCGGCACCGAGCACCACGAGCTGCGCTGTTCGAACGAGGACATCGCGCGCGCATTTCCCGACGTGGTATGGCACGCCGAGACACCCGTTCTCCGGACCGCGCCCGCGCCTCTCTACCTGCTTGCCCGGATGGTACGTGATCAAGGCTTCAAGGTCGTGCTGACCGGCGAAGGCGCCGACGAGACGCTCGGTGGGTACGACATCTTCAGAGAAGCAAAGATCCGCAGGTTCTGGTCGAGGTTCCCTTCCTCGTCGAGGCGCGCATCGCTCATACGGCGGTTGTATCCCTGGCTTCGCGATCTGCATCGCCAGCCGGCGGCCTACCTGCAGGCGTTCTTTCACGTGGGGCCCGGGGACCTCGTGCATCCCGCGTTCTCGCATCTGCCTCGATGGAACTTGACGTCGAGGCTCAAGCTGTTTTTCAGCGATCAGGTCGCGGCGTCGCTGACCGGATACGACGGCGTCCAGGAACTGGTCGACAGCCTGCCGCGCAGCTACGGTGGCTGGGACCCGCTGTGCCAGGCGCAGTACCTCGAGATGGCGCATCTGCTGCCCGGCTACATCCTTTCGTCACAAGGCGATCGAATGGCCATGGCTCATGGGGTCGAGAGCCGGTATCCCTTCCTGGACCCGGACGTCGTCGCCTTCGGGTCGACGCTCGACCCGACGCTGAAGGTCAAAGGCCTGGCCGAGAAGTACCTGCTCAAGCGGGCGGCGCGCCGACTCGTGCCTGAGTCGATCGTGAAGCGCGCGAAGCAGCCGTACCGCGCGCCGGGAGCGCATGCGTTCCTGACGGGGCGAACGGCGGAGTATGCGGCAGATCTGCTTTCGGCCGCGCAGGTGCGCCGCGACGGCGTCTTCGAGCCGGCGGCGGTGGAACATCTCGTCCGGAAAGTACGGTCCGGGCGCGCACTCGGCGTCAAGGACGACATGGCCTTCGTGGGCGTTCTCTCGACGCAGATCGTGATCGACCGATTCGTCAACCACTTCATCACGGATACCCATGGAATTCTTAGCTCGGGAACTTCGTCGCTTCATCACCGATAACTTTCTATTCGGCGACTCCTCCGGACGGTTTGCCTTCTCCGACGACGACTCATTGCAGGAACGGGGGATCGTCGACTCCACGGGAATCCTCGAGCTCGTGTGTCATCTGCAGGAGAAATACGCGATCAGGATCGAGGACGAAGAGATCGTGCCCGAGAATCTCGATTCTGTTGCTCGGGTGGTGAGGTTCGTCGAGCACAAGCAGCGCGCGGCTGCTCGGGATCTCCACCCCACCGCGCAGGCGCGCGCGGTGGGAACCACGGACCTTCAGCCCCCTGCCCAAGTGTGCGCGGTGGGGACCCCGGATCTGGCCCGTGCGAGTTGAACACCTGCTCGAGGAGAGCGCGCGGCAGTTTCCTGGTAAGACCGCCGTGATCTGCGCGGGCGGGCGGCATACCTATGCCGAAATCGACGTTCGCGCCAACCGGCTCGCCACGACGCTGCGGACAGCAGGCCTTCGGACCGGCGATCGCGTCGCCATCCAGATGGAGAACTCGGTCGAGGCGATCATTGCGTTGTTCGCCACGCTGAAAGCCGGCGGCGCGTTCGTGATGATCAATCCGCAGATCCGGAGCGCTCGCCTTGTCGAGCTCCTCGACGACAGCGGTGCCCGGGCGCTCGTCACGCGCCATCACGCATCGGGCGAGATCGAGGTCGCCTGGCAGCGACCACACGCGAGCTCCGAGCCCGCGACACCGGAGCTTGCCGCACTGGTCTACACATCCGGGTCGACGGGACGGCCCAAGGGCGTCATGCTGAGCCACCGCAACATGACCGCGGCAGCCGCATCGATATGCACGTACCTGGAGAACACGCCCGACGACGTAATCCTCAACGTGCTGCCGCTGGCGTTCACCTATGGGCTGGGTCAGGTGACGACGGCGTTTCGCACGGGCGCGACGGTCGTGCTGGAACAGTCGTGTGCTTATCCACAAGCGATTCTCCAGACGATGGCTCGCGAACAGGTCACCGGGTTCGCTCTTGTGCCCACGATCGCCACGCTGCTCGTGCAGCAGAGTGCTGGAGGGCACCGACTGCCGGCGCTTCGATATCTCACCAACGCGGCAGCGGCCCTGTCGATCGCGAAAATCCTGAGGCTTCGCCAGGTGTTTCCCTCGGCGCGGATTTACTCGATGTACGGTCAGACCGAGTGCCAGCGCGTGTCGTATCTGCCGCCCGATCTGATCGACGCGCGGCCGTCGTCGGTAGGCATCGCGATTCCGGGAACCGAGCTCTTCGTTGTCGACGGTCGGGGCAGGCGCGCTGCTCCCGGCGTCGCAGGCGAGCTGGTTGTCCAGGGTCCTCACGTGATGCTCGGCTACTGGAATCAGCCGGAGGAGACCGCCCGCGTGCTGCGCCCCGGGCCCACGCCGGACGAACGCGTGCTCTACACGGGCGACCTCGCGTACATCGACG
The DNA here is from genome assembly GCA_036005125.1 of Vicinamibacterales bacterium. Classification (GTDB taxonomy): domain Bacteria; phylum Acidobacteriota; class Vicinamibacteria; order Vicinamibacterales; family UBA2999; genus DASYQV01. The sequence continues at coordinate 9,492 of DASYQV010000217.1, forward strand.
AGGATGGCCTGCTCTATTTCGTGGGCCGCAAGGACGACATCATCAAGACCCGCGGCGAGAAAGTCGCGCCGCGCGAGGTCGAGGACGTCATCGCCCAGCTGGCAGGGGTCGCGGACGTCGCCGTCTACGGTGCGCCGGACGATCTGCTGGGTGAAGCGATCGTCGCTGTCGTGACCCTCGAGCCTGGCGCGTCTGTGGATGTCGAGCGGGTGCGGCGCCACTGCCTGGAACACCTGCCGGCCGTGATGGTGCCGAGAAGCGTGGAATTTCGAAAGGCGCTCCCCACCACCATGAGTGGAAAGGTCATCCGGCGCGCGCTGCGCGAGCCCGCCGGGCGGGATGGAGCGGTCGCATGACGCTCATGGAGCGCTTCTCGCGATCCACGCTGGACATCGACGCGGGCGGCGTCGCGGATCGCATCGCGGCATCGCTCCGCGACATCGTCGCCGGCCGGCTCCGGCGGCGTGGCCTCGTTGTCGGCCTCTCCGGCGGCATCGACAGCAGCGTCGTCGGCGTCCTGGCAGCGCGCGCGCTCGGTCCCGATCGCGTCGTCGGCCTGCTCATGCCCGAGGCGGAGTCGTCACCGGACAGCGAGCGGCTCGCGCACGTGCTTGCCGACGCGTGTGGCATTCGTACGGCGGTCGAGGACATCAGCGGCATGCTCGAGGCAGCCGGCTGCTATCGCCGTCGCGACGACGCGATTCGATCGGTGATTCCGGGCTACGGTGCGGGCTGGCGATGCAAGATCGTGCTGCCAGATCCGATCGCCACCGGCCAGTACCCCCTCTTCTCCATCGTCATGCGTCCTCCCGCGGGCGCCGAACGGCGTGTGCGCCTGCCGCTCGATGCCTATCTCGCGATCGTCGCTGCGACGAACTTCAAGCAGCGCACGCGGAAGATGATGGAGTACCACTACGCGGATCGCCTCCGGTATGCGGTGGCGGGCACCGCCAACCTGCTGGAGCACGACCTGGGCTTCTTCGTCAAGCACGGTGACGGCGCCGCGGACGTGAAGCCGATCGCGGGCCTCTACAAGTCGCAGGTGTATCAGCTCGCCGCGTATCTCGGTGTGCCGGAGGAAATCCGGTTGCGGCGGCCGAC
>DASYQV010000218.1:0-4766 GCA_036005125.1 Vicinamibacterales bacterium
CAGGAGTCGAACCGGACGTTTCTTCCACAGGTGCTCGGCGAGCGCCCAGCCATCCATGAGAGGCATCGCGACGTCGATCAGCGCAAGGTGGATCCTCTCCGGGTGAGTTCGATTGATCCGCAGGGCTTCAAGGGCGTGCGAGGCGATCAGGACCCGAAACCCCGCTCCCTCGAGCGTGTCCCGGACGATCTCGCAGTACCCCTTGTCGTCGTCCACGACGAGGACCGTCTTCGGCGAGGCGGTCGTCATTTGCGGACCTCGAGTGCCTCGCGGACCTTGCGCAGGAGGGTGCCGGGAGTAAAGGGCTTCTGCAGGAACGCGCCAAGTGTCGCGCTGCCCTCCTGGGCCGATGCTTCCGTGTAGCCCGACATGAAGAGGAAGCGCAGGCTGCCCAGCCGCCTGGAGAGCTCATCGCCGCCCATCCCCGGCATGACCATGTCGCTGATGACGAGATCGATCGGACGGCGGTCACGATCGGCCTCCGCCAGCGCTTCCGTGCCATTGCACGCGGTCAGGACCGAGTATCCGTGCTCCCCGAGCACTTCCGCGATGATCGAGCGCAGCGCCTCGTCATCCTCGACCACCAGGATGGTCTCGGTGCCGCGTACGCCCGCGTCCGACCTGGGTTCGGCGGGCTGGATCGCCTCGTCGACCCGGGGCAGGTAGATTCGGAACGACGTGCCCCGCCCGGGCTCACTGTAGGTCCATACGTTCCCGCCGAGCTGCTTGATGATTCCGTACACGGTGGCCAGGCCCAGTCCGGTGCCGCGGCCCGCCTCCTTGGTCGTGAAGAACGGCTCGAAGATCCGCGCCAGGGTCTCCGCGGCCATCCCGACGCCCGTGTCGCTGACCGAGAGCATGACGTAGCGCCCCGGCCTGACCTCCGGGCGTCCCGCCGCGTAGCTCTCATCGAGGTCGACGTCGGCGGTCTCGACGATCAGGCGGCCTCCTTGCGGCATGGCATCGCGGGCGTTGAGGGCCAGATTCACGATCACCTGCGAGAGCTGCCCGGCGTCGGCGCGAACATGCCCGAGCTTCTGCGCATAGATGGTCACGAGTTGGATGTGCTCGCCGATGAGCCGGCGCAGCAGCGTGTCCATGTCCGCGAGCACTGCGCCCAGGTCCAACACGCGTAGCTCCAGAACCTGTTTGCGCGAGAAGGCGAGGAGCTGCCGCGTCAGCTCGGCGGCTTTGGAGGCAGCCTTGAGGATCTCGTCCAGGCGACGGGCGACGGGGTCCCCGTCCGCGATCTGCCGGCGCGCCAGCTCGCCGAAGCCGGTGATCACGCCGAGCAGGTTGTTGAAGTCGTGCGCGATGCCGGCGGCCAGCCGCCCTATCGACTCCATCTTCTGCGCTTGGAGGAGCTGCGCTTCCAGGCGCCGGCGCTCCGTCACGTCGATGGCCAGGACGAGCCAGGCCTCGCGCTGCTCGAACCGGATGGGGCTGACGGAGACCGCGACCTCGATGACGCTCCCATCCTTGCGCCGGTGCCGCCAGGTCCGGAGGGGGTCGAACGCCTCGCGGGCCGCGGAGTCGCGGCGCCCGCGGACCTGCGCCTCGAAGTCCGGCAACTCTTCCGGCGGTCGGATGTCGCGGAGGGTCATGGACACGAACTCTTCCCGCGAGTACCCGTAGTGCCGCACCGCCGCGTCGTTGACGGCCAGGAAGCGCATGCTGTCGCCGCCGTAGACCCACATCGGCTGCGGGTTGTTGTCGAAGAGCAGGCGATACTGTTCCTCGCTGGCGCGCAGGGCACGTTCCGCGCGCTTGCGATCGCTGACGTCACGGGCAACGAGGGCGAACGCCGTGACCCGCTTGGCCGTCCCTCGACCGACGTGGATGGGGGTGACGGTCACGGAGACGTCGACGGAGCCGCCATCCTTGCGCAGCACGACCATGTCGCGCGATCGGATCGCCTCGCCGCGCTGCAGTTGGTCGCACCACCGCGCGTATTCGGGGTCGCCGCTCGCGGGGAAGAAGACTTCCAGTGGCCGTCCACGGCCCTCCGACGCCGAGTACCCGGAGATCCGCTCCGCCCCCTGATTCCAGGTCAGGACGGTTCCGTCCGGAGTCGCGCTCAGGATGGCGTCATCGGATGCGTCGACGATGGCGGCCAGGCGGGCCGTGGCGAGCTGCTCCCTCTGGCGCTGCACGGCGTGGACTACGGCCCGCCCCAGCTCCGCCGGGGTCAGGATCCCCTTCACCAGGTAGTCCTGCGCGCCCTGATGAATGGCCTTGAGGCCGAGGGAATGGTCGACCTCGCTCGTCGTGACCACCACCGCCGGGTCCGGCGCCTGCGCGCACATGCGGGCGACGGTGTCGATGCCGCGGGAGTCCGGCAGGTTGAGGTCCAGGAGCACGGCGTCGAACCTGCTCGCGGATAGCGATCGCAATGCGCCGGCCAGGTCCGACGTGCTCTCGATCCGGCCAAACGCGTCGCCCGACTGCCCGAGCTGCAGGCGAAGGAGCTCCGCGTGATCGGTGTTGTCCTCGACGATCAGCACGTCGATCGGATCGTGCGTCACCTGGCCACACCCCCCCCGCTCCAAACTGGGGAACCCGAGACCGGCGAAGGAAGCACGCGCGGGCCACCGAAGCCTCCGCCGAGCGCGAAGTGAGCGAGGGAGATCCTCGAGATGCCGGCCGTAATCCGACCGGTGAGGCACAAGATCACCGTGTTGTCTTCACTCGCGAGACGGTCGATTCTGCAAGTCATTCGCGGCTAAGCTCCTGCCTGTCCGTAGAGCAAGCCGAAGGCCAGTCGTAAACCATTGAAAAGACGCCGAATCAGAACAGGCAGCGGTCGCTGCCCTCTTGCGGATCTGGCGAGCGTGGCGAATGTGGTGATTCTGGCGAACGCTTCAGCGGAACTTGTATTGGCCCTTGCGGATCTTCAAGGCTTTGATCCGATGTTCAAGCGTAGACGGAGGAATGCGAAGCTTCGCTGCGGCCCCTGACGGGCCGGCAACCCGCCCTCGGCTTTCGGCCAGCGCAGCCTCGATAATCTCGCGTTCGCTGCGCGCCTCGCTTTGGATCGCGAGTACTTCCGCGCGGGGAGATATCTCGCGACTTTTGCGTCGCGTGTGCGGCCCTCCCACGCCCGAGTCGTCCAAGTCCAGCAGAGGTCCCGTCGCCAGAATAGCAGCGCGCTCGACCACGTTGCTGAGCTCGCGCACATTGCCAGGCCAGTCGTACGCGATCAGGCGCTCCATCGCGCGCGCGGTGAAGCCGTGGAGCGGCTTTCCCAGTTTGCGAGTCAGCGCATCGAGAAACATCCCGACGAGCAGAGGGATGTCGGATGACCTCGCTCGCAGAGGCGGCACCTCAATGGGGAACACGTTCAGGCGGTACAGCAGATCCAACCTGAATACCCCAGCACGGACTGCTTCCTCGAGGTCGCGATTGGTGGAGGCGATGACACGGACGTCGACGCGCACGGTCCTGCTGCTGCCGACCGGTTCGTACTCCTGCTCCTGCAGGACGCGCAACAGTTTGACCTGCGCGTCGAGGGGCATCTCGCCAATCTCGTCGAGCAGGATGGTGCCACCGTTGGCTACCTCGAAACGGCCGACCCGTTTGTCGACGGCGCCCGTAAACGCGCCCTTGACGTGCCCGAACAACTCGCTCTCGATCAGGCCCGGAGCAATCGCTCCGCAGTTGACCTTGACCAGCGGTCGATCCGTACGTCGACTACGGCCGTGCACCGCCCGCGCGAACAGTTCCTTACCCGCTCCCGTCTCGCCCAGGATGAGCACTGTGGTATCGGTCGGGGCCACGCGCTCCACACGCGCCAACGCATCGATGAGCGCCGGGCTGTTGCCGACGATCTCGCTGAAATTGTGTTGGGTCTGAATCTCTTCCTGCAGGTACAAGTTCTCCGCCTGAAGCCGATCGCGTAGACGGCGTACCTCTTCATGCGCCAGGCAGTGGTCCAGCGCGACGGCCACGGCACCCGCGATCTGGTCGAACGATCCACGCCGCAAGTCTTGGTAGGCTCCCTGCCGGGTGGCCATGAAGAAGAGTGCGCCCAAGCAACGCTCACCAGTGGTTAGCGGAAGCGCGCAGAGCGATTCCATCGCATTACGCTGCATCTGATCGAACGTCACCGGAAAGTCCTCTCGTATGTCGTCGCGGGACGGCACGACGAACCAGCGCCGCTTCCCCACCACCCATTCGCAAACGGTGCCTTCGGCAGGGAGGACCGTGGGCTGCGTAGGGCGAGGCGCGGCGCCGCTCGACGCGAGGATATGTCCTTGTAACCGATTGCCGGCGATCGGTAGTTCGATGCCGAAGCGATCGGTCTCCAGAACGTTGCTCAGGCACGCGGCGATCGCGCCGAACAGCTGATCGCGCTCGAGGTGCCTGCCCACTGCGATGTTGACGTCGAGAAGGCTCTTCAGCTCCTGGTCAGCGATAAGGCCTTCGGAGCGCAGCCGTCTCAATTCGAGTTGGGCCATCACCTGCCGCGCCAGAGCCTGGAGAGCCGCAGCGTGTTCCGGTGCCAATGCACGCGGCTTGCGGTCCATAACGCAAATCGTGCCCAGGCGATGACCCGCGGGCGTCGTCAGCGGCGCGCCCGCGTAGAACCGGATGTGCGGTTCGTCGGTCACGAGTCGCATGTCTCGGAAATGCGCGTCCGTGAGCGTGTCGTTCACGGTCAACACGTCACTTTGCTGAATCGTCTCGGCGCATATGGACTGTGTGCGGGGTACCTCAGTCAGCGACAGCCCGATGGTGGCCTTGAACCACTGGCGATCCGCATCTAT
>DASYQV010000219.1:0-39222 GCA_036005125.1 Vicinamibacterales bacterium
GGATCGAAGTGCAGGATCCGGGTCTTGAATACCCAACCCTTGTCGGTCTTGACGAACGTGTCGTCGTAGTAGCCGGCGGCGGCGATGACCGGCTGCTTGGCACTCGTGTCGAGGAGCGTGAAATAAGCCCGCCCGCTCGCCCCCTCGGCCGTCGGCGTGAGAAGGATGCTGCTGTTCGAGTGCCGTCTCTGGCCTCCCTTTGCGGCGGCGGCGTTGCGGGAGGCCCGGAACTCGGCAAGCGACTTCGTACCGGTAACGGCCTGGTTCCCGGGCTTGAACATGGCGTCGTCGGCCCAGATCGACATCCACATCGCCGTGTCCGAGAAATCGCTGCCCTGGTTGTATTTGGCGTACAACGACTGGATCTCGACGTAGTCTTGCGCGCTCAGATTTGCCGCGCGCGAAGCATTTCGCTGTTGCGCATAGACCCAGCCGCCGCCGACGAGAAGGCCTACAAGACCCAGGACGAGAAACGCGCGCCGTGCAACCATGATGGACTCCTTCCTGTCATTGTGCGGTGCCGTTGGTGCGCCCGCGACCGCTCGACTCTTACTCGAGCGTCCACAATCCGAGCGACGACACGTCTTTGATGAACACGCGGTTGCCGGAGACGGCCGGCTGCGCCCATGTGGCGCTGTCTGCAACCGTATAGCGATGGATCTCTTCAAGCTGTGACCGTGAGCTCCGCGCCACAATCATCTCCGCATTGTCGTTCAGCAGCAGGAGGAAATCCCCTGCCTTCACGACCGCCGTGTTCGTCGCCTGCCGCGGGGGACCGAGCCAGAGAGTCTTGCCGGTCTTCACGTCGAGCGCGAAGAACTGGCCGCTGTTCCTCTGGGACAATCCGTACAGCGTGTCGCCGATGAGCACGGGATTGCTCATGAACATGGAGATATCCTTCGTCTCCCACGACGTCTCGGTTACCCATTGATCGTTTCGCTTGAGCACTTGAAAGGCGGTCACGCCGAGCTCGTATCCCGACACGATGATCGTGTTGCCGGAGAGAATCGGCATGATGGAGTTGTTGGTGGGCTTGCTGACGAATGGTCGCTCCCACAACAGGGCGCCCGTATCGGCGGCGACACCAACGACCTTCTGCTGAGTGATCGTGACAACCTGTCTGACGCCACCGAGCTCGACGACGAGGGGAGAAGCGTATGCGGGACCGTCGCCGGACCAGCTCCACTTCACCGCGCCGGTGTTCGCATCGAACGCGGTGAGGGCGCCCTGATTGTGCCCGCCCACATGGAAGATCACCGCGCCCCTGTCGGCGACGGGCGACATTGCCGTCCCGTACAAGGGATCCACTGGCGGCGCCGGCTTCTGCCACAGCAGCTTTCCGGTGGATGCGTCAAATGCCGAGACGATGCCGCTGACGCCGAGCGTGAACAGCCTGCCGTCGTAATAGAGAGGCGTTGATTTCGGGCCCTGCCCGTGATTGCGGGTCGCGGGGTTCATCTTGTACGGGGCCGGATAATCCGTCTGCCAGAGAATCCTGCCGGTGCTGGCGTCGAGCGCCGTCATCACCTCGCTGGCGTCACGGCGCGTGTGAGTGAAGACCCTGTTTCCGATCACGATTGGCGTGGCGTAGCCCTCGCCGACGTCCACTTTCCACTTGAGCGTGAGCTTGTCGGGCCACGACTTCGGCATCGACAGCCCGCTTGCCGAGCCGTCGCGGTTCTGCCCGCGCCACTGCGGGTAGTCGAGTGAGGCGCTCTGAGCCGAGCCGTTGGCCGCATATCCAATCATCAGGGCAGCGACAACGAAAAGCAGACGATGCATTCTCATGATGGTCGTGACCTCATGGCAGCCGCATCACGGACTAGACGCCGGCAGCGCGCCGGTCAAGGTTCCGCCGCGGCGTCTCTCGCAGGCGGGGAACATCTTACCGCCTCCGGACATCGAGTTGCCCACGCCCACGACAATCGAGGGAGGCCGTGCTATCCTGCGCCGCGCGATACGGCCTGGCGCTGGGACACCGGCGCGAGGTCGACAGATAGGCGGTTGGGATGGCGGATTGCGAAACGGACAGCGGTGTTGAAACCACCGTCGCAGCGGTCAGCGGAGCGGGTTTCGAAACCGAGTCGGAGGCAAAGGACGCCAAGCTCGAGGCGCTGCGGCCTCAAATCGAGCAGGACCGGACGACCAAGGGGAAGACGTGTTCCACGCGAACCTGCCAGGGGACCTCGGACTGCCGCCTGGCGTTTCTGATACAGAGCGAGCGTGATGCGCATCTGTACTCGTATATCGACGGCGCCGGCAAGGCGCGCTGGGGATACAACGTTCCCGCAGGCGCGACATACAACACCGGTTGTAAATGCGTGCCGCGTGCGGGCGGCGGCATGAAGAAAGCTCGGCAGGGAGGAAAGAAGAAGGGCCGGCAGGCTGGAGGAAAGAAAACGGTGAGAAGAAAGACGGCGAAGTCGGCCAGGTAAGGTTCGGCTCGAGGATCACCTCGTTGATCGGGGTGAGGATCTTGTGCTAAAAAGCCGCTCGCAAACCTGGCAAACGTCTTGAACGGAGGGTCGGCTCGCCCCGGAACCCCGGAAATTCGCGACGGATTTTTCAACGTTCGCAACCGGCTGTGTTTACCGTCACATCCGGGATTTTTGTTGCGCGGCGCTGACGGGTCGCGAATAATCGTGGGCTGTGCCGAGGCCGTCACCACTGAACGTGGTGGCGATCAGCACGCGCTCCTCGTCCCAAGTCTACGGGAGGTGTGAGGTGAAATATCGATTCATCATGCGAATCACGCTGCTGACGATCGCGCTGACGGTTGCGTGGTTCGCCGCGTCGCCGCAGGGGCAGGCGTCCAGGGCGAATCCCGCGGGCGCAGCGGTTTCGAAGACGCCATGGGGCGATCCCGACATCCAGGGCATGTGGGACAGCCGCACAGGTGTGCCGCTCGAGCGACCCGCCGAGTTTGGAAACCGCGAATTCATGACCGAGCAGGAAGCCGTCGAGCGGCGAAGGCGCGGGCTCGATCAGGCTGCGTCCGGCGAGGACGAGGAGGAGACGCCGGAGAGTCTCGTCAAGGCGGATGAGCGGCGCTACAAGAACGCGGACAAGCCGGACGATGGGCGGCCGGGGTACCGGATTGCGGGGGCGGAATACAACGCCTTCTGGAGCGCCGACCCGACGCGGGCGAAGATGTCGCTGCGCACGTCGCGAATCGTCGATCCGCCCGACGGTCGACTGCCGCCGATCACGCGTCAGGCGCTGACCCGATGGCAGGCGCGGCACGACGCGAGGAAGGGCCGCAGCCAGGCCGACTCCTACGAGGATCGCAACGTGATGGAGCGGTGCCTCATGCGCCCCGGTCTCGCGCAGGGCGAGATGGTCGGCACTAACCAGTTCTCGGTGGTGGAGTTCGTGCAGAGTCCCGGTCAGGTGTTGATCATGACACCGTATGCGGTGCCCCGCGTCGTTCGTCTGAGCAAGGGGCCGCATGTGGGATCGAAGATCAAGTCGTGGAACGGGGACTCGGTGGGGCGCTGGGAGGGCAATACGCTCGTCGTCGAGACCACCAACTTCAACGCCAAGCAGGATGGCGGCCCCGTTCTGGCCGTTCGCCGGCCGTGGAACTTCTATCCCGGGTCGGGTGAGACGTTGAAGCTCACCGAGCGCTTCACGCGCAAAGGCGACTCGATGGAGTATCGCTACACGGTCGACGACCCCGCCGTGTACGTCCGGCCGTGGACCGCTGTTGTCGACTTCGCTCATGACACCTGGAGCAGCCAGGGCAAGCAGGATCGGATCTTCGAGTATGCCTGCCACGAGCACAATTACGGCATGTTGAACGCGCTCAAGGGCGCGCGGGCGAACCAGAAGGGTGCCCTCGACGAGGCCCAGCGCGAGATCGCGGGCCGCGCGAAGGATCTCGCGGCGCAGTGGGAGAAGCTGAAGAAATGGGAGGCTGCAAACAAGAGCAGCCGCTAGGGGATTCTTGATTCTTGATTTGTTCCGGGATTCGCGATGGTTGGTTCAAATCACGAATCATGAATCAAGAATCATGAATCATGAATGATATAAGCCGGGCGGCGGTCGGGGGTACGAGACGGGCAGTTCAGAGCTGCGACGTCTCGCGCCTGCCGCCGCGCCGGCCCGTCCTTACCATTCTTGATTCTTGATTTTCGATTCTTGATTTCAAAGCATGAATCAAGAATCATGAATCAGGAATCTCACCGCGATCGAGACGCCCGCTTCTCCTTCTCGAGAGCGCGCGCACCCGCCAGAATGTCCGTCAGCGCATATACCGTGGGTTGGTGTCATTGCAGTCGGCGGACCGACCAGCGTACGATACCGGGCGTGGAGGATACGGACATGACGCGTCGATGCCGAACCTTCGTGACCGTGTTGGCCCTGGTCGCGGCGATCACAGGGGTCACCCTGATTGCCAGCCAGTCTCAGGCGCCGGCCTCGAAGACGAAGCCGTCGGCAAGCTCATGGACGCCGGCCCGCACGGCGTGGGGCGACCCCGATCTGCAGGGCAAATGGCTCGTGGCCGAGACGGTTGCTCCTCTCGAGCGACCGAAGGAGCTCGGGAACCGGGAGCTCTTCACGGATCAGGAGTATGCCGAGCGGCTCGCGAACTTCAAGAGCCAGGCGCCGCCAGACGACCGGGACGCGGAGGTCGTCAGGCAGAAGCAGCCCGAGCATGAGCGGGGCATCCGGGGCGAAGAGTACAACCGTTTCTGGGTCGATACGGGGCCCAAAAGAGTCGCGCAGTGGCGGCGCACGTCCCTCGTCGTCGATCCGCCGGACGGCAGAATTCCCGCGATGACGCCCGAAGCGATCAAGAGACTCGAAGCAAGAGAAGCGGCTCGACGTGGACGGGGCGAAGCCGATCGCTGGGACGATCGAAACCTCAGCGAGCGATGTCTGTTGACCACGTTTGTCCGGTTCGAAGGAAGCGGTCAGGCAGCTCTCGCCGTCAAACAGATTCTCCAGGCGCCGGGATACGTTGCAATCGTCCAGAGCACGCTCAATTCGAACGAACCGATTCTCATCCCGCTCGACGGCCGCCCGCGCCCGAGCGACAACGTTCGTACCTGGCTCGGGATTCCGCGCGGCCGTTGGGAAGGTAACACGCTCGTGGTCGAGACGACTCAAATCAACAATCAGCAGGACGGCGGGGAGATCATGCCGAGTCGACTGCCGTACGGGATGCCGAGCTCCGCTGGCGCCGGCGGGTTTCTGGGACCCGGCGACACCTTGCGGACGGTTGAACGGTTCACGCGGGTCGGCCCTGACATGATCGAGTACAGCTTCACCATCGACGACCCGAAGACGTACGTGCGACCCTACACGGTGCTGCGTCCGCTCACGAAGGAGCGGGATGACCTGTTGATGCCCGAGAACGGATGTCATGAAGGCAACTACGGCATCGTCGGCCAGTTGAGCGCAGGACGCGCCGACGAGGCGTATGCGCTGAACGCCTCGCAGGCCGAGGCCGTCGCGCGCCAGCCCCAGCTGCAGGAGCTCAAACGGAAGACCGAAGAGTGGATGAAGAGCCGCGGAAAACGTTGATCAGGAGATAGGAGATAGGAGGAAGGAGATAGAGCGCACCTTGTCACTCTTCCTCCTGCCTCCTTTCTCCTTCCTCCTGGCTACGATGTCTTCTTCGGCACGAAGGCAAGGAAGCGGCGAGGGTTGTCGACGAGGATCCTGTGGACCGTCGCCTCCTTGACCCCGGCCTCGCGCAGCTTCGGCACAAACACCGTCAGGACCTTCGCGTAGCCGGCGCCGCCATTCTGCTTTCGCTCCCGCTCTGATGTCCCGTCGGCGGACAGCAGGATATGGTCTTCGTATCCGGCCTCGAGGAGCGCCATGATCATCTTCACGTGATCCTCCGTCCGTGCGAGGGCACCGGTGAGGTGACCGACGGTATCGAATCCCACGAAGGCTCCGCGCTTGGCGATCGCTTTCTGGGTTTCCGCCCGCGGGTCGTCCCTGATGTCGGCAAGATGCCCGATACAGACGGTTCGAAGATTCACGCCCAGCGACTCGAAAATGTCGAGCTGCTCCGCTCCGCACGTCTTGCACCCTTCATGCGGCATGTGAGTGAAGATCGGGATGCCCGTGCGGAGGTGGACCTTGGCGATGCCGCGGAACACCTTGCGTTCGTCCGGGTGCATCTGCATGCTGCTCCCGAGCTCCCCGAGCGCGCCCCAGCGCTGCGCGATGGCGTCCCGGGTGAACTCGTCGGCAATCTGATCCTCGGTTTTCTTCGGAATGTCCGGCGGATAGGCCGGCTGCGTCCACAACGCGTCGGACAGGACGATGTGCATGCCCGTCGATGCCACCTGCTCCGCGATCCTGCGCACATCGGCCGGCTTCTGGCCAAGGTCCCGCGTCCCGCCGGACACGATGCAGGTGACCCCGTCCTTGCGCGCCGCCTTCACCTCCTCGACGACGGAAGCGACGTCTTCCAACCACTGAGGCTTGACCGGTGTAGTCGGCGGTGGGGCGTAGGGGCGCGGGGTGGTCAGCGACAGATGATCGTGGAACAGCGTCGCCCCGCTTCCGAGCGCGTCAGGAGAGACGTCTTTCAGAATGGTGCGGATGATGGCGCCTTTCGGAAAGGTAACCTTCGTGGCGGTCGCCTGCGTCGATGCGGCCAGCAAGCCGGACCCTTCCTGGAACGCCGTGACGAAACCGAGCCCGGCGCCCACGCCGAGCAGGTTGATCGCTTCGCGACGGCTCAACCGACGTTCACGAGAGTCGGCCATGGTGATCCTCCTTCGAAACCGGTAAAGCGGGTCTCACGTGCGCCCGGATCGCGAGCCGATCAACGCGGCCGAATCCGTGAGCGCGTGCAGGACAGGGCGCCATCCTACACCCGCGTTCATCGACAGCATCCACATCTTTCACAGCGTTCGCATGAGCCACCAAGGCCACGCGAGCGTGCGTCATCGAACAGGGAAGAAGCGTTCGAAAACTGTGGAGGCCGCGCCTCGCCAGTCGTTACAATCGCCTGTACCAAGATTGATATCAGAGCGTGAAGCAGAACGTTGGAGGATAGGATGAGCACTCGAATCTTCACCGTCATCCTGGTGTTGGCGCTGACGGTGGGCTCGGCAGCGGCCCAGACCGCGTACCGGCCGTCGCGGCTGCCCGACGGGAAGCCCGACCTGCAGGGCGTGTGGGACTTCCGCACGCTCACGCCGCTCGAGCGTCCTGAAAACGTCGCAGGCAAGGCACGCTTGACGACGGAGGAAGCAGCCGAGCTCGAGGCGAAAGCCGCGGCGCGAAGCGCTGCCGACGACGCGCGCAGGATAACCGCTCCGTTGCCTGCCGGCCGGACCCTCGGCCCCGGGTACAACGATTTCTGGCTCGACCGCGGCGCCAAGGTCGTCGAGGACCAGCGCACGTCGCTCATCGTCGATCCGCCGGACGGTCGCCTGCCGGCGCTCCAGCCCGGTGTGGAAAAGCAAGTGGGGTCGCTCCAGGAGGACCTGCCTGGGAAGCACCCGGTTCGCATCCGGGCTGCGGGGATCGGCACCGGCACCTACGAGGATCGCGGCCTGGCTGAGCGGTGCCTGCTCGGTTTCAACTCGGGCCCGCCGATCCTGCCCGGGGGATACAACCAGAACATCCAGATCTTTCAGACGCCAACACACGTCGCCATTCTCAATGAGATGGTCCACGACGCGCGCATCGTGCCGCTCGACGGCCGCGCACACCTGCCGGCTTCCATCCGTCAGTGGATGGGCGACTCCCGTGGCCGCTGGGAAGGCGATACGCTCGTCATCGAGACGACGAACTTCACCGACAAGACCGCGAGCTTCAACCCGTCGGTTACGACAGCCATCGGAAGCGGCGTGACGCTGCGTCTGACCGAGCGCTTCAGGCGGGTGGCCGACAACACCCTTGTCTATGAATACACGGTTGACGACCCGAAGACCTTCACGCGGCCGTTTACCGTACAGTTGCCGATGAAACGGGGCGATACGCTGTACGAGTACGCGTGTCACGAAGGCAACCACGGGCTCCTGAATATGCTCCGCGGCGCGCGGGCGGCGGACCGCGCGAGGCCGTCGTCGAGATAGCGACAGAGAATCGTACGTAGGCCGCATCTTCAGATGCGGCCCCGTTGAATCACAGTGATTTTACCGACTCAACTGGGCCTACGTACTTCTCTTAGAACCGCAGCAGACGGTTCACCTTGACGATGAACGCTCTGTTCGCGAGCGCCGGAAACCGGACGGCCACCGTGTCGCGCTGTTCGTTGTAGACGAGAAACAACTCGCTGCCCGGCCGATATTCCCACCGGAACCGCACGTTGTTGCTGACCGAGTTGTCGCCCGAGCTGTACTGCAGCAGCGCGCTCACGAACATCAGCGGCGTAATCGTGTAGATGATCCGCGAGCCGGCCAGATGCGTCGTGAACGCGCCGCCGGCGAGATCCACTTTGTTCACCGAATAGGCAGGCTCGACGGAAAACTGGCTCGTGAAATTCAGCCGGCCCTGGCTGACGCCGACTGCCGTCTTGTGACCGCTGTAGAAACTGCCATATTCCACCGTGACATTACCGGACCACTTCCGTTGGCGGCCGAAGTTGTACCCCGCGCGCGTGCTCGCGAAGTCATACGGCCCGACCGGGAGCGTGACACCCGTCGCGATCGGGAACGGGCGGGGCAGAAACTCGTACGCGTCCTCGTAGTGGATGGTGAACTTGTCGCTGTTCTGAAGCTCGATGCCGAACTCCCCGGCCCGGTTGCGCGTCTCGAGCCGGCCCGCGAGGTTCTCGACATACGCGATCGATCCCAGCCACGAAAACTTGCGCACCGTTCGAATCCCACGCGGCCGCGGGCTGAACCGGAACTGCGCGAAGCTGCGACGCATGTCGTCGCGTCGAAGAAATCCGACTTCGGGATTGAAATCCTCGCCAACGAGCAGTCGCTCGAGCTGGACGCCATAGCGGTCGCCGGCGTAGTCGAGCTGTGCCCGATAACTGATGTCGTTGCCGGAGAGTCCCTCGGTCTGTGTCCGCGCCCAGTATGTATTGATGGCGAGATTGTCGAAGAACGCGAATGCCCCGTCGACGCCGTACGCCGTGTTCGAGCCGGGCGCGGTGGGGCTGAGGGACCGTCTCGTGAAGATGGTGCCGATGCTGCTTCGGCGCAACACATCGCGCTTGATGCGCACCACCGAAAAGTTCGTCGCTGGCGAGCCCGACAGCGGCTCGTCATCGGCGTGGATGTTCAGCGCGCCGAGAGTGTACCGCCCGACCCGACCGGTAAGGCGTCCCCCGGCCTGAATCGGCACGACCTGGCCTCGCTCGAGACCAATCCGCCGGCTGTAAAACAGGATCGGCGTGTCATTGGTGCCGCTCGTCCCCCCTCCGCCCCCGTTCGACCCGGCGCCGCCGAATGCGAACGTGCCCTGGTTCTCCAGAAAGAACTCGCGCTTCTCAGGGAAGAACAGACTGAAGCGCGTGAGATTCACCTGCTGCTCGTCCGCTTCGACCTGCGCAAAATCCGTGTTGTAGGTAAAGTCGGTCGTGAGGTTCTGCGTAATGCCGTACTTCGCGTCCAGGCCGATGTCGCCGCCGAGCTCGTTCGAGATCTTCGGCGTGGCGACCAGGTCGCTTCTGATGTTCGAGATAGCGTAGGGTTTGATTTCGATGTGTTTCGATCCTGCCGGCGCCTCCAACCCGACAACGGTCGCCGCCAGCGAGACCTGGAAGATGCCCATGCCGCTGAGCGCGCTTGGAATGCGGGTCAGATACGACCATTCGTTGTTCCACCGGGTGACGCGGCGGACGTTGAAGCCCCAGATCTGCGCGCGACCGGGCCGGTAGCGGAGCGACTTGAACGGGATGGCGGTCTCGAGCGTCCACCCGCCTTCGAATCGCCCGACCTTGAGATCCCACACCGGATTCCAATCCCCGCCGTACTGACGCTCGTTGGTGATCTGGCCGTCCATCCGACCGCCGAGAGGATTGATGACGAACTCGACGGCATTGCGCCGATCGTAGAAGGTGTCGAACACGAAGGCGATATGGTCGTTCTGATACACGTTCATGTCGTCGCGCCGCATCTCGTTGACCACCATCCGCTCCGGACGGCTTTCCCAGCAGCGGAACGAGACGTACACATGATCGGCATCGAAGAGCAGCCATGCTTCCGTCCGCTCGGTCGCGGCCGCGCCCTCACGAGGTTCCTGCTGGATGAAATCCGAAATCGCAGGGATCGTGTTGTAGAACTCCTCGTCGAGTTGACCGTCCAGCCGAAGCGGCGAGGTGAGGCGCACGGCCCGAATCGTGGCCCGTCCCGACTGATCCCGCGCGATAACCTCCGGCGGCAACGGCGGCGGGGGACCGTCAAAGGTGAACGGGAGGTTCGACGTGGTGGCAGACTCACCAGGTGGGGCGTGTGCCGGTTCCTGCGCGGCCTCGCTGGCGCCGGTCAGGAGAACGCCGCAAACCGCCAGGCAGGTTGCGGCGCAGCTTCTCCGCCGCGCGTTGCGGACACGCCCGGTCATCTCCCTGCGCGAGCCCGGGTCCTGAGCTAGTTCGCAGACGACTTGGCGGGAACGCTGTGCGCCGGCTGATACGTTCGTGTCTTGATTCGCCAGCCCTCCGCGCTCTTGACGAAGGTGTCTCGATAGATGCCGCCTCCGGTCAACCCGCTGGGTTTGCCGCTCTCCCCGATGTTGACCAGCAGGACGTAGGCCGTGCCGGTTGCGCCCTCTGGCGACGGCTCGATCGTCACGTTCGACACGACATGACGGACGTTCGTCGGGCCCTTGTTGCTTGTCGGTCGCTTGGCAAACTCGGCCAGCTTCTCGCGTCCATCGATGACGTTGTTCGGGGCGTGAAACGTGCCGTCGGGCGTGAACGCCCGCGCGAACATCTCGCCGTTGGCGCTGTCGATGCCGATCGCGTAGCGGCCGTACAGCTGCTGAATTTCGGCGTAATCGAGAGCCGTCAACGATCCTTTCGTGCGCTGCTGTTGCGCCTGCAGCGCCGCGAGCACGAGAACCGGCACGATCAGCGCGAGCGCGACGTTCAACTTCAACATAACGCCTCCTGCAGGCTGCGAAGTATATATCAGGCGGGAAGGCAGCGACGTGCAGAGACGTACGTAGGCCGGGTCTTCAGACCCGGCGCAATGGACTGCAGCGTCTCAAGATGTGGGATCAACTCTAAGATGCGGCGTGCGTCAGGGCCGGCTGGACGGGCGCGGATCGGTTACCGTCACGTTCACGTCGCGCGGTGTCGATTTCTGCGTGTCGGTCGCAACAGCCCGAAGGACGTATTCTCCAGGTCTGGTGAAGGTCGCCGTGACGACAGCTTTTCCGTCCTTCACGGGGGTGACAGCGGGCTCGAACTCGACGGCCGCCGGCCCACGAAACACGAGCCATGTCACCGAGAGTCCGGTTATGCGCGGACGCGGAGGCGCCGCGACCGAAGGAACGTTGGTCGGCGCGCCGGGAGACCCCTGCGGAAGTCGGAATGTCGGCGGATTCTCCGAGTTTCCGCCGGTTCGCGGCTTGCCGGGCTTGGGTAACCCATCGTCGCCCACATCCGCCGTCAGCGTCAGCGTGGACGGGAGCGCGACGGATGTCGCGCTGCTCGAGACCGTGATTGTCGGCGCCTCGTTGGGGGTCTTCGAAATGCGCGTTTCGCCGGGGAAGTCTTCGATCTCCCACTCCGGTTGCAGCCATCCCACGGCGCGCTCGGTCTTGCCACGAACGGTCAGCGTCCACACGACTTCCTTCTTGCCCCAGTCGCGCGGCACGGTGACGCTGAACACGCGGTGGTTGAACCGCCGATAGAAGAACGTCGGCTGGCCGCGATCGGGACCGCTCGGCTCGACCGCGTTCTCGGGACCGATCGGCACGTGCACCTGCTCGACGTAATTCCGATTCAAGTACCCGAAATGCAGCACGTAGCCGCCGTCAGGGTTCTTGGTCCACCCGTCGAAGATGGGCTGCACCGATTGTCCGGAGTTGTACTGGATCTCAGCGATCGTTCGTCCCACGGGCGGCTGCGCCTGCAGGTCGTGCGCGCCCGCCACGAGCA
Organism: Vicinamibacterales bacterium; assembly: GCA_036005125.1. Classification (GTDB taxonomy): domain Bacteria; phylum Acidobacteriota; class Vicinamibacteria; order Vicinamibacterales; family UBA2999; genus DASYQV01. The sequence goes on from DASYQV010000219.1 coordinate 12,032, forward strand.
GGATCGTCGCCGCAAAAGTAACAATGTGTCGTACGTTCACCGCTATCAGGCCTCGCCTGCTCATGGTCTGTCCCAGGTTGTTGTGGAATGTGAAAGGAGAAATCCGGCACGAACGTCCACGTACTGCGTCCGTGCCGGTTCGACGTTACGGCTGCTGACCACCTGTGGTCGTGGTGGGCGGCCTCTGGCGCGCCTTGTTACGCGCGGCCAGCTCCTGTTCGTACTCTTCCTGCGTCAGGTCGTACCACCCGATCCAGGCGAACCCCATGTCGTCAATCGTCCGCTGCCCGTACCCGACCCAGTTCTTCGGATCCGGATTGTTGCGATTGGTCGCCGTGTTGTCGTGCCAGCTGATGATGTGGATGATGGTCCCAGCCGGCACGAGCGGCGCGACCTCGTCAGCGTAGTTGTAGACGAGGTGCCAGTTGTAATCCCAGTTCGAGCAGTTGATGATCTCTCGCTTCATCACCTTGCTCGGATTCGACGGGTAGATCAGTTCGAGACACTGATACTTCCCGCGGGTGTGCATGTGGGGCTGGAAGGCGATGATCTTGCCGGGCTTCGAGTGCAGCGTGTAGCCGTCGACGCGGGTGATTTCGCCGGCCGGGATGTCCAGTGATTCATCGGCATTGGGCCGCGGATCGCCGTGGTGCGTCGAGTAGCGGATGTACTTCGGAACCTGCCCCTTCGGATAGAGCAGCATGCCGACCTCGATTTCCGCCTTCACCTCTTCGCCGATCGAGTGCAGATGGGTGCCGAGCTTGAAACTGTTCCCCGCCTTGAGCTGGATGCCGGAATTCTCCGGGAAGATCTCCGGAACCTTGCCCGAGGCGTACTCGACAATGAACGATCCGCCGTCATCGTCGTTGGCGGTGTTCCCGCCCGAATCGTCGCCTGTGGCGACCATCGTGGTGATCGCATGGTGCACGACCCGGCGCGACCTGTCGTTGACCGGGCGCGTCTGAATCGCCTTGATGTAGCGATCCTCGGTGAGGCCGAGCGACGCCGTGAGGCTCGGGAACACGTCCGGTCCGGTGGCCGGAACCGTGTACGCCGGGAAACGGATGACCAGATCGGGCTTGCCGAATGCCCATTCCGAGCCGTCGGCGAACTGGGGAGGCGGCGGCATATCGGCCGGATTGCCGCGCACCATTCCGCCGTCCACCCAGGCGGCGATGGTGGCAATCTCCGCATCGCTCAACGAAGGATTGCTCTTGAACTGCTGAATGCCGACGTTCCGATCGAGGTGCCACGGCGGCATCTCGCGGTTCACGACTCGGGTTTTGATCGAGCGCGCCCAGGGCCTCGCGTCCTCGTAGGTCATCAGCGACATCGGGGCCGACTGCCCCGGGCGATGACACCTGACGCAAGACCGCTGAACAATCGGCGCCACATCTTTTGTAAACGTCACCTGCCGGTCTGCCGTGCGCTGCTGCGCGGCCGCGGGAGCCGCAAGCATCATCGCGCCAGCAAGGACCATGAGGGAGCCGGCTCGCCCCGCAAGCCGATATCGTGGGCTACGAACGCTCATCATTCGAACCTCCGGAATCCGCTCCTTCGCAAACGTGAACGTGCCGTCCGAACAGAATGACTGCCAGAGACTTTCCGCGAACGTCAGGTGAAGAGCATACCATTAAGGAGGCGGTACCTCATCGGCGCAGACAGGAAATTACAATCCCGGCTGCCCCGGGAGGTCATCGCGCTGAGGCCACGGAAACCGACTGAAAAACGCCGCGTGCTGCGATGAGCAGTTCTGGAAGGCCGGTCGCCTCCATACGGTCCAGGCGGCGGGAAAAGCCGAGCAATGTCCACCCATATCCGTATACTTGCGCCTTCAGGAGGTGAGCCGTGAAAGGACCCCTGCACCGCTCTTCCACCCCGGGCTCTTCCACCCCAACGCGCCAGAGACACGCATTGGGGACCCCGGGCTCAGCAGCCCTGGTGTCGATAACGCTGATTTTCGTCGTGGCCGTCAGCGCGCAGCAGGGCAACAGGGAGCCGCCCACCACGCTTCCCAGCTCGCCGCAGGTCATCGTCAACGCCGACCAGCGATTCCGCGTCGTGCCGCTCAAAGGGTTCGATCATCCGTGGGCCATCGCATTTCTACCTAATTCGGACATTCTGGTGACCGAGCGCCCGGGCCGCCTGCGGATTATTCGCAATTTCGTGCTGGACCCGGAGCCGATCATCGGAATCCCGGCCGTGAACGCGAGCGGGCTCCAGGGATTGTGGGACGTGGCGGTTCATCCGCGGTACGCGGAGAACAGGTGGATCTACTTCACGTACTCGAAGCCGAACGCGAACGAGACTGTGCCTCCCGAATCGCGCGGATCGCTCAAAGGCCCGTCCGGCGTCGCCGCTCTGGCGCGCGGCCGCTTCGACGGCAGCCATGCCCTCACGAACATTCAGGAGCTCTTTGTCTCGAATACATGGATCAGTGGTGCGACCTCCGCGCGGATTGTGTTCGCGCCTGACGGGAAGCTGTTCATGTCTATCGGGTCGCCGAGTCGGGACGAAAGCCACGGCGGGCCGAACCGTGTCGGCACCGCGGAAACCGCGCAGGATTCGGGGAGCTATGCCGGAAAAGTGTTGCGGCTGAACGACGATGGAACGGCGCCCGCCGACAATCCGTTCGTCGGCAAGCAGGGGTACAAGCCGGAAATTTACGCGTTGGGTTTCCGCAATCCGATGGGACTGATCCTGCATCCTCAAACCGGCGAGCTTTGGGATGCGGAGCACGGTCCGCAGGGCGGCGACGAGGTCAACATCATCAAGGCCGGGAAGAACTACGGCTGGCCCGTGATCTCGTACGGCCGGGCGTACGCGGGAGATCTCGTACAAGGCGGCTCCGGGCCGGAGCTGGCGGAACCCTGCGCCCCCGGCATGGAGCAGCCGTTCCTGTTCTGGAATCCGAACATCATGCCCGGGGGCATGGTCATTTACACGGGGGACAAGTTTCCGGGGTTGAAGGGCAACATTCTTATCGGCGGGCTGCAGAGCACGCAGATTCATCGTGTCGTGCTCAACAATCGAGGCCTGCCCATTCGCCGCCAGTCGTTGCTCACGGAGCTCAAACAGCGCATTCGCGATGTCCGGCAGGGACCCGACGGGCTGTTATATGCGGTCACCGACATGCAGGACGGAGCTCTGTTGAAGCTCGAACCGGCTTCGGGATCGGACCACTAGATCCGGAGCTTAGGAGACTACGGGATCCTGGATTCGGGCTACGGCATTTCGTAGTTTCTGCTGAAGTCCAAGTCTTACCTTCAGTCCGTTATGCGGCTGCCAACGCGAATTTTGTACCAATTGCGAGCCCGCATAACGGACTAGGCGCGCGAAGCGCGCCAAAAGACACTGGTTTAACTAGTCAAGGGCTCTGCCAGGATATAGGCAGAGCCCTTGACTAGTTCTACCTGCAGGATGACTTCCATGGGCGCGCGTGCGCGCGCTCAATTGCCGAATCGTTTCCGCGACTGATCTACGCGTTCCCGATTGACAGGGTGACGTGAAGTTATTCACGATATCCAGTCTCATGGCGGTTCCGTCACAGTACGCTTCCTCACTCGAAGGGGGACCCATGTACGTCTCCAGTATGCGAGTCGCGTGGTTGATCGGCGTGGCGTTCGTACTCATGTTATTGCCGCGTAGTGTCAGTGCTCAGAGCACAATAGCCGGCCTGGTCACGGACACGAGCGGCGCGGTTCTTCCGGGTGTCTCCGTCGAAGCCAGCAGCCCGGCGCTCATTGAAAAAGTTCGCACGGCGGTCACCAACTCCGACGGTCGCTACAGCATCGTCGATCTCAGACCTGGCACTTATACGATCACGTTCACGCTCCAGGGGTTCACCACGCTCAGACGCGACGGCATCGAGGTGTCGGCGAACGTGACCGTGCCCGTGAACGCGGAATTGAAGGTGGGCGCCCTCCAGGAAACGGTGACCGTGTCGGGCGTGGCGACGCCCGTCGTCGACATCCAGCAGGCGGCGCAGCGGCAGGTGCTGTCCCGCGACACGCTCGATGCTCTTCCGAGCGCACGCTCGTACCTTTCCGCCGGCGTCATTGTGCCGGCTGTCAAAACGTCGCGGTCCGATCTGGGCGGCGTCAATACAGGCCAGGGCGCGTACCTGAGCGCCCGGGGCAAGTCGGCGCTCGAGGACATCGTACAGATCGACGGTCTCGACTTCGGCAACTCCAACGGCACCAGCCAGTCGGGGTACAACAACTTCGCCATGGTGCAGGACGTGACGTACCAGACGAGCGCCATCGGAGCCGACGCCTCGGGCGGTGGCGTGCGCATCAACATGATTCCGCGCGATGGCGGCAACGCGTTCAAGGGTGATTTCTATCTCAGCGGCTCGAGGAACGCGTGGCAGAGCAGTAACATCACGCCGGAGTTGCAGGCCAAGGGCCTTCCGAATCCCGATAGTCTCAACTACGTGATCGAGGCGACGCCCGCCCTCGGAGGTCCGATTTTCCAGAACCGCCTCTGGTATTTCGCCTCCGGGCGATATCTGGAAAACAGCGCACACAGAGCCGGCGCCCACTATCGTGACGGGTCTCCGGCGTACACGCTGAACGACCTCCATAATCTTTCGGGCCGGCTCACGTGGCAGGCCTCGACGCGCAACAAATTCACCGGGTACATCGACAAGACGTTCAAGAGTCAAAAGCAATCGACGGTCTTCACCCTTGGCGACGTGAATCCTGCCGGCGTCGACTGGGAGACCGCCACCGTTTCGTACGACCCGAGCAACTACCAGGTCGGGTACTTCAAGTGGACGTCGACGGCCACCAACAAGCTGCTGCTCGAAGCGGGCTCCTCGTTCAACACGTTCAACCTGAGTTATCAGACGTATCTCCCCGGAATCCGCAAGCCGCGCGGCTCGCCCGAATGGTTCGCCGGCGCACAACGGCGTGATCTCGTGCTGAACACGTTCCGCGGCGCCCCGGCGGTGAGCGAGCTGTACGCCTGGCAGCCGTCGAACCAGTACTCGGGTTCGGCTTCCTACGTGACCGGGTCCCACACGTTCAAGACGGGTGTTCAGTTCCGGCGCCAGCGGATCAGGAATATGGCGGACGGCGGAAACGCGGACCTGGTGCAGCAGTATCGCAACGGTATTTCAGACTCGGTATCCGTTGCTGCGGTGCCATACATTGCGGCTTTCCACGTGCACGAGACGGCCTTGTATGCCATGGACACGTGGACGTTGGGTCGGCTCACGGTGAGCCCGGGCCTCCGCTACGAGCACTTCGAGGGTGGCGTGGACCCCAGCGGATCGGCAGCCGGACGTTTCGTGCCGGCCCGGCAGGTGTCGGCGTCTTCCCCTGTGCACCCCTTCAACAACCTGACCCCGCGACTCAGCGCGGTCTACGATCTGTTCGGCAACGCCAGGACGGCGCTCAAGTTCAGCGCCAGCAAATACGTGGCGCAGCTCTACACCACCTTCTTCTACCCGTACAATCCGATCAGCCAGGGCAACGAGACACGGACCTGGACCGACCTCAACGGTGACGACATCGCCCAGGACAACGAGATCGGACCGAGCCAGAATGCCCGCTTCGGGCTGGCCGCGGATCGGCGCGTGGATCCCGATATCTCCCGTGAGTACACGTGGGATTATTCCGTCAGCCTCCAGCACGAGCTGCTCTCGGGGGTCAGCGTCAGCGGTGGCTGGTACTACACGCGCAATTACAATGCGCTGCGCAGCGTCAATGCGGCCCGCAGCCTGTCCGACTACACCACGTTCCAGACGCCGAACCCGCTGACCGGCGAAATGCTCACCATCTACAACCTGAATCGCTCCGCGGTTGGCCGCATCGACATCGTGGACACGAATTCGGACATCAACCGTCGCCTGTACACCGGCTACGAGGTGAGCATGCAGGCGAGACGGCGCGGCGGCACGCTGCTCGCCGGATGGGCGATGGAGCGGACACGTACAGTGAACTGCGATACGGCGGACAATCCCAATAACCTGCGCTTCTGTGACCAGACCGGGGAGCTGTACCAAGAGCTGGGGCAGGTCGGTAACATTCCATATCGACACGAGTTCAAGCTGGCGGGCTCGCAACAGCTGCCCTGGGGCTTCCTGGCCGCCGTCTCGTTCTTCAGTTATGCGGGCTCGAACCTTAACCCTCTGGGCCTTACCTCTATTGGAACACCAGTCCTCCCCGGCTGGGCCGGACCGCTGAACGTCCTCTGGACGGTGCCAGCCAACCTCTTCCCCGGCGGTCGTAACGAGGTCGTCACGGTTCCGCTGATCCCACCCGGCAGCCAGTACTTGAAGCGGTGGAATCAGCTGGACCTGAATATCAAGCGGGTGTTCCACCTGCGCCGGTTGGAGTTTCAGCCGGCCGTCGAAATCTACAACGTCCTCAACTCGAGCGTCGTCCTGGCTCAGAACCAGAACTTCGGACCGGCGCTGGGAACGCCCTCGTTGACCCCGTTCGGGCGATTCGTGAAGCTCGGAGCGCTGGTGAAGTTCTGACCGGCGCGGCCACGAGGGTCACGAAGAGTAAAAAGCCACGAAGGCCACGGGGAGTAGCCACGAAGAACACGAAGGTTTGGGGTTTTTCCTTCGTGATCTTCGTGATCTTCGTGGCTGACGCTTCGTGGCATCGTGGCCATTCGTCCGGCTTGCGATATACTCCCTGCTCTCGCGCGGGTGGAGAGGAGGCACAATGCAGTCACGGAAGGCAAGACGCAATCTCTATGTGGGTGCGGCGTTTCTGGCCGCGCTCGCCGTGGTGGCAGTGACGCAGGGCGCGCTCGAGCGGGCGGCGGCTGCTCAGGGCAGGAACGGCGTTCAGGCGCCGCGGTTCGAGGTCGACCCGTTCTGGCCAAAGCCGCTCCCGAACCACTGGGTGGTGGGTTCGATCATCGGCGTGTCGGTCGACGCGCAGGATCATGTGTGGATCGTCCATCGCACCCAGGCCCTGAACGCGAACGAGCGGGCCGCCGAAGTGAATCCTCCGACTGGCGAGTGCTGCAGGACCGCTCCTGACGTGCTCGAATTCGACCAGGCGGGCAATCTCCTCCGCCACTGGGGCGGCAAGGACGGCGACAACTATCAGTGGCCCAGCTCGAACCACGGCATTCACGTGGACTACAAAGGCAATGTCTGGCTTGGCGGCAACGGCGGCGGCAGAGAGCCCGTGATGGACGGCCTCATCGTGAAGTTCACGGGCGACGGGAAGTTCCTGCTGCAGGTCGGCAAGCGGGCCGTGCCGATCGATAGCAGCAGCACCGAGCACTTCGCGAAGGCCACGAAAGTCTTCGTCGACAAGGCCACCAATGAAGCATACGTCGCCGACGGCTACGGCAACCATCGCGTCGCCGTGCTCGACGCGGATACCGGCAAGTTCAAGCGGATCTGGGGCGCCTACGGCAACAAGCCGACCGACGAGAATCTGGGTCGTTACGACCCGAACGCGCCGCCGGCGCAGCAGTTCCGGAGCGCGGTGCACTGCGCCGAGGTCTCGAACGACGCCATGGTGTACGTGTGCGATCGCATCAACAACCGCATCCAGGTCTTCACCAGGGAAGGAAAGTTCATCAAGGAAGGAATCTTCGCCAAGCAGACGCTCGGCGCGGGTTCGGCGTGGGACATCGCGTTCTCGCGGGATGCCCAGCAGAAGTACATCTATCTCGCCGATGGCACGAACGAGAAGGTGTACATCATCGACCGCCAGTCGCTTCAGGAGCTCACGAGCTTTGGCGACGGTGGCCGCCAGCCAGGGCAGTTCTTCGGCACGCACAGCATCGCCACCGATTCGAAGGGCAACATCTACACGACCGAGACCTATGAGGGGAAGCGCGTCCAGCGTTTCATCTACAAAGGGATCGGACCCGTCACCAAGCAGAACCAGGGAGTTCTCTGGCCGCGATCGGTGACCACGAACTGAATTTCGTAGGCCGCATCTTTATTCGTAGGCCGCAACTTCAGTTGCGGCACCGGGCCGGGTCCAAAGACCCGGCCTGCGTCCGTTTTCGTAGGCCGCATCTTCAGATGCGGCGGGTGCCGGGCTAAAGACCCGGCCTACGTCTGTCTTCAGCACCGTGTCATGAAGGTAGGACCATGACAGTCTCATTCAGCCGACGTGTCTGGGGTACTTCCCTGCTGCTCGTCGTCCTCGGCCTGTTGTCGTGGATGGTGGGGACGACCTCCCTCAGCGCGCAGCGCAGCGGCGGCGGTGCCGCCGAGCCCTGGCAGAAGCCCGTGCCGCGCGCCGAGTGCGGCAAAGGCGATCGCGTCGAAACGGGCCTTCAGGGCCAGACGACTGTCGCCGAGCGCATGACGGGCGCGTCGTCGCGCGCGTACAACTGCAATCTGGAGCTCGTCGGCCAGTTCCAGGGCGAGGGCGCCAATTACCAGATGGCGTCGTTCGACGAGTGCGCGTACTACGGCACCGCGCGCCGCGACGGGATCCAGAACAAGGGCGTCGTGGTCGTCGACGTCTCGAACCCGCGGCGGCCGGTCGCGACCACGTACCTCGATGCCCGGGCGATGTGGGATCCCTGGGAATCGCTCAAGGTGAACCCCAGGCGGAAGCTGCTTGCGGCCATTCAGGCGGACAACGGCAACGGCGAGCAGCCCGGGTTTGCCATCTACGACGTGTCCGACTGTAAGAAACCGGTCCTGAAGGCCAGTATCGATCTCGGGGTGCCCCTGAAGGGCCACGCCGGCAACTTCGCGCCCGACGGTCGAACGTACTACGGCACGGAGATCCGCGTGAGCACGTACGGGATCAACATCGAGGAGCCCGCCGCACCGAAGCTGATCGGCGTGTGGCGCGGTGAGAACGGCAACGGTCTGCCTCACGACGTGTCGCTCAATGCCGCGGGCGATCGCCTGTATACGGCGCAGCCCGGAGGTCTGGCGCGTCCCGGCGGGTCGTCGCCGCCCAACGGGCTCGTGATCAGCGACACCAGTGATTTCGTCGCGCGCCGGCCGAATCCGACCGCGAAGGTGATCTCGACGCTCTTCTGGAACGATGGCGCCGTCGCGCAGATGACCGAGCGCGTGCAGATCAACGGGAAGCCGTATCTGATCTTCACCGACGAGGCCGGGGCCGGCGGCATCGGGGAAGGCGCCAAGGCCGCGTGCGCGCAGAAGCTGCCGCCGTTCGGCTTCGCCCGCATCATCGACATCTCCGACGAGCGGAACCCGCGGATCGTATCGAAGCTGATGCTCGAGGTGCACGATCCGGCCAACTGCGGGGTCACGCAGCTCGATACGGGATTCGCCGATCTCTTCGGCTACTCGAGCCACTACTGCACGTCCGACAACCCCGACAACGCGCAGTACCTCGCCTGCAGCTACTTCGAGGCGGGCGTGCGCGTCTTCGATATCCGCGATCCCTACCGTCCGAAGGAGATCGCGTACTACAAGCCGCCGGCGCGGTCGGCGCTGATGGCCGGCTCGTCGAGCTCTTCTATCAGACGTCACGGCAACCGTAGCGCCGACTGGGCCTCGTCCAATATCCGCTGGCACCGGTCCGGCAACGAGCTGCACCTGTGGTTCACGAGCCACGAGAACGGCTTCCAGGTCGTGAAGTTCACGAACCGGCTCGCATCGCTCGTCAGGATCTCGGAGCACTGATGAACGACGTAGGCCGCATCTTTAGATGCGGCGCGCCGGGTCCACTGGTTTGTCTCAACAATGGCGGAGTGACTACATCTGGCCTCCGACGACTGTTCCGGGCCGTTCCAACGGAACGGCCCGCTTTACCTTCGAGGCTACGTTCCAGTAAGACCCGGCCTACGAACGCCCCGGCGACACTGTCCGCAGGCCGTGTTCGCCGGGCCCGCGCCATCACCGTGATCGTCGCAACGGTTTGCCTTCTCGCCGGACTCTACGCTGTTTTTCGATCGAACCTGCGGGAACAGCTGGACCCGCCGCAAACCAGAACCTACCGCCTCCGCATCGAAGGCCAGCGGCTTGCATCGGGACCTGCCCGCCTGCAGGCGATTCAAGGCGATACGATTGCGCTCACGGTGACATCGGATCGCGCCGGTACGTTGCACGTGCACGAGTACGAGCAGCACATCGTCATCGATCTCCTGCCCGGACGCGAGGCGACGAGCAGCTTCACCGCCGATCGCGCGGGGCGTTTCGGCGTCCACCTCATCGGCGCGGACGGCTCCCACGCCGAGGTCGCCGCTGTGGAGGTGTCGCCCCGATGAGCGGTCCCGCGTGCGTAGCGAGGCAAAGCCGTAGCCGCATCACATGCCCGGCGGTCCGAGGCGGAGCCTCGCTAGCTCTTGCGCTGGGGCTGATCCTCCTGCCCTCGACCGCGTACGCGCACGTGTTCCTCCAGCCGTACACGCTGCCCGTGCCGTTCTGGATCTATCTGTACGCCAGCGCCGCCACGCTCATCGTGTCCTTTGCGATCGTGGGCATGCTCATGGGCGCCGTGGTCCCGGCCCGGCAACCTCGCGGCTGGGACATCCTGCCGGACGATCCATCGTGGCAGTCGGTCTGGAAACGGGTGGTCGGCCTGCTGCGCGTGTGCGCGGTGGCGTTGCTCCTGCTGACGATACTGGCCGGACTCGTCGGCACCGCGAACCCGCTCGCCAACATCAACATGACCCTTTTCTGGGTCGCGTTCCTGCTGGGATTCACCTACTTCACGGCGATCGCCGGCAACATCTTTGCGCTCGTCAACCCGTGGAGAACGCTGGTCGAGTGGACCGAAAGGCTTGGACTGGATCTGTCGACGAGTCGCGTCACGTATCCGAGCGGTCTCGGCTATCTTCCTGCTTTCGCGCTCTACGTGGCGCTCGTCTGGATCGAGCTCTTCACCCTTCCGCAGCCGTATTTACTCTCGATCGTTCTGATCGTCTACACGGCGGTGACGTTCGTCGGCGTGTTCCTCGTCGGCAGGTGCGCATGGTTCGAGCACGCGGAGCTGTTCAGCGTCTTTTTCCGTGTCGTCGGCACGCTTGCGCCCGTCGAGTACCACGAGGCGGCCGACGGCCGACCGGCGCGCGTGCGCCTGCGTCCGCCGCTGATGGCGGCGTTCCACGAGGTGCCCGGCCACGCCACGCTCGTGCTGTTCGTGCTGTTCATGCTGTCGTCGACGACCTACGACGCGATTCACGAGACGTTCTTCTGGGTCAGCGTGTATTGGCAGGATCTGCTGCCGCTGTTCCAGCCGCTCGTGGGCGCCGACCCTGTGCAGGCACAAGGCATACTGACCACGTGGTACGTGGTGTACCAGCGCCTTGGTCTCGTGCTCTCGCCGTTCGTCTACCTGCTCCTGTATCTGATCGTCCTGAAGGCTGCGACGCGTCTGACACGATCGAAGGTTCCGCTACGGACGATGGCCGTGCAGTTCACGTTTTCACTGGTGCCGATTGCGCTCGTCTACCACGCCACTCACTACTACACGATCCTCGTCACCGAGTTTCCGAAGCTGCTTCCGCTCGCCTCGGATCCGTTCGGTCTGGGATGGCAGCTGTTCGCGACGACGGCAAGACCGGTGACGCCGCTCGACATGGGCTTCATCTGGCATACGCAGGTGCTGCTGATGCTCGCCGGTCATGTCGCGGCCGTTTATCTGGCGCACGTGATGGCGCTGCGAATCTTTCCGTCGCAGCGACTCGGCATCGTCAGTCAGATTCCAATGCTGATGCTCATGGTCGTCTACACGTGCGTCGGCCTCTGGGTGCTCTCCCTTCCGTTGGCCACCCCGCAGGTGCTGCCGATTGGATGACGTTCGGTCCGCGCACACCTTTCGTAGGCCGCGTCTTCAGCCCGTTATGCGGTCCGAAACGCGAATTTTGTACACGTTGTGCGACCGCATAACGGGCTGGGCGCGCGAAGCGCGCCAAAAGATGCTGGTCTAACCAGCCGAGAGGCGCTGCCCGAGATATCAAGGGCGGAGCCCCTTGGCTGGTTAGAGAGATGCGGCCTCAATGCCTGCGGATGAAATCTATGACAGCGCGATTGAAGACGTCCGGCTGCTCCCAATAGGTTGAGTGTCCTGCTTCCGGCACGACCACAAATTCAGAGCTCCTGATCCGGGCGGCAAACAGCCGCATAACGGGAGGCGGGGCATAGAGGTCGGCGCCGCCGGTGATCAAGAGCGTCGGCACCGTTATCTTCTCCAGCAGCGAGAGCGTCATCGCGTTCCGCGTCGTCTGGGCAGGTGCAGCGGGGCCTGCGGGCCGGCTCACGTGCTCCAACTCGACCCAGCGACGCGTGCCCTCGGGATTGCCCGCCCGGTATGACGGCCCGAGCTCGCGGACCTCGGGAGGTAGTGCCGCAAACTGCGGCGGTCGGATGCGGCGGCCGAGCTCCAGAAAATCTTCGTCCTGTACGCCGCCAATGCTGTTGGCGACCACCAGGCTGCGAAGCCTCTGCGGGAACGACAAGGCAAAGTCGAACGAGCCGAACCCCCCGGCCGCCGTACCAACGAGGTGAAAGCGGTCAACGCCCAGATGGTTCATCAATGCCAGGAGGTCATCGGCCGCGGTGCCGGGCTGCACGCCGGTCGGGTCGATCACCGAGCGGCCCCACCCGCGCCGGTCGTACGCGATGAAACGATAGCCTGCCTCGGTGAACGCCGGGATTTGGTATCCCCACACCCGGACGCTGCCCGTTGCCGCATGCATGAAGACAACTGGCTCGCCACTGCCTCCGCTGTCGACATACCAGAGCCGAACACCAGGCAGTCCGGCATACGCTTCCCTGATTCCAGACGTGATCGCACTCTGGGCATGAGCCAACGGCAGAAAAGTCGCTCTCGACATTGCGCCGGCTCCTGAGCCAACGGCGGTGACGAGAGCTGCGGCGGTGAACCAGAAATGAAGCCGGAACATCTTCGCGTCCTCCGTTCGCGCGGGAATCTCGAGCCGGTCACGCGTTGCCGCGCGCAGGATGTCACTGATTCGGCCGTGGTGCTGACGGAGTCGGCGCGCCCTCCGCGGTCTCCGCCATCCAGTAGTCTCCGTACCTCCTGACGAGCCCCGCATCGTCCACATCGAGCACGGCACGGAATCGTCCGCCCGCGCTCTGGTAGACGTAACGGCGCTCGTTCTCGCAGCGATACTCCTGCTCCAATGGAACGAGCTCGAAGCCGGGAAAGCGGAGCCACGCCGCGCGCACCGGCGCCGCACCGCCGGGCCGAAGCCCGAGACGACGAATCGGCAGCGTGTTGGTTGAGGGCGAGAAGCCCAGATCCACATCGAGACAGCCGTCGACTTGCGGCTGCGGCACGCCATCGCGCGTCCACACCCCCGTGTGCGGATCCCGCGCCACAGTGATTCGCAGCGCGGTGCCGCTCACGTCTCCCTCGACTGTCGCTGCGCGGGTCGCCCAATCCTGTGCGCAGTCAATCGCGTAGCGCAGCTGATAGGCGTGTCCCTCCGTATCCACGCCCGAGACGATGCCACGGAGCACCCAGCCGTCTGCGGTCTGTTCCAGAACCGCAGTTTCGCGTGCTGGATGATCCAGGCGCCGCCAGTGGATTTCGCGATGCAACCGGTCCGTGGGATGGCGCATGGACGCGTCAGCCGGCGTTCCCGAGATGAGTGGCGATCTGCCAGACATTGCCCCACTTGTCCTCGACCATTCCGCGACGGTCGCCGTACGGCAGGTCCGAGGGTTCTTCAAGTGGGCGGGCGCCGGCTTCGATGGCGCGCCGATAGGTCTTGTCCGTGTTGTCGACGTACACGTACAAGAACGCCGGCGCCGGGCGGCGCACGCCCGCGTCACTGATCATGAGGCGGGAGTCGCCAAGGCTGAGAACCGCTGGCATGTCGGGCCGGTACTCTCCTGTCGCCCCGAACACGTGCTTCACGAACTCGACGAACTGCCGCGCCTCGTCGACCACGATCCGCGGCGTCACGGTAGGCCAGCCATGAGGGGTGAAGGGGGAACGATCGCCTGCTTCGTTCATTTTCGGACTATACTCCGTCCCTCGGACGACATCCACGCGCCCCTCGAGTTACGTCAGGCGCTTTAATAGTCGATCTCCGGCTGGCTTTGCGCCGTTCTCACGCGTTGAGGGCCGACAAAGATGCATAAGGAATACTGGCATGGCTGTATGTTCGTTGCGGCTGCCGCGCTCGCGTGGAGCGTGAGCACTCTCGCGGAGCAGCAACCCCCGCAACCCCCTGCACCTGCAAAGGCCGGCGCATCACAGGTGGCGCGCGAGGTCGATCCGCCGCTCCCCGTGCCGAGCCGGGAAGTTCCGAACTTCACCCCCGTCACCGAACAGATGCTGCACAACCCGCCTGCAGGCGAGTGGCTGACCTGGCGCCGTACGCTCGACGGTCACGGATACAGCCCGCTCAACCAGATTACGCGCGCGAACGTGCAGCGCCTGGGACTCGCGTGGGTCTGGGCGACCGCTGACGGCCGCGCACAGGTCACGCCGCTCGTGCACGACGGCGTCATGTACCTGCCGAGCGCCGGCAACACCGTCCAGGCGCTCGACGCGAGGACTGGCGATCTCATCTGGGAGTACCGTCGCAATCTCGCTCCGGGTGTGCCGCGCGGAACCGGACGGAATCGCACGATCGCCTTGTACAAGGACAAGATTTTCGTGGCGACCGGCGACGTCGCCGTGATCGCGCTCGATGCGCGTACCGGCAAGCTCGTATGGGAAACCCAGAAGGCGGATCCCAAGAAGGGTTATGACCAGACCGCGGGTCCGATCATCGCGGGCGGCGTCGTGATTACCGGCCTTGGAGGCTGCAGTCGATTCAACAAAGAAGGCTGCTTCATCACCGGCCACGACCCGGACACCGGCAGGGAACTGTGGAGAACGTCGACGATCGCTCTTCCCGGCGATCCCAACAACGCAAGCTGGGGCAACATCCCGCCGGGTCTGCGAGGCGGCACCGACACGTGGATACCCGGCAGCTACGACCCGGAATTGAAGCTTTTCTACATCGGCACCGCGCAGGCCAAACCCTGGGTCGCTGCCAGCCGCGGGTTGACGACCAGCGACGCGGTCCTCTACTCGAACTCGACGCTGGCCCTCGACCCGACGACCGGAAGGATCGTGTGGCACTTCCAGCATGTACCGGCCGAGTCGTTGGACCTTGATACGGTCTTCGAGCGCGTGCTCGTGGATGTCGGCGACGAGAAGCTGGTTTTCACCGTGGGCAAGGACGGATTGCTGTGGAAGCTGGACCGTCAAAGCGGAAAGTTCAAGGGAGTCCGCGAGACGGTGTTCCAGAACATCTTCGACAGCATCGATCCGAAGACGGGCAAGCTGAAGTACCGCGTGGACATCATCGAAGCGAAGGTTGGCGACTGGCTGGCCTCGTGCCCGGGCTATTTCGGAGGGCATAACTGGATCGCGTCCGCCTACAGCCCGGAAAACAACACCTTGCTGGTTCCCCTGAATCAGCACTGCATCGAGATGAGGGGCCGGAAAGTGGAGTTCGTCGAAGGCGGCGGCGGAATCGGCGCCGATGTCCGCTTCTACGAGATGCCGGGAACCAATGGGAACTTCGGCCGGTTGAGCGCCTACGACGTGCGGACCCTCGAGGAGCGCTGGACGCACCAGCAGCGGGCGTCGTTTTCGACCGGCGCGTTGACCACGGCCGGCGGCCTGGTGTTCATCGGTGACGTGGACAGATATTTCAAGGCGCTCGATGCGGGCAGCGGCAAGGTCCTGTGGCAGACCCGCCTGGGGACATCCGCCCTGGGCTTTCCGATCACGTACAGCATCGGCGGCAAGCAGTACGTCGCGGTCCCGACGGGCCTCGGCAGCTTCGGGACTCTGAGACGTTTCCTGACGCCAGACATGTATGCGCCGGAGACCGGAAGCGCGTTGTATGTGTTCGAGCTGCTCGAATAGAGGAAAGCGCGCAATGGGTCACCCTCGACGCGCGCGATGGATCACCGTCGTCATCGTCTGTGCGATCGCGGCGGCGGTGTGGCCCGGCCGCACGACGCTTCGCGCCCAGCGGGGCGCGCCGACGACCGGCGAGTGGCGCACGTACGGCGGGGATCTTGGAAACACCAAGTATTCGCCGCTCGATCAAATCAATGCCTCGAATTTCGGCACGTTGAAGGTTGCCTGGCGCTGGACGTCCGCCGATGCGTTCCTCAGCAAGACCGTCCCTGGCGGTGGTGAGCTGTGGACCAGCTCGCGATTCATCTTCGAGCAGCTTCAGCGGGAGAACCCGAAGCGCTGGCGCGACAACGAGCCTCCGTACGTATCCAACTTCAAGGCAACGCCTCTGATGGTTGGGGGCCGGATCTATCTCAACATGCCGACGTCGGCCGGCGCCGCCATCGACGCGCGAACCGGCCGGACGATCTGGGTCTACAACCCGAAGAGTTACGAAGCCGGCACGACGACCATGAGCGCGCGATGGAATCAGCGCGGCGTGGCGTACTGGACCGATGGGAAAGAACAGCGGATCTTCTGGGGCACCGGCGACGGCTATCTCCTGGCCCTTGACGCGATCACGGGACATCCCGTCGAATCGTTTGGCGATCGCGGGCGGGTGGATCTGATGACCGGCCTGCCCCGGGCCACTCGCGGGTCGCGCGATTGGCTGAACGCGCTGACCTACTCCGTACAATCTCCGCCGCTCGTCGTTCGCGACACCATCATCACACCGGCGTCGATTTCCAGCTATAACCGCGACAAGGAGCAGATACCCGGTTATACCCGCGGGTTCGACGCACGCACGGGCAAGCTCAAATGGACGTTCAACACAATTCCCCGGCCGGGTGAGGTCGGCAACGAGACGTGGGAGAGAGACTCCTGGTCGTATACGGGCAAAGTCAGCGGCTGGACGATTTACAGCGCCGACGAGGAGCTGGGCTATGCCTACATCCCGTTGAATACAGCGGCCCCCGATTATTACGGCGGGCATCGCCTCGGCGACAATCTGTTCTCGGACACGTTACTCTGCCTGAACGTCGAGACCGGGAAGCGCGTCTGGCATTATCAGCTCATTCACCACGACCTGTGGGACTACGATCCCCCCGCGGCCCCGAACCTGCTCGACATCACCGTGGACGGCAGGCGGATCAAGGCTGTTGCGCAAGTGACCAAGCAGGGCCTCGTGTTCACGTTCGATCGCGTGACGGGCCAGCCAATCTGGCCCATCGAGGAGCGTCCGGTTCCCGCGTCGGATGTGCCAGGCGAGCGCGCCTCGCCCACGCAGCCGTTTCCAACCAGACCGCCACCGTTCGAGTATCTGGACATTACAAAGGATCTGCTCGTCGACTTCACGCCGGAGATCCGCGCGCTGGCGGAAAAGGCGGTCGAGAACTATCGGCTCGGGCCGTTGTACACGCCGCCCTCGCTGATGGTCAAAGGCGGGAATCAAGGAACGCTCGGCCTTGGGCAGCGGGCGGGCTGGTCCGGCGCGGCGGTCGATCCGGACACCGGGATGCTGTATGTCCCGTCGCGGCAATCGCCCACCGTGTTCCGCTTGAAGGAGCCGGAAGGCCACGAGAAAGGCACGCTGCGTTTCGTACAGGCACGGGAAGGGTTCCCCAGATTGCCCGGGGGGATGCCGATCTACAAACCGCCCTACTCACGCATGACCGCCATCGATATGAACAAGGGCGAGCACGCGTGGATGCAGCCAACGGGGCACGGTTATTTCATTCGTAATCACCCGTTGCTGAAGGACCTCAACCTCCCACCGCTCGGAGGCGACAGCAGCTTGAGCGGCCCTCTCCTCACGAAGACTCTGCTGATCAGCGCGCTGACGAGCGGCGGCTCGCGGAACCAGAATGGTCCGCGTCTCGTCGCGCGTGACAAGAAGACCGGCAACGAAGTGGCGTCGGTGGATCTACCGGCGGGCGCCCTCGGCGCGCCGATGACCTACATGCTCGACGGCCGGCAATATATCGCCGTCACCGTCGGGGGATCCCCCTACCCGGAACTCATCGTGTTGACGTTGCCGTAGCTCACTTAACGTAGGCCGCATCTTCAGATGCGGCCCAGCCGGGTCTGAACCCGGATTATTCATGATTCATGATTGTTGATTTCCGATCGGGGTCCCAAAATCAAGAATCAAGAATCAAGAATTGAGGGTCTGAATTAAAGACCCGGCCTACGTACGCTTTTCCTCGGACGTCGGAGATATGGTCATGTGCAGCGTGAGACTGTTTTGCCGAACGAGCATGTCGATTGTTCTCGTGACAAGCCTCTTCGCCTCGCTCGCGGAGGCGCGCGTCGTTCGCCTCGTCATCGAGCAGCGGCGACCGTTCGCCGACGGCATGACCTTCGGCACCGTGGGGCCCTACGAACGGCTCGACGGGACGGTATACATGGAAGTCGATCCGGCGGATCCGCTGAACGCCGTCATCGTGAATCTCGACAAGGCGCCGAAGAACGCCCGCAACAGGGTCGAGTTCAGCAGCCCCTTCTTCATCCTGAAGCCGGTGGAGATGAGCCGCGGCAACGGGAAGATCTTCTACGGCGTCAACAATCGCGGGAACAAGCTCGAAAGCGGCCTGCGATGGAACTACGTCAGCGCGAGCAACAACCCGCTCACGGCCGCTGATGCCGGCGACGGCTTTCTCATGCGGCTCGGCTACACGGTCGTCGATGCGGGGTGGCAGGGCGATGTTGACCCCGCAAACAACCGGCTGTCGCCGAAGTTTCCGGTCGCAACCAGTCCTCAGGGCGGTCCGATCGTCGCGATGATTCGTGTCGAGTTCTCGGACCGGGAGATTCCGGCCGGCGGCACGTTCACGCTCCCGCTCAAGGGCAGCCCGAACTTCCGACCGTATCCGGTGGCCGATCCGAGCTCGCGTGGCACGACGCTCACCGTGCGCTCGGCGGTCCGTGGTCCGAAGACGCCGATCCCCGCGGACCGGTGGGCGTTCGGGCGATGTGCGAACGGAAAGGCGAGCCTCGTCGCATCCGCGACCGACATCTGCCTCTTCGACGGGTTCAAGGTCGATCATCTCTACGAGCTCACCTATGCTGCCAAGGACCCGATCGTGATGGGACTCGGATATGCCGTGACGCGGGACGTCGCGTCGTTCCTTCGTTACCAGGCCCGCGATGACATGGGGAATCCCAATCCGCTCGCGCGTGACGCCAGCACCGTCGGCATCCGGCGCGCCTACGGGTCCGGTACATCGTCGACCGGCATGTACATGCGGGATTTCCTCTATCTCGGCTTCAACGAGGACGAATCGCACCGGAAGGTGTTCGACGCGGTCAACATCCACATTCCCGGCACGCATCGGCTCCTCGCGAACGTGCAGTTCGCGGACCCCAACACCTATGCGCGGCAGGACGATCGCAACGATTTCGTGTCCACGTCCTATCCGCCGTTGACGTTCGCCGTGACCACCGATCCCATTACGGGCATTCGCGACGGGATTCTGAAGCGGCCGAAGACCGATCCGCTGGTCATCCAGACCGACACGGAGAACGAGTTCTGGATGATGAAGGCATCGCTGAACGTCCATGATGGCAGGGGGAATCCCGTGCCGGTGCCCGACAACGTGCGGCTGTACCTGCTCTCGAATTTCCAGCACGGCGGCGGCGACCCGAAAGCCCCGGTGCCCGGGCCACTGGGAATGTGTGCCAATCCGACGAACCCGAACTATCACGGGCCCACGCATCGGGCTCTCCTGATGGCGCTCGACGCCTGGGCGGACCGGGGCGTGGAGCCGCCGAAGAGCCGGTATCCGCGGGTTGAAGACAAGACGCTCGTCCCGCTCGACGCGTACGTGACGAAGTTTCCGAAGATCCCTGGCGCGGCGATCACCAGGGTCATGACGGAGCTCCACGCCATCAACTTCGGGCCGGGATTCCGTTCCCAGGGAGGCATCATCACCCAGCTTCCTCCGACGATCGGTGCGAAATATCAGGTGCTCGTCCCGGATATCGGCAAGGACGGGCTCGACGTTGGCGGGATACGGCAGATGGAGATTCGCGCGCCGCTTGGAACCAATGTCGGATGGAACGTCCGCGCGAGCGGCCGGCGCGAGGGCGACCTGTGCGGGCTGACCGGCTCGTTCCTGCCGTTTGCGGCGACGAGTGCGCAGCGACAGGCGTCCGCCGATCCTCGCGAGTCGCTCGAGGAGCGATACAAAGATCACCAGGGCTACGTGAACGCGGTGAAGAAGGCGGCGGCCGAGCTCAAGGCCGAGGGCTTCCTGCTCGAAGAGGATGCGCAGCGGTTCGTCCGCGCGGCCGAGACGAGCAACGTGCTGCGGTGATTCTACTGGGCCGGTGATTCTACTGGCCCAGTAGAATCACCAAAGGAACATATTTCTTCAGGAGCATCGCGATGTTGAGAAAATGCGTATCAGGAGTAACTCTCCTCCTCATCACGTTCGGACTCGGGTTCTGGGCAGGCCGAGGCACAACCGTCGATGCGCAGTCGAAGAACCGTGTGTTCGAGCTGCGAATTGCAAACCTGGAGAACAAAGAGAAGCTCAACGTGCTGATGAATCGCTTCCGGGGAGGCGAGGTGAAGATCTGGGAGCGGCTCGGGATGAAAGGCGTCGGCTTCTGGGTGCCGATTGAAGGAACGAAAACCCAGTTGGTCTACATCCTGGCTCACGAGAGCAAGCAGGCGGCGGACGCCTCCTGGGCGAAATTCCGCGACGATCCGGAATGGCTGAAGTTTCCGAAAGAGCCCGACCTTGGCAAGGTCACCGTTGACAGGACGTTCATGACGCCAGTGGACTTCTCGCCGATGAAGTAGCGTGGATTCAAGGAGACGAACCACACGCCGAGCACCCGGAGGGCGCGGAGATCATCCGAGGAAAATCTCTGCGAGCTCGGCGTTTGAAAACGTCTCCGCGCTCTCCGCTTCCTCGGCGCGCGGTGCGCAGAGCGAGATTGAGATCGCGGAGACGATTAAAACGCCGAGCACGCGGAGGACGCGGAGATCATTCAAGGAAACTCTGCGGGCTCTGCGATCTCGGCGTTTAAACCCCTCCGCGCTCTCTGCTTCCTCGGCCTGCTGCGGAGGCCGACCAGTCGAACGGGCCGATGGCTCGATCAGCGCAGACTCCCTGATCTCCCTGTATATTTCCGAGCGATGGTGGCGACTCAAGTGAATTCCGCGAATTCCGGGATTAGACCGCACAGATGATTCAAAAACGTGGAGCGCCCGGAGTTGTTTCGAGGCAAACTCCTGCGGGCTGTGCCGAGCTCGGCGTTGAAACGTCTCCGCGCGCTCTGCCTCCTCAGCGTGCTCCCAACGCGAACGCCGTCACCGCACCATCCGGCCCCGCACCCGAGGCGACCACCACGAACTGACGGCCGGCCCGCGTCCTGTACGTCATTGGATTCGCGCCGACGCGGAATGGCGTCGCGCCCCGCCACAGCTCACGTCCGTTGGTCTTGTCGAACGCGTAGAGATACGGGTCGCCGCTTCCCATGAATACCAGGCCTCCCTTGGTCAGGAGGAGCCCTGGGCTACCTGGTGTTCCGAGGCGAGCCGGGAGCTTCACGCCCTTCAGCAGCGGATGCGATCGAATGAGCGTGCTGCCTTCTCCGAACGGCACCTTCCAGGCGATCTGCCCGCGATTGAGGTCGATCGCCACCAGATGCGCGTACGGTGGCTTGATGATCGGTATCGGCCCCAACGGGTTCGGCGAGGTGGCGCGCGCTGGCTGCTCCTGCGGTTGCTGCGCGGGAGCGGCAGGCGGCTCCTGTCCTTCGCGCACGAACATGGGGCCGCTTCGGCACCAGTTGCTGTAATCGACGTCAATGTCGGGATCGCCCTGGCTGTTCTTGCACACCCGATTGATGAAGACGCCCTCTGACGACTTGACGTAGAGCACGCCCGTCTCGGGATCGACGGCCGCGCCTCCCCATCCCGATCCGCCCGTCGCCGTGGGGCGCTGCAGCGTGCCCTCCAGGCTGGGCGGCGTGAACAACGCGCCAAGCCGATACTTCTTCATCTCGGCGATGGCAAGCGCCTTGATTTCAGGTGTCAGATCGTTCGCATCTTCGAGGGATACGCCCTGTCCCGAAAACGCGGGCGGCCTCGTGGGGAAGGGCTGCGTCGGATACGGCACCTCGCCGGGAACGTTCGTGTACGTCTCGACGCGCCTTTCCTCGATCGGCCAGACCGGCACGCCCGTCACCCGATCGAACACGTACGTGAACCCCTGTTTCGACACCTGAGCGACGGCGTCGATGCGTTTGCCGTTGACCGTAATCGTCAACAGATTCGGCGCGGTGGGGAAATCGTAGTCCCAGATACCGTGGTGCACGGCCTGGAAATGCCATTTTCGCTGACCGGTCATGGCATCGAGGCAGACCAGTGATTCGGCAAACAGGTTGGCGCCCGCGCGACGACCGCCCCAGTAGTCACCGCTCGGTGTGCTCGTCGGGACGTACAGCAGACCTCGTGACTCGTCCAGCGACATCGGTGCCCACACGTTGGCATGCCCGGTGTATTTCCACGACTCATTGGCCCACGTCTCGGCGCCGAACGCGTCCGCGGATCGAGGGATCGTAAAGAACACCCATGCCCGCTTCCCTGTGTTGACGTCGAATGCCTGGACCGTGCCCGGCGGGTCACCCTTGAACTGCAGCCGATCGGCGATGCTGCTGCCGACGATCACCAGGTTCTTGTAGACAACCGGCGGCGACGTCTGTCGGGCGAACAGCTTGGGAATGGTCACTCCCAAATCCTCGACGAGGCTCACGGAGCCGCCCTGACCAAATGTGGCGATGGGACTGCCGGTTCTCGCGTCCAGCGCATAGAGGCGGTCGCGACTGTTCAGGAAGACACGGGACGAGCCGCCCTCGCGCCACACCGCGACGCCGCGGTGAGTGAAATCGATCGCCGATCCCTGTCCGTCCACATAGATCTTCGGATCGAACGCCCAGAGCTGCTGGCCCGATTCCGCGTCGAGCGCCACCACGCGCGTGTACGGCGTGCTCAGGTACAGCACGTTGTCGATCATCAGCGGCGTCACCTCGAAATTACCCGGCCGCGTTCCGTATTGCGGAAACGGCATGTCGCCGTGTCGCCACTCCCACGCAACGCCGAGCTGACCGACGTTTTTCGGTGTGATGTCGGCGGCAAGCGAGTACTTGCTCTGCGCCTGATCGCCGCCGTAATAGGGCCACTCGATCATCGCCTGAGACAGACGCTGAGCGCCCAGTGAGGTCATCGACACGATCAACATCACGATGCACGTGTACCGCATGCTGTGCCCTCGCCCGTTCGTGTGAAGCATCACATCAGCGCGACGTCGACTGGCGCTGTTGCTGGAATCCCTCGATCGCGTCGAGCTGCTGTTTGAGCAGATGGTTCCGCAGCACCGGCGTGTCGCCCAGATCCATATACCCTTCGTTGGTCGGGTCATACGGCGCCCAACGAGGCAGTCCCTCGCCATTTGGATCGCCATGAATCACGAAATTGGTCCAGTAGCTGGACATTACGTTCGCCACGCGCGAGTCGGTCTCGGTGAAACGCCAATCGCTCAACCGAGGCTGCTTGAGATCGTTGAAGACGTAGGGTATTTCCGACGTGTGGAACGCGCCGAGCTGTTTGCTGTTCGGGTGGGGCGGCACGTGGGTGAACTCGTACAAAAACGTCTTCTGTCCCGCCGCCGCCATTCGGCGTGCCCACGTGCGCATATGCACGGTGAACGCGGACTGACCCGCGATGGCCGCGACAGCGGCGACAATGTCAGCTTCTGTTTTCACGGGGTACGCGGTCTCGAGCGCCTGACTCGACGCGCCGTATTCCTTCGCGAGGTAGGCGCGATATTCGGCGATTGTCTTCGGCGCCGTTGCGGGGTTCGGCGTGCGCTCGTTCCTGTTCGACCCGACGAGGACCGGCACCTTCGCCTGCTTGCCCTGCGCGTATAGCGTACGCACCTCGTCGGGCAGCGCCCAGCCGTCGACGTTCTCCAGGGTTCGAAACTGCATCTTGAGAATCTTCTCCGGCGGGAGCGCGCGTAGCGCCGCGATCGAATCGACGCCGGCCGTCCTGGCGAACTGGAGCCCGACGTTCTCGGCAGCCTGGAATCCATTGCGGTCGTCATGAAGGTACGATTGTGGGCCGAAGCGCCCACCGCTCTCGCCGATGGCGCGTTGGAAGAGACCGCGGCTGAGCGGCGAGGCGACAAGCATGCTCACCGTCCACGAGCCGGCGGACTCGCCCATAATCGTCACGCGATTCGGGTCGCCGCCAAACGCCGCGACGTTCTGCCGGACCCAGTGGAGCGCCGCAATCTGGTCGAGGAACCCGTAATTGCCGGACGAATGATGTGCCGATTCGGCGGTCAGCTCGGGATGCGCCAGATACCCGAGGGCTCCGAGCCGGGAATTCACCGTGACGAGCACGATGCCTTTCTTCGCGAGTGGCGCGCCGTTCGGCGTGTAGCTGACGCCCGACCCGAATGCCCAGCCTCCACCGTGGTACCAGACGATCACGGGCCGCCGCTCGCCGGCGGGGGCGGCGGTCCAGACGTTCAGGGACAGGCAATCTTCGCGTTGAGCTTCGGTCGGATCGGGGAAGGGTCCCGGTGGATGGCCGTTCTGCGGGCACGCGGGGCCGACCGCGTCGCCGCGTCTGGTGCCGCTCCACGCCTTCACCGGTTGCGGTGGCTTCCAGCGGAGGTCACCGACGGGCGGCGCCGCGAACGGAATCCCCTTGTAGCTGCGGACGCCGTCAGCGCTCACGCCGGAAACCAGCCCGCCTTCGACCTTGACCGTGGCGGCGGCCGGGGGACTCTGGGATTCGAGAATCGCCGCTCCCGTCACGAAGGACAGAATGGCGGACGCCGCAACTCCGATCGAGAATCGTGTTTTCATGAAAGACTCCTGGCGCGTGGATTTCGGACGATTATAGGCCGGCGCGGGGCCACGAAGATCACGAAGCAATCGGCCACGAAGGCCACGAAGATCACGAAGTTTTGGCAATTCGTGATTCTTGATTCATCATTGAAATCAAGAATCAAGAATCATGAATCATGAATCAAGAAGAGGAGGCATGCGATGCGCGTCCTCACGGCGATCGTATCGACCCTCGCGCTTGCGGCGACGCTTCCAGCAGCACAACGGGACGCGTCGAAAACGTTGGACATCTACGTCATCGACGTGGAAGGTGGGAATGCCCAGTTGTGGGTCACACCCTCGGGCCAGTCCCTCGTCTACGACACCGGAAACGGGGGCGCCGCCGCGGTCCGCGATGCCGACCGCATCATGGCCGCGGTCAAGGATGCGGGCGTGACACAGATCGACTACGTGGTCACCACGCACTTCCACGGAGATCACGTCGGCGGGCTTCCAGAGCTCGCGACACGCATTCCGATCAAGGAATTCGTCGACCATGGACCCAACGTACAGCCAGGCCCTCAAATAGATCGGGTACTCGAGCAGTACGGGACGATCTACGCGAAGGCAAAGCACACGATCGTGAAGTCCGGCGACAGGATTCCGGTCAAAGGTCTCGAATGGCGTATCGTCAACTCCGCGGCACAGGTGCTCAAGGCGCCGCTCCCGGGCGCCGGCGCGCCCAATCCACATTGCGCGAGCTTCAGGCGCCATGAGGTCAATCCGGTTTCAGGAGGGCCTCTCGGCAAGACCGAGGACGAGCAGTCTGTCGGGAGCCACGTCACCTTTGGAAGGTTCCGGGTTCTCTATCTGGGCGATTTCGACTGGAATCAGGAATTCGACTTGATGTGCCCCGTGAACCGGATCGGCACGGTCGATCTGTTCATCCCCTCGCGTCACGGGCAGTTCAGCTCGAATTCGGAGACGCTCGTTCATCCGCTTCGCGCGCGGGTGATGATCATGAACAACGGCTTGCGCAAAGGCGGACAACCGGAGGCCATGAAGGTGTTCCTCAACTCACCCGGTCTCGAGGATCTGTGGCAGATTCACTTCGCCTTTCTCGGCGGCCAGGAGCACAACGTTCCGGGCATGTATATCGCCAACCTGGACGAGACGACTGTTCCAGTGGCGCCGATGGTTCCAGTGCAACCCGGCACGCCCGCCGCGAACGCGCCCCAGCACAACGGTCCTGCGCATTGGATCAAGGTTTCCGTCCGGGCGGATGGCAACTTCACCATTACCAACAGCCGGAACGGCCTCGTCAAGACCTACAGGAACGGCTCTTGACTTCATCGCCGTCACGCTCCAGACTCCGCACCGGAGGATCGACGTGCAGAATCGAGCGACCGGGATAGCAGGAGCGGCCGCACGCCTCGCGCGCGTGGTCGCGGCGTCACTCGTGCTCCTCACATGTCTGCTCGCGCCGGGTGCGCCGATCGATGCGCAGTCGCGAAACCTGGACATCTATTTCATCGACGTCGAGGGTGGGGGCGCGACGCTGGTCGTGTCACCGTCGGGGGAATCGTTGTTGATCGACAGCGGGTTCCGGAGACCCGATGACCGCGATGCCAGGCGCATTCATGCGGTGACCCAGAAGGCGGGGCTGAAAAAGATCGACCACCACATGGTGACGCATTTTCACGCCGACCATGTGGGCGGGTTGAACGCGCTCGTCAAGATGATCCCGATCCTGCGCTTTTACGGTCATGGCGGGAAGTCCGAGAGCGGGGACGTCGGGAAAGGGATTCCAGGGGTTCAGGAGTGGATGGACGTGTACCAGATTGCGTCCGAAGGCAAACGGACCATACTGGGCGTCGGCGACGTGATTCCGCTGAAGGGCGTGCGAGCCCAGGTGATCACGGCAAACAAGGTGTTTCTGGCGAAGCCTGTCAACGGCGGCGGCGCGACCAATGCACTCTGCGCGGACGCCGAGCACAAACCTCCGGACTCTCTCGAGAACCAGCGCAACATCGCGACGCTGTTCACCTACGGCCGGTTCACGTACTTCAATCCGGGCGACACGCCCTGGGAAACCGAAATGGCCCTGTCGTGTCCGGTCAACAAGCTGGGCACGGTGACCCTGTATCAGACGACCAAGCACGGCGCGTTCGACGGCGGCGGCGCGCCGGCCCATCTCTATGCGCTCAAGCCGCAGGTCGTCGTGGTGACCAACGGTGCCAACAAGGGGCTCGGGATACCCGGTGGCCACGGGCATTACGAGCGAATCGCCGGGATACCCGGAGTCGAAGGGATCTGGCAGGGACACATGTCGCCGGAAGGGAAGGACCACAACACGCGGGAAGAGATGATCGCGAACCTCGAGACGAACCCGGACCATACCGACGTGTATTTCATCAAGGCGTCGGCCAGTGAGGACGGCGGGTTCACGGTCACGAACACGCGAAACGGGTTGACGAAGACGTACAG